>NZ_JAUJWZ010000014.1:0-195081 GCF_031931925.1 Pseudomonas sp. rhizo66
TTCCAGCAACTGGCCCCGGCGGTTGTACCCGGCCTCGGCCGATGCGTCGGCGTAAATGAAAACATCGACATCGGGTTGGCCATTTTCCTCGACCGCGATCACCCGCAGTTGCTCATCGAAGGTCGTCTGCCAATGGCTGCCGCGCTGGTCCCAGCGCCGAGAAGGTTCACCGGCCAACCCCTGCAAGGTCAGACGCCAGCCGGCGTCGACGCTGTCGGATTTCAATGGCGAGCCGTCCAGGCTGTAAACCGTGGTCAGGCAGGGTACGGGCAGGCGCGGGTCCCATTGCTCGATCAGACGCCCGGCAGGGTCGTGGCGTTGGCGAGTGACGAGCGCAAGGGGTGTGTCATCGGCCGCGCTACGCAAGTACCCGACCTGCCGCACTGGCAAGCCCCGCGCATCGCTCACCGCCAGTGCGGGTGTACGCCAATGCACATTGGCTGTCATGGCTGCGGTGCCTTGGTTAGCAATGTCGGTTCGGCGGTGTCGTTGAAGTCTTCGCTGGTGTGATACCAAGGGTGGTACCTCTCGCGGGAAAAGTCGCCCTTGGCATTGATCAATTGGACCTGCCGACTCTTGACGTCATAGCGAAGCTGATCGTGATGGCCCAGTGTGCGCAGGGACTGATCGTTGACGTAGGTATGGGTGTTGGCGAAAAACGCGCGGTACTGACGAACGGGCAAGCCTTTATTGTTGTATTCGACACGTTCACTGATGCGCCAGCGCGGGTTGGCATCAACCTCTTTGATCTGGCCATCCTCGACAATCAGCGAGCCGTCGTCGTCCACGGCATACGCCTTGCCCGGATCGACCAATTGCTGGGTTTGCAGAGCCCGGCCAAAACCGTCGACGCAGGCTTTGGTGATCTGGATCTGCGCATCGTCGTCAGGGTAACGGTCGGCACTGAGGATCACACTGTGCACCGGTTCGCGATGCACCGCTGCGATGGCTTCGTGCAGTGCCCGCTCATCAGGCGTCAAGGCGCCGCTGCGCCGGGCCAGTCGGCGGCGTGTGCTGGCCCTGATGTGGCCGCTGGGCAGCAGATAACCCTGAGCGATCCATGCCTGGCCGGCACGGGTGTCGTTGGCGATCTGCCCCATCCAGCTGAACAGATCCTTGCGCAGGGTACTTGCGGCTTTTTGCACGGCATCGACCGGCTGGGCTATCGCTGTTGCCGGGCTCCGGTCCTCGGGAGGTGTGTATTCGCTCAGGGGCCTGAAACCCACAACCTTATCGTTCTCGGTGCCATGAAAACCGGTGACCAGCGGTTGCCCTGACGGTTCGTACATCGCCTCCTGAATGTTGTCGTTGGCATCGGTGATTTCCAGCGGCTGCAGTGCGTGGTAGTCGTACTTGACGCGCGTCGTGCAGCCATCCGCCAGTTCCACGAGGGTGATGGCCAGCGCATAGGTGTCGTATTCGGCGCGGGTGAAGCCATAGCTGAGCGTTTCGCGATAGCGCAGTACCTTGTAGAACCCGTCGAGTCCGGCGTATTCGGCGTAGCCAAAATTCGCCGACCACAGGTCTTGTTCTGTACTGCCCAACGGCTGACTCCCGAACAGAAACGGCATCGGCGTATAACCGATTTTTGTCAGTTCACTTCTCACGTCGAAATTCGACAGCACGCTGTAGGCGTCCAGCGCGGTCTTGTCCAGTTGTGCCACTTCCAATGGACCGACCAGCGCTTCAAATCCGGCGTCGCCATCGTCCAGCGTCCGTCCTTCTATATCCAGGTAACGCTGCACGGATTGGGTGGTCAGCACGCGCTCGGCGTTCCAGTGCGCCGAATCCTCGTGCTCCAACAGACACTCATAGGACACCTGAGCAGGCGCAAGCCCGGTGGGCAGGGCGCCTTTGGGCAAAACCAAAGCATTGCCGCGCTGTTGATAAGGCAGCCCCAGGCGCCAATGCTGCAGGTCCTTGTCCAGATCAATGAACGTAGCGCGACTTTCATTCAGGTAGCTGCTTTGTTGCGCCTGGTCATGGGCGTCGTACCACCATTGCTGTTCATCGGGATCGTCGAACGGTGGCGTGTCCTTTTCGGTGAGCCGTCGTGCGTAGCTCACTGTGATGGTGTGCGTCGGCTGGCCATAGTCATTCCACCGCAGGACGACTTCATTGCGGCAGAGTGGATCTTCGACGAAACCGTCGTACTGATAGCTGATCTGTTCCACCATCAATGGCAGCAGTACAGCGGCAGCATAAGTCCCTTGCTCGCGCACCTCGCGCACCAGATATCGAAACTCTTCGACTGCGTAAGGCGTGGCGATTCCGGGGCCGTCCACTTCTGCATCGGCATAGGTTTCGATGCGTGCAGGCCGGCCGACCAGTGCCCGGGCGCATTGATACCCGGTGTCATCGGTGTGCGGAGGAATGATCTGATCGACGTCGTCTTCCGGGTGATGGCGACTGAACAGGGTGTTGCCCAGCGCGACCGCTTGCGCATCTTCATGGAAATAGGCCTCGCGCGGCCGGTCCATCGATTGCCCGGTATGAAACCAGGTGAAGACCCGCATCGGCTCGCTGAAACCTTCGCCCTCATCGCTGCCGGCGCTCTCGCTGTCGGTTTGCTGCAACAGGCCGAAACCGCGGAACTCGCGCTCACGGCTGTCGTAGAAACCTTCGCGCCACGCGAACGTCTGCGTCAGACAGTTGCCAGTGATCTCATCCAGTTGCTGCTGTTTGTTAACCACCGCCACCGGGAAGGGCAGGTGACAGACCGGTAAACGCTTGAGGGTGAGCAAACGGTGTTTTTCATCCAGCCATTCCTGGGCCGAGCTGCGGTAGACCACACTGGCACTGCAGCCCATGTTGTTGTTGCTGCTGGTCAGCAGATAGGGTTTGGCCGAGACGAAATCGTAACGCCAGTGCTGCGGTTCCATATGCGTCACCGTCAGGATCAGGCTGGCGCAGCCCAGACCTTGCAGGTCGGCGAAACTCACTTGACTGAAACGGTCGTAGCGCACGCCGTCGGGCCACGGCACGCTGATCGGTGTCTGCTGCAGGCCGTTGCCGCCGCGATTCAGGTAGATCTCGAAGGACTCCGATTGCAGATAAATCAGCGACGCGGCACCGGAGCCGTCGAGGTCGGCAAGGCGCACGCGTGACGAATCGAATTGTTCGTAGTTGAAGGGCAACTCGCTGATCTTGCGCCCCTTGCCAAAGCGGCCATGGCCCAGGTTCGGCCAGCAGCGGATTTCGTCGTGGCGAATCCGGCACAGATCGGGCATGTCGCTGCCCAGCAGGTTGCCCAACAGCACCAGTTCTGTGCGTGAATTGCTGAACAGTGGCAAGCGGTCGTCGTCGGGTTGGTGAGCGACCTCTTCAGGCGCGGCGAAGCCTTGTTCACGCGCGTTGGCATACAACCGCACGGAATTCGGTCCGATCAACGCCAGGCTACTCAGGCCGTCACCGCTCAAATCGCCAAGTGTCGAGAGGGCGTTGAAAAACTCCGGCGGGAATTTGCCGAAGGGCACGAAGTCGGCAAACTCGCGTTGCTCTGTCAGCGTGCGAAAACCACTGATACCCGGTTGCGCGGTGACCCAGTCGAGCCGCCCGTCGCCCGTCAGGTCGGTCAGCAGTTGCTGGACCGGACGGTTGCGGTCGGCGACTGGAATCTTGTCCAGCGCGGTCCATGGTCCATAGCCGATTTCATCGGTGCCCTTGGTCGCGCGCAGCGGTTCGCGGTAGTACCAGGCCTGATCGTAGCGACACAGAAAACCCGGTACGCCTTCGCCATAAAGATCAACGCACTGGTAAAAGCCACCGTCGTCGATACCCGGCTGAACATCGAGTTCGAAGAATCGGGTCGCGGTTTTATTGATGTCAAAAGGCGCGTAGTCGAACTCGATCGGTGGCGTGTTTTCGACCACGCCGCTGGCATCGAATGCCTGATAGTGCGCCGCGCTGATCTGGCTGTAGGTCCACTGCGCGATATTTTGCGGTTGGCGATACTCCAGTAGCAGACGGCGTACCAGTTTCGGTTTGTCTGTCGATTGCTCGGAGAACTGATGAAACAGCAACGCCTGTTGGCAGAGTCTGCGAGTGCCCCGCTCAAAACCCTGACCATGGGTTGAAAAACGATCCGGGCGGACCGTCCAGGGTTTCAGGGGATCTTCGTCGTACGCAGGGATATCGGTCAGTGACGTGCTGCGCTCGCCGTAATCGAACAGCAGATGAAAGTGCCAGTTCAGGTCGGCGGGGGCGTCCGTGGTCCAGCTGTACAGATTGCTGCTGGCCGTGAAGTTGCCGTAGCACACGCGGCGCAGATAGCGCTGGGCGCGGTAGTCATGCAGCGGGTCGGGATCCTGATCATCAGCCTTGTATTCGAAACAGATGTGTTCGCCGCGCGCGTTCATGCTTTCGCACAGCAGCCAGGTGGCGATGCATCCGGGAGCGTCGGGGTCGGCGACGCGTGTCGCTTCGGTCTTGCCGTAAAGGTGCAGCGAACCGTCGGCGCCATGGATCAGCCAGAACACCGGTGGATCTGTCTCTCTGGTCTGCCGCTGCCAGCGCTCGCGCAAGGCAAAATCGCTCTCCACCCGAGGCCAGTAGCGCACCACTCTGTGCGGGCCGATGTCGACGCCGTTGTAGGTGCTTTCCTCACGGAATTTGAGCTCGCCGTGCTCATCCAGCTCCGGCATCCACACTTCGCCATCGACACCGATGATCTCGTCGTGATCGGTGTAACGTGGCACGCCTTTGTGGGTCCTGCGATTGATCTGACCGACGCCACCCAGGTGCCAGGACAGGCCGAACGGACCGTTGCCACTCTGACTGCTGTAACTCAGCGAAAACTGTGGATCCCAACCCCTCCCGGCAGACGTCGGAATCGGCAATTCGAACGATGCCGCTCCGGTCGGCCCCACCGCGCCCCAGCTTTTGCCGATGGTGGCGATCGATGCGCTTTTGGCGATGGAGGGTGTGGTGATGCTCAGTTCTTGTTGATCAGGCATGGTCGCATCCATTGCGCGCGGGGTGGGCGTGAATGGACTGACGCTATCAGGAATGGCGTTGAAATTAACCTGTCAGATCTGACAGGTGCGCAAGATCATTTTCTATGCATCGACGGGTTTTTTATCGCGACTGGTTTGCACATGCAAAAACGGCCGGGTCATCACTGCGGATGAACCGGCCGTTTTCATGGCGGTGAAGGGCTTACTGCACTTCTACCGCCAGGCTTTCGCTGATCTTCTGTTGCCAGATCGCAGGACCAGTGATGTGCACCGACTCACCTTTGCTGTCCACCGCAACGGTGACCGGCATGTCCTTGACCTCGAACTCGTAGATCGCTTCCATGCCCAGTTCGGCAAACGCCAGCACCTTCGACTTCTTGATCGCCTGAGCCACCAGGTAAGCCGCGCCGCCGACAGCCATCAGGTACACGGCTTTGTTGTCCTTGATCGCTTCGATCGCAGTCGGGCCGCGCTCGGATTTGCCGATCATGCCCAGCAGACCGGTTTGCTCAAGGATCTGACGGGTGAACTTGTCCATCCGCGTTGCGGTGGTAGGACCCGCCGGGCCAACCACTTCGTCACCGACCGGATCAACCGGGCCGACGTAGTAGATGAAGCGACCCTTCAGGTCTACCGGCAGGGTTTCACCCTTGTTCAGCATCTCGACCATGCGCTTGTGCGCCGCGTCGCGACCGGTGAGCATTTTGCCGTTGAGCAGGACGGTTTCGCCCGGCTTCCAGCTCTGCACGTCTTCCGGGGTCAGGGTGTCGAGGTTGACGCGACGGGCCGACGGGCCGGCTTCCCAGACGATTTCCGGGTAGGCGTCCAGCGGTGGCGCTTCCAGCGAGGCCGGGCCGGAACCGTCGAGCACGAAGTGGGCGTGACGGGTGGCGGCGCAGTTGGGGATCATGCACACCGGCAGCGATGCTGCGTGAGTCGGGTAATCCATGATCTTCACGTCGAGCACGGTGGTCAGGCCACCGAGGCCCTGGGCGCCGATGCCCAGCTGGTTGACCTTCTCGAACAGCTCCAGACGCATTTCTTCGATGCGGTTCTGCGGGCCACGGGCCTTCAGTTCGTGGATGTCGATGGATTCCATCAACACTTCTTTAGCCATGACAGCGGCTTTCTCGGCGGTGCCGCCGATGCCGATGCCCAGCATGCCCGGTGGGCACCAGCCGGCGCCCATGGTCGGAACGGTCTTGAGTACCCAGTCAACGATCGAGTCGGACGGGTTGAGCATGGCCATTTTCGACTTGTTCTCGGAACCGCCGCCCTTGGCCGCCACGTCCACTTCCACGGTGTTGCCCGGGACGATGGAGTAGTGAATCACGGCCGGGGTGTTGTCCTTGGTGTTTTTCCGAGCGCCCGCCGGGTCGGCGAGGATCGAGGCACGCAGGACGTTTTCCGGCAGGTTGTAGGCGCGACGCACGCCTTCGTTGATCATGTCGTCCAGGCCCATGGTGGCGCCATCCCAGCGCACGTCCATGCCGACGCGCACGAACACGGTGACGATACCGGTGTCCTGGCAGATCGGGCGATGGCCGGTGGCGCACATGCGCGAGTTGATCAGGATCTGCGCCATCGAGTCACGGGCCGCTGGCGATTCTTCGCGCAGGTAGGCTTCGTGCATCGCCTGGATGAAATCCACGGGGTGGTAGTAGGAAATGAACTGCAGGGCGTCGGCAACGCTCTGAATCAGGTCGTCTTGCTTGATCACGGTCATGAGTCGCGCTCCTCTAAAAGACGGGAACATTCAATAAGGTGCCTGCGGCTTGGGTGCATCGGTCGGTCGCAAGCACCTTTCAAGGCACGCCGGGGCTGCTGGCGCGACGCTAAAAAGGCGCGGCAGTATACCGCGCCTCGGTGGGGCGTACACGCGCCGGCAGTCATTCGTTGGTCGCATGGGTGGGCGAATATCGGACAGCGGGTTTGCACTTCAAGATCTACCCCCTCACCCCAGCCCTCTCCCCCAAGGGGGCGAGGGGGAAAGGGAGCCGATCTGCATGCTGTTCAAAATCTGGGTTCGACTCAGGAAAGGGAGCCGATCTGCATGCTGTTCAAAATCTGGGTTCGACTCAGGAAAGGGAGCCGATCTGCGTGCTGTTCAAAATCTGGGTTCGACTCAGGAAAGGGAGCCGATCTGCGTGCTGTTCAAAATCTGGGTTCGACTCAGGAAAGGGAGCCGATCTGCATGCTGTTCAAAATCTGGGTTCGACTCAGGAAAGGGAGCCGATCTGCATGCTGTTCAAAATCTGGGTTCGACTCAGGAAAGGGAGCCGATCTTCATGTTATTCAAACCTGAGTTCGGCTCGGTATTTCAGGTCGGCGTATTGCCAGCAATCGACTCGGTCAGTCCCCTCTCCCTCTGGGAGAGGGCTAGGGTGAGGGGCTTTTGCAGCCGCACTTTTGACGTCAAATTTCGGGCCCGAAAATCGGTGGTCATTTATCGACTACGCCTCTAAAGTGGCAGCCGGTCTGTAGAGTAGGACACTCGGTCAGCCTCTTATCGCACGGTGAGTCAACGATTGACCCATAACGCCATTCAACGTCTTTTGCTCAAACGCTTTGCCCTCGCTGCGGCCACCTATGGATTGGCTTTGCTGCTGCTGTGGCTGGCGTTTTTCACGGGGCATTACGAGCAAACCCTGAGTTCTGTGACCATCGGCAGTGGGCTGGTGGTGATCAGCCAGTCGGTACTGTTCGCGCTGTTCTGGAGTGGGCGCAATCTGCGCTTTGCCGATCCCAGCCTGACCGAAGCGCAGGTGTTGATCGGTCTCGGCTGGCAGACCTGGCTGATCGCCCATCTGGACGAAGCCCGCGGCGCCTTTCTGGTGTTCTACGTGCTGATCCTGTTGTTCGGTCTGTTCCATCTCAGTCGACGAGCGTTCATCCGCTGCGCATTGCTGGTGTTCTTCAGTTTCTGTGCCATCACGCTGTGGGACGGCTACCACTTCCGCTTGCGCGAGCCGGCGCTTGCCGCTTTGCAGGTGTGCATTCTGGCAATGGTGCTGGCGTGGCTGGTGCTATACGCGCGCTTCGTCCAGGTTTCGCGGCAGCGCCAGCGCCAGCGCCGGTTTGCCTTGCAGGCGCATCAGGACACCCTGCGCGGGATGATGCGGCAGCTGGAAGATCTGGTCGCCACCGATGAATTGACCGGGCTGTTCAATCGTCGGCATTTTCTGCGTCTGGCCACGCGAGAGCTGGATGAAATGGACAACGATGTCGTGCACGGCCTGGCGCTGATCGACCTCGACCACTTCAAACGCATCAACGACCTGCATGGCCATGCCGCCGGCGATCAGGTGCTGCAGGCCTTCGCCGGGGTTGCCCAGGCGTGTCTGCGCGACGGCGATGTGCTGGCGCGTTATGGTGGAGAGGAATTCGTCGTGTTGCTGCCCGATTGCGACGCCGAACGGCTGACGGCTTGCTGTGAACGTCTGCGTATTGCCTTTACCGACGTTGAACTGGTTGGCCTGAATGTGCGCAACCTCAGCCTGTCGGCCGGCATGACGCTGTTGGCGTTGGGCGATGATCTGGACGACGCCTTGCAGCGCGCCGATCAGGCCTTGTATCGGGCCAAGCGTGACGGGCGCAATCGGTGTGCGGCCGCGTGGGAGAACGTCGATGCCTGAACTTCGCGTCGGTGAACGACATTGGTCAGTGGCCGCGGGCAGCAATCTGCTCGATGCCCTCAATCAGCATGGCGTCGCCGTGCCTTACAGCTGCCGCGCCGGCAGTTGCCACGCCTGTCTGGTGCAATGCGTGCAAGGCCTGCCCGCCGACAATCGACCAGACGCCTTGAGCGCCGAGCAGCGGCAGGAGGGCTGGCGCCTGGCCTGTCAGTGTCAGGTCGTCGAAGACTTGCAAGTGCACACCTTCGACCCGCTCACCGATGGTCGCCCGGCAGTGGTCGAAGCGCTGGACTGGCTCAGCGACAGCGTGCTGCGCTTGCGTCTGACCCCGCAACGGCCGTTGCGCTACAGCGCCGGACAACACCTGGTGTTGTGGATCGGACACATTGCGCGGCCGTATTCGCTGGCGAGCCTGCCGGAAGAAGACCGCTTTCTCGAATTCCATCTCGATTGTCGCCAGCCCGGCGAATTCAGTGATGCCGCGCGGCGCTTGCAGATCGGCGACCCGATCCGCCTCGGCGAACTGCGTGGTGGCGCCTTGCACTACGACCTGGACTGGCACAGCCGGCCGTTGTGGCTTTTGGCGGCCGGTACGGGGTTAGGCCCGTTGTTCGGTGTGCTGCGCGAAGCCTTGCGTCAGGATCACCAAGGCGCGATCCGCGTCATTCACGTGGCCCATGATGCTGAGCAGCATTATCTGGCCAAACCCCTGGCAGCGCTGGCTGCGCAGCGGGACAACCTCAGCGTCGAGCTGTGGACAGCGGCCGAGTCAGCCGCCGCTTTGGCGCAACTGCGCCTTGTTTCCCGGCAAACCCTGGCCTTAGTCTGCGGCTCGACGGCCAGTGTCGACGCCTTCGCCCGGCGGCTTTACCTGGCCGGATTGCCGCGCAACCAACTGCTGGCCGACGTATTTTTGAGCCGTGGTTGAGCGCTGAATTTCAGACGCGAGACACGCCATGACTGATGCCATCCTGCTGGAACGCGAACGCGGTTTGCTGACCCTGCGGCTCAACCGCCCGGACAAGAAAAACGCCCTGACCCGCGCCATGTACAGCCGCCTCGCCGAGGCGCTGAAGCGGGCCGATGGCGACGCCGAGATCAACGCCGTGCTGATCACCGGCAGCGCCGAATGCTTCACTGCCGGCAACGACATCGCCGACTTCATCCAGCAACCGCCGAGTGACCTCGACAGTCCGGTGTTTCACTTCATGCTCAACCTGCTCGAATGCCGCAAGCCGGTGATCGCCGCGGTGGCCGGCGCCGCGGTGGGCATCGGTACGACGTTGTTGCTGCATTGCGATCTGGTTTACGTGGCCCGCGATGCGCGTTTGCGCATGCCGTTCGTCAACCTTGGGTTATGCCCGGAGTTCGGTTCCAGCCTGATCCTGCCGCGTCTGCTCGGGCAGGCCAAAGCAGCAGAGCTTTTGTTATTGGGCGAAGGCTTTACCGGTGAACAAGCAGCGGCGTGGGGCATTGCCACCGAAGCGCTGGGCAGCGGTGCTGCGGCGTTGAGCAAGGCGCGGGAAGTGGCGTTGCGTTTCGACGAGCTGCCGGCCGAAGCAGTGCGTATCAGCAAGCAATTGATGCGAGCGCCGGATCGCGAGTTGATGCGTAAGGTGATCGAGGAGGAGGGCGCATTGTTCACCCAACGCCTTCGTTCGTCAGAAGCAATGGCGGCGTTGACCGGATTCATCAAACGACATTGAGATTTTCGCTGACTGTGCCGGCCTCTTCGCGAGCAGGCTCGCTCCCACACGGGCCAGTGCTGAATACAAAAACTGTGGCCAACGGCTTTGTGCGTTGGCACCAAAAAGATCCCGGCACTCACATGCCGGGGCTTTCAACGTTTCAGGCGATTACACCGCGTGCGATGCAGTGCACATATTTCGTCTCATCGACTTTGATGGTTCCCAGAAACAATACGGTGTTGCCGGTAAACCAGGCCGCTGGGCGGTAGGCTTGCCTGACCGGAAAAGAAATACCAAAGCTTGTGTCTAGCTGACCGTCGTCGGTAAAGCGGGCGACGGCATTTTTATCTTCTCCCGATTGAGCGTTCAGAGTGCTGCCGTGAACCAGGATTTTGCCGTCATTCTGAATCAGTGCATTCGTCCATTTGTTGCGCAGCGCACCGTTTGACTCCAGGAGGGGCCGGCCGCCGTTGAACTGAATGTTTTCGCTGCCGTCCATTTCGCGACTGATCAACAATCCCGCGTCTCTTGCGTCGTAGGTATGGCCGACGCCCAAAAGGCGATGATTGGTCTGCAGGATGAGCTTGTCTGGGTAGAACCCGGTCCTGAACTCTGACAGCACCACTTTGTAACCCTCGTCGGCAAAGGACGTGTCGAGCTTTCCCGATGGCAGCAGCCGCATGAACAGTGCTCTGTCGTGCTGTCCTTGCTTGAGCACGGCGCCTGACAATAGGTACTTCATTTCATTTTCATTTTCATTCTCCAGCTCAAGCGAGCCGAGCAGGAGCGTGCCATCGAAATCCGGATGGCGGACGCGCGTGATCCCCTGTTCACCGAACTGGTTATCAAGTGTGCCATCGGTATTGAGTCGAACGACTAAAGAGTGATGCACACTCGAGCCCACCCAAACCTCTGCTATCAGCAACAGTTTACCGTCGCTCAACAGCGTTGAATGGCTGGTGCCCCCAGTGCCTGAAGCTGCGGTTTCAACCTCGTCAGAACGCATACTGGCGCCTGTAGGGATGATCGCCACACCGTCCTTGCCGTAAGAAAGATCACGGCTGCCGTCGAGATTCAGGCGCATGACGGCTTTCGTTTGGCCAAAGGTGCTGATCAACAGGGGCTTATTGTCGTTCTTTTGAACCAGCACCTCGCCGACCTGATGGGAAATATTGTCGCCGAATGTCCCGAATACGTAGCCAGCCTGCCCAAAATCCTTATCGGGTTGGCCAGTTGAGGTTAATCGCATGCAGAAATACTGGTTGCCAACCCCGGTTCGCAGAGCATGTCCTGCGACGTAGATCCGCTGTTCGGAGTCGACGTTGATTGCCCAAGGGGTGAACTGCAAGACGTCAGGCGAAGTGAAAATCACCTGCCCGTTGTCGCCAAAATCCGGATCCAGATCACCGGGACGAGCTTTTTTCAGGTTCATCAGTTTGCTCCATGAAGCTTCGTTGTTTGCGGTGCCGTCCGACTGCAAACGCCCTGAACGGTGTCGTGCCTATTGGGCCGGGTGCGGTGGGAAAGGGGCTACTGTCAGAAATTACAGTCTCGACGAACGGTCGCTTTTTAATGGGGCCCCGATGTCAGCCTGCCTTTCACCTCTATTGATTGAGTCAACCACTCATGGGGTAAGAAGGTGCCTGCATGCCACTCTCCTTGAGGGGATGGTTAAGCTTCGATTAGCTACCGAACAACGTTCCCGGTCCACTGTCAGGTCTGACAGTGGACGTCATTGTCCGCTTTGTGCGTTGCCAATAAAAAAGCCCCGGCCGGGGCTTTGGTTTTTCAGCTGCTATCAGTCATTGGACTTCCTGGCGTCCTCGTGATGAGTTCACCCGATCAGTCCACGGGCAACGCAATAGGCAGGCCTTCCTGCAACAATGACCTGGCCGAGAAACGTCACTTTGTCCTCGGTGAAACTGGCTGCATCCAGGAACGCCTCGCCAATGGGGAACGTCCGCCAACCCTTGCCGTTCGCGTATGAAGTGTCGAGAGTGCCGTCATCGATGAATCTGGCTACAACATAGCTGGGTGTATCGGATGTCTGTACTAGCCCGAAAACCAGAATTTTTCCATCGTGCTTGATTGACGCGCAATGCCAGGTGGTTTGGTATCCGTCCAGTCTGGTCTGCAACGGCTCGCCACCGTTGAACTGGATATTTTTACTGCCGTCTGCTTCCCGGCTGATCAGCAAACCCGCCACGCCGCCGCCATAAGTCCACCCCACGGCAAGAAGGCGCCGGTTGGTTTGAGCGACAAGTTTTCCGATGAGGAAATCCAAGTCATTCTGTTCTGGCGTTACTAATCGGTAACCATCATCGGCGAATGAGGTGTCGATCTCACCCGCGTCAGTCAATCGAGTCAACAGGGCCGAGACAGAGTTAAAGTCGTCATTGTAGGCGTGGCCTGCCAGTACATAAGTACCGTCCTTTTTGGCTAACAGATCATTCAGCTCTGTGTGAGAAAAATCCGGGTGGGAAATCTGAACGATTCCGTGTTTGCCGAAACTGTCATCCAGATCACCCGTCGCCGAGAGTCGAATGACTGCGCTAGTCGTTTTGGCAAAGCTCCAACCTACCGTTTCATGCAGAACTATCCTGCCATCTGCCAATACAGTCGAACGGGAGTTTTCACCCTGTGATTGCGCGGCAAACCTGGAAGGCCCGCGTGACTTGCGCAGGAGCTTGCTTTCGTCCCCAAGGTCAATGATGACTTTGCCTTGTTCGCCAAATCCAAGATCCAGGCTGCCGTCGGCGTTCAGGCGGACAAGTGCCTTGGACTTTTTCAAACTGCCGTCAAAGAAACTGCCAATCAAGAGCAGCTTTCCATCGCCCAGTTTCACTATTTCGTGGGCGTGTGAATGCGTCATTCCGCCATTGTCACTGTCAAAACGGCCGGCGACGTAACCTGCCGTGCCAAACGCTTTATCGAGGTTGCCTCGGGCATCCAGCTTTACGCAGCAATAGTCAGTGCGACGGGTCGAGCGAAGAATATCTCCAGTAATGTAGGTGTTGCCCTCTTCATCTACTAAAAGTCCCCGCATATCGAATGACTGATCCAGTGGATTCGGCGTCTTCAGAAAAACCTTGCCGTTCTCGCCGAACGCCGGATCCAGTTCGCCCTGGGAAACGGTTATTGGTGTCTGCTGTAAGTTCATCGATGCATCCTCCCTGACCACGCAATGCGTCCAGTTCTTCGTGAGTGGGTTACGCATCTCAACGTTAACGAGGAAAAAATCGACGGACTACTGACAGAACTGACAGTCGAACCAATCCATTAGGCATAAAAAAGCCCCGCTGTTATAACAGCGGGGCTTTGTTTTTCAGCGCGTCACTCAGACCTGCGGATCGCCCACGTGCAGGATCTTCATGCCGTTGGTGCCGCCGGTGGTGTGGTAGCTGTCGCCCTTGGTCAGAATGACCCAGTCGCCTTTTTCCACAACGCCGCGTTTGGTCAGCTCATCAATGGCTTTCTGGCTGACTTCGTGCGGTTCCAGCGAGGCCGGATCGAACGGAATGGTGTACACGCCACGGAACATCGCCGCGCGGGCCTGGGCTTCGCGGTGCGGGGTGAACGCGTAGATCGGCACCGAAGAACGGATACGCGACATGATCAGCGGGGTGAAGCCGCTTTCAGTCAACGCGATGATCGCTTTGACGCCCGGGAAGTGGTTGGCGGTGTACATGGTCGCCAGCGCGATGCTTTCGTCGCAGCGGGTGAATTCCTTGCCGATACGGTGGCTGGAAGTCTTGCCGGTCGGGTGTTTTTCAGCGCCGACGCAGATGCGCGCCATCGCC
Organism: Pseudomonas sp. rhizo66; assembly: GCF_031931925.1. Taxonomy (NCBI): domain Bacteria; kingdom Pseudomonadati; phylum Pseudomonadota; class Gammaproteobacteria; order Pseudomonadales; family Pseudomonadaceae; genus Pseudomonas; species Pseudomonas sp. rhizo66. The sequence goes on from NZ_JAUJWZ010000014.1 coordinate 14,079, forward strand.
TGAACAGCTTCCAGCGGGTACTGGCCAGCGGCGGATTCGGCCGAGAGCATCACGGCGTCGGTGTAGTCGAGCACGGCGTTGGCCACGTCGGACACTTCGGCGCGGGTCGGCATCGGGTTTTGGATCATCGACTCCATCATCTGGGTCGCGACGATCACTGCCTTGTTGTGGCGACGTGCGTGCAGAATGATTTTCTTCTGAATGCCCACCAGTTCGGCGTCGCCGATTTCCACGCCGAGGTCACCACGGGCAACCATCACTGCGTCGGACGCCTTGATCAGGCCGTCGAGGGTTTCGTCGTCGGCCACGGCTTCGGCACGTTCGATCTTCGCCACCAGCCAGGCAGTGCCGCCGGCTTCGTCGCGCAGTTGACGGGCGTATTCCATGTCGGCAGCGTCACGCGGGAAGGACACCGCGAGGTAGTCGACTTCCATTTCCGCCGCGAGCTTGATGTCGGCCTTGTCTTTTTCAGTCAGGGCCGGGGCAGTCAGGCCGCCACCACGACGGTTGATGCCTTTGTGGTCGGACAGCGGGCCGCCGATGGTCACGGTGCAATGCAGTTCTGTTGCGGTGGCGGTATCAACGCGCATCACCACGCGGCCGTCGTCGAGCAGCAGCTCGTCGCCCACGCCGCAGTCCTTGACCAGATCCGGGTAGTCGATGCCGACCACTTGCTGGTTGCCTTCGGTTAACGGATGGCTGGTGGAGAAGGTGAACTTGTCACCGATCTTCAGCTCGATCTTCTTGTTGGCGAATTTGGCGATACGGATTTTCGGGCCTTGCAGGTCACCGAGCAGGGCAACGAAGCGGCCGTGCTTGGCAGCGAGGTCACGCACCAGCTTCGCGCGAGCCTTGTGCTCGTCGGGGGTGCCGTGGGAGAAGTTCAGACGGGCAACGTCCAGACCAGCCAGAATCAGCTGTTCGAGAACTTCCGGCGAGTTACTGGCCGGGCCAAGGGTAGCGACGATTTTGGTACGACGGACGGACATGCAAAGACTCCTGAGTTCAAGCGCTAGCGAAGGCTACTATGCTCGAAGGGTGTAGTCATTGTTCGTTTGCACTACTTAATACTTTCTTTATTGAACACGACAACCGGCTTAAACACTTCTGAAGATTTCCCGGCAGGGGTCGATACAGAGCACAAGACAGGAGAACCCCCATGCGATTGTTGCCCATTGCCGCCCTTGCCCTCAGCGTCCTCGCCGTGACGGGCTGCACCCGTTGGTCGATGAACCATCATTTGAATAACGCCTACAGCGCCTATGATCGCGGCAACTGCGAGCAGGTCATGCTCGAACTGTCCAAGGTCGAACGCGCCAGCCGTGCCCGCCCGTACGTGTGGCCGGAAGTGTCGATGATGCGCGGCCAGTGCCTGGAACGGCAGAAAATGTTTGTCGATGCGGCGCAGACCTACCAGTTCATCATCGCCTCGTACCCCAATAGCGAATACGCCTACCGCGCCCGCGCCCGCCTGGAAACCTTGCAGAGTCTGGGCCATTACCCGACGCGCAGCGCCGCTGCCGTGGTGCGCCCGACCCGTTTCTGATGACAGTTGTCATACAAAATCTGGCCGTGTGTACAAGCTGAGCTATAGTCGAATAACCCGGATTCAGCACCGCATTCTGAATCCGGAGCAACACCTGCGACTGGCAGTTGTAAGGTGACGGCGACGTAGCGACCGTTACACCGGAAGCGGGGAGAGCGGGCCTGCGACACAGGCACGTTCCGAAGCAAAGGTGCGGCTCTGTGACGGAGCCTTGCATGGCGAACTGCGCATGTTTACCCAACGGATCGAACGGCATCAATTGCCGTATTTCCTCAGAGTGTTCAACAGCGTCACCGACAAGCCCATCGGTTTTCTCGGCAACCTCTCCGAAGACGGGCTGATGCTGATCAGCCAATTGCCCATGATGGTCGGCGTGGACTTTCAGTTACGCCTGAAAATCCCCGCCAGCGATGGCTGCCAACAGGTGATCGACTTCACCGCGTGCTGCGTGTGGTGCCATGAAGACGCCACGCCGCTGCACTACGACGCCGGCTTCGTCCTGCAACGCGCACCGCCGGAGTTTGCCCAACTGGTGCAGGCGTTGCAGCGTTATTTCAGTTTTCAGCCGTTGCCGGCTTCTGCCTGATTCAAACCCGCTAAAAGCTTCGCGAGCAGGTTCGCTTCACCTTCGATTTGTGCTTTGCGCAAATCCTGTGAGGGCGGGCCTGCATGTGAAAGCGTCGTTACGGATGCGCCTGCATCCATGTCAGAGAGTGGCATTCGTCCACTCCCTATCCAGCGTGCTTTGCCAATAACCAGCGATATGTCTGCTGTTGCAGCACGCTTTCAGTCTGCTCTGCAGAAGGGTTTACCGTTCGTCGGGACTGTCAGATTTTACAGGTGTCCAGGTATCCGTGTGTTCTGTAAAAACAAGACTTATCGGCCGAAGGCCCCGGCGAAAGGCGCGCGATCATGTCAGAGAATACTTTTAATCCACAGCAGGCTGAGCATGCTCTGAACGAGGATGACGGGAACTCGGATGTTCGGGCTTGGCAGCCTCTCCAATTTCTCCACGAGAACAGCACGATTCTTGTTAGCCCCGATACGCCGCTAACATTCAGTATCCCATCGTATGTCGGAGAACATAATCAGGTGTGGATGGACTTTCATTCTGCAAACTCGAGCAGGAAGATTCTTGATGGAGATTGGTTCCAGGCAGTTCATTGGAACACTATTCAGGTCAATGGACTTGAAGAAGGGAAGGCCAAATTTGATGGTGTCTGGAGGCGAGGTGACGAGTGGGCTCCGTGGACTTCCCAGCATGTTGAAGTGAGGAAGCCTGCCGCGTTTGATGCCGCTAATGTGGTTGGCGTCAGGGTATCAGGCACTGCAAGTCCAGGCAGTGTAATAAGGCTTGTGCGTCCTGCCGACAAAGCCGTAATGAGCACCACGCACACCACTCAATCTGATAGGCGTTGGACTGTCACACTATCGACGGGTCTTCCCCAAGGTGTGCGCGAGCTACAAATCCGTGAAGACGTCGACGGAACGGTGGGGCGATATACCCAGACCAAGACGTTCACCGTTTTAGGCAAAATCAAAATTACGTCCCCGGATATCAATCTGCCCGTCGAGAGTGTTCTACCCGTGTTCAAGGGCAACGGGGCGCTGCCGGGAGCCCGCATCAGTGTTTACTTAGTAAAACCCCTCATGCCTGTGGCCTTATCCGATCCGGTTGATTCCGACGGCGAATGGCTCGCAACCAGTAGCCATACTTTCGCGCGAGGGGCACGTTACACCATTATTGCCAGGCAGAATCTGGGTGGCGGCTACTCCGAGTGGAGCGACCCTCAAGAGATTTATGTTATTGGCCCTCCCGTGTTTACAGCACCCAAGCCCAATCCCGCGTCGCCGCCAATCGTGGAAATGAAATCGATGTTCGAGGGGACCGGTGCCACCGGTTTCTATCAGAACAGGGTCGACGTGTATTCGGAGCAAATGGGGGACGATGCCGTGGCTGTGGGCTGGCCACATCCCGACACTGGTGAATGGCGCCGAGAATGCACCCTTACGCCCGGCCCTCATTCGATTTTTGGCACGCAGACAGTCAAGGGGATTACCTCAATCACGAATGAACCCTTCGGCATACGGGTGCGCCCAGGCAAACCGACGGTCGAGTACACCCACAATCAGGAAACCATGACGTTTTTCAGTAGTGGCCATTACGACCAGTACCTCGAAACGCAGATTCAGTTCACCATCAAGAGCTACCCGGGCAACCTGCCACCGAACACGCCGCCCAATGCCATTGTGCGAGCCGATGGTACCTGGACAACAACCTCGACAGGCTGGACTTTGGGGACTTTTTCAGTCGAGGTCGTGCAGAAGATCGTCGACAACGCCGGTGGCTGGATCGAGTCGCAGCCTTTTGAGTTGGAAATCCGCAACACCGTGCCGGATGTCACCGAGGTGACCCACACCAAGGCCTACCGGCCGGTCTTCAGCGGCAAGGGTTATAACGGCGCCACCGTGAGTTTTTACCATCCTGGCGGCGACCTCAAGGCAGCCCCTGATGCCGTCGTGAGCGGTGGGACCTGGTCGAGCACAGCCAATGAATACTGGGGGCCGGTGAAGGATCGGGAAGTCCATATCCAGCAGTGTATCGAGGAGCATTGTTCACTCAACCGTGTAGTGTTGAAGGTCTTGATACCACCCCTGCCACCCACAGTGGACGAGCCACCCCGGGAAGACCTGACACCGACGTTCCGCGGCACCTGCCTGGAAGGCGCCACGGTGAGCATTACCTTCAGCGGTGACAGCAGCGTCTATGCCGGAATCGTCGACAACGGTACATGGACATTCCAGCGACCAGCGCCGTTTCCCGCGGATGTCCCGCAAACCATCTTCGTTACCCAAACGGCAGCCGGGCAAAACTCGGAGGCGCAATCCAGAGACTTCACGCTTCAACCGGCCATGCTCAAACCGGTCATTACGTATCCGGTCGAAAGCGCTGCCGTGGAGCCGGACGTGGTGATCCAGGGCATCGAAGGTGTGAGCGGCGCCACGATGAAACTGCACGAGTCTCAGTTTGGAAACGAATTAGCAGAAGCTCAGCTTGTCGAGGACGGCGCATGGGCAATCCCGCTCACTGGTTTGAAGTTCGGTGAGTTGACGATCTTCGCGAAACAGGAGAGCAACGGGCGTCCGTCCGAAAGAAGCGACCATCGAACTTTCAACGTGATGGTGCCGCCACCGCAGATCACCACGCCGCAGCCGGGCGAAAAACTGACGCGCACTGCGACGCTCAGGGGCGAGGGCTTCCCTTCAGCGCAAGTCGAGATCTGGTTCAAGGGCGCTGACTCACCGTGGTTGAGCGATATTACGGTGCCGGCGAGCGGTAACTGGCAACGGGAAGTGACGCTGCCGGTCGGCAATTACATTATCCAGGCCCGACAATTGTTCACGGAAAACAACAAGACACATGAATCTGCCTTCACAGAAGACTTGACCTATGACGTGGTCCCGGCAGCGCCTTTTGTCGAAACCCCGGTCGAAGGCGAACAGGTCGGCCGGCAAGTGGTGGTGTCAGGTTTCGGTGTGCCCGGCGATACCGTCACGGTGACGCTGGGGAGCGCCACGCCCAGTGCTGTCGTTCTGGAGGACCGAACCTGGTCGATCAACGTGGAAGCTCAGACCGACGGCGACATGGTTCTGCAAGTGACATCAGTGCTTGATGGTTTCGAGTCAGGCGCTGCCTCGCGCAAGGTCATGGCGGGGCTGTATCTGCCCATCATCGCTGAACCGGCAGCGGGACGCTGGGTGCAAGATCCGGTGGCTTTTGCCGGTACGGGCGAGGGGGGTGTCGGGCAGGTCGTGAGCTGGTTCAACCCGGAGCAGAAATGGACGCCGCTGCTTACCGTCTCCGGCAACGCATGGCGCGGTGATTCGGCTGTGTCGTTATCAGCGGGCGGCAGATGGTGCCGTTTCCGGCAGACCCTCACGCCGGGAACAAGGGTGTCCGATTGGGCCGAGAGCGCACGCTTTGAAGTTGTGCAGGTTCCTTCCGGACCACGGAGTCGCGAAAAGCCGACGGATGGTCATTAAACCTGTCATTTCTGACAGTAGACGCTTCTGGCTTTCCAGCGCCAAATTGACCTGAACACATGTGCAGCCTGACGAACACGTCGGGCAGTTCAGGCCAGCTCTCGACCCAAGGAATCCGATCATGGCTGATTCGCGCCGTCCCGGTCTGCAACTGTACACGCAGTTGTTTCCAGAAGAGGAAAACGCTAAGGACACTGTTCTGCAACCGCTCCACGCCTACCTGAAAAACGGTGGCTCGATTTTCCCGCTGGTGGAGAAGGGCGTGGAGCACTTGGCCAGCCAGTATCAGATGAACCGGGAGGACGCCCGACGGTTCTTACGCCGCGCCAACAGCATGGCCACTTACCTGAGCCGTCAGTTCATTGAGCAGCAACTGAGCGGTGGCGATGGTGTGCCTGAGCCGGCGGACGGATTGCTATCGTGGGTGACCGGGCCACGATATGAGCTGCTTTTCAAGACCGAGTTCGAAAAGCTGGCTCTGCCGGAGTCTCTGGAGTCCATGGCATCCCCGGTGGCCTACCTGATCTTTCTGTTGCTCTGGATCCGCGACCGGATCGAGGCCGTAAAGCTTGATCCACCGGGCTTCCCCCTCGAAGAGCGGCGTGCTGATCTGATGGATCTGTCTGTGGATTTCAATGCAGTGTTCCGACCAGTGTCTTCGGTGGACATCATCGTCTCGGTATTGGAGCGCTTCATTAAGGAGCATCCATTAGAAGACTCGCCGGCCGAGACAATCGAAGATGCGATGATTGAAGCGCGTTATCCCAATGGCCTGCCGTACTACCAACACTGGGTCACCCTTGACGGTGTTGCGCAACTCAACAATCTGTCAGTGGGTGATTTTGCCCACACGGTCCATTTGGACTACCCCTACTTTTTGCAGTCCGGCACCTGGATTGGTTTCGCCGAACGTGCGCTGGCGCATTCCTCGCGATTCGGACCCTATCAGCGGAACGTATTAACGGAGCCTCCCGTACCGCTTGCAGACCGTAACGCATTTTATCGGGACAACTACGGCTCAGACATAGAGCATGATGCGGGGCCGCAGAACCTGAATCAGGTTCCGTACTTCGGCGAACACACCAAGCTCGACACGCTGGCGATTGAACGTTTGCTGTCCATTCGTGATTTCGCCCCGGTACTATCGGCCAATTTTGACCCCGAAGATCCTCCATCGTCACCTTCTCTCCCTGTGAGGAGCGCCGAAGATCCCGTCCCGCCGCTGCCAGAAAGCGGGCTTTCCGGGTCGGTCTACATCAATGCCAATGCCCATCCCGGCGTGAATATCAACGTTGCGGATGAAAGCCCTGCGTCTCTGCATCGATTGTCTGTTGTTCACGACGATGATGAAGGGCTTGCCGCCTTCGACCGGATGAACCGCATGATACGCCTGTGCAACTGGCTGGAACTGCCCAGTGACCAGGTGGACGCCTTGCTGGCTGCTGCGATCAGGGCTGAAGTGCGCGGCGGTGCGGATGAAACGAAGTGGTGGATCACGGACAACGTCGTGCATGCTATTGGGCTGTTCCAGACCTTGCGCGAACGCTACAACTGCACAGCGGCAGATTTTGCGGTATTCATCGATCAGTTGGCCATTTACGGGCGCGGCGAAGCGTTATCGCAATTCGATCAGGTGTTCAACAGTCAAGGCCGCTACCGGGAGCCTTTGGTACTGGATGACAGCGAGTTTCCGGTAACGCCCGCACCGGGCGAAGTCCACCTGACCATCAGCCAGTTGTGCAGTGGCCTGGGGATCGACACACAGACTTACCAGTATCTGGCGTTGCAAGTGGCCAAGGCCCACGGCATCAGCGACAACACGTTCAAGCGCAGCCTGCCGATCATTTCCAGTTTCTATCGACTGGTGCGGTTGTCCCGATTGCTGAGCATGACCCCCGTTGAAGGCGTGCTGATGCTGCTACTGATGGGGGGGGAGACCTGGCTCAATGAGTTGGCGGGCACTCCAAAGATTGGTTCGACCGTCAGCGAGACGCCGGACGTTCTGAACATCATTGACGCCCTGCAATCGTGCGTGCAGTGGTGCGAGCAAAACAACTTGCCTGTGCTGTGGATGTTGCAACACGCGGCAACATCGCAACCCGCTCGTGAAGCCTCCGAACAGGACCAGCAGCTGTTTGATCAGATACGTAATCTGTTGCCTACGGTGCTGTTCTCCAACGCGGCGGTGTTGATGGCTGGTTTACCGCCCGCCGGTGCGGCCAGCTGGCTGGATTACCTGGTAGCAACTGAGGACGGACCGGCGCCTGTTGTCGATGCCGATGGGTTGTTGCTGGCGCCCATCGGCACGCCGGAGCAGTATTTGATCGAGATGCAGAGAAGGGTCGAATGGGCAGTCGATCAGGCCCTGGGTACCCTGGAACCCGGGGTGCGCACGAATTTGGCCAACACCCTGCTCAACGTTCTGCTCGAGGCCAGGGACGCTCAGGCATCCCTGGTGAAGGAAACGCTGGCGGTCTATGCCGGTATTGAACCGGATCAGGCAATACCGGTACTGAACTGGGCCGACAAAACGGTTTACCAGTTTTTGCGCCAGGTGAAATCTCGCATCGATTCGAATACCGAACCATCCAGGCGCAATCCGGATGCCGATCTGTTGCTTACGCTGTTGGCCGAGGTTCGGCGGCGCAGTGAGGTGTTTTCAACGCTGGGGCTGAGTGCCACCCTGCTCCAGGATTATCTGGATTACGGTTATCGGGCCTGGATGGGGCAGACCGACAAGTATGCCCTCACGGTCACCACGCTTTATCACCTGACCACGCTGACCCGGGCATTTGGCTTGAGCACACAGCCAGCGCAACAGTTGCTCGACTACCTGCGCGAAGTCAACGCACTGAAAGAAGCTCTTGGTGTGGAGGCGCGGCAACTGGCGCACCAGGCTTCTACCCTGCGTCTGGCCGAGTTTTTCGACTGGAGCGTGCAGGAGGTGCGTGAGTGCGTCAATCGCCTGGATCCGGCTCGGCCGATACTGCGAAACCTTAGCCAGCTGGCTGTGCTTGTTCGCGTCCTTGAGATGTCCAGGAAAACGGGAATGGATGCGCTGACGATCTTCCTGATGGGCCATTTGCCTGAAGCGGTGGACAAGGACGCCTACGCCGAGGCTGCTGAACTGGCCTTGCTGAGTCAGTCCGAGGCGCGTACGCCGCTCGCTCAAGTGCCGGGGGATCTGCGGCAACTGGTGACCATGACCTGCGTTGTGCAACCCACCCAGGTGGTACCTCGCTCGACCGAAACCGCTACTTACACGGTAACGCTCAGAGACCCCGCAGGAGAGCCTTTGAGCGGTATCGGCGTGCATTTTCGCGCCAGCCTGGGCGACATCGAAGAAACAGGCGATACCGATCACAACGGGCAATTCATGGCCACATATACCCCCGGCGACAAAATGGGCGAGGACACGCCCGTTTTCTGGCTGGACCTGTTTGAGCCCGAGAACGCCCCGACCATCGAACTCATTCCCGACGAAGACACCCTGGACTTCGTAACGATGCTGAAGTCGCCGGTGCCATCGGGGCCTGTGCCAAGCGGCCAGGAAGTCGAACTCTACGCAACGTTGATGGATAAGTTTGGCAACCTGGGTGTAGGCGAGCTAGTGGACTGGTTCGTCGAAAGTGGTCAGGGAGAAACAACCAGGGTGGACTTCCGGGGACGGCACGGGAGGACGAATCAGGAAGGGCTCACGCGCGTGTACGTTTCCAGCGCTACGGGCGGCACATTCAGGTTAAGCGTGCTCTGCCATGCAAGTGAACAGAAGGGTCACTTCGATGCCATTACGTTCGAGGGTAGTTGATCACCGACGTGACAAAGCCCCGTGCAGCACGCACCCCGGAATTTGATCAAGGAGCAAGGATCATGGCATTGAATTACATTGGCGATCTGCAGGAAAAACGGCGTTCCGCTTTGCTTGAATACTGCATCGGCCATGCCAGCCGGGTGAAGTATCCCTTTGTGGAAACGCCGGCAGACCTGTTCGAACTGCTGCGCATGGACCCGTTGGACACCTTCGCCGTGCAAAGCTCCTGGGTGGCCGAAGCGACCAGTTGCGCGCAGCAGTACATTCATGCGGTGTACCGCAAACTTGAACCCGGATATACCACCCACCAGTTTCCCGCCAGCCATCTGGCCGAGTGGGAACTGTGCAACAACTATCCCGACTGGGCGGCGGTGCAGTTGATCCAGCTCTACCCGGAAAACGTCATTATCCCGTCTGTCCGCCAACGGAAGAGCAGTCTGTTCAGGATCCTCGAAAACGATCTTAATCAGACCCGTTTGACGACTGATTCAGTACAGGTGGCCTTGCAGAACTATCTGCAAGCGTTCGAGCAGGTCTGTGACCTGGATGTCATCAGTTGCTACATGGACGGCGTCACACCTGACCGCGCCGATTACTACTTTGTTGGCCGGCAGCGGGTGCCGCCCTACCAGTACTTCTGGCGCAAGGCCGAGATTGAACTCACGCCGAGCTGCGTCGCTGTCAATCCGGCTGCCTGGGGTGAATGGCAGGCGGTGGAGATTCAGCCAGCGTATCGGGTGCTGGATATTCGCCCGGTCTTCTGGAACGGCCGGTTGTGCCTGGTCTGGGCCGAGTGGAGTGACAGGGTTGAAGGTAAAACGGAAGCGGAATTCATCCCCGAAAAACTGAGCGTCAACCTGGCGTTCATGAAGCAGAACGGTCAGTGGTCGGCACCGCTGAGTTTGTACAGTGCACAAGCAGAGGAGGGGGATGACAAGGCGTTGCAGTTGATTGTCTCGGTGTGGACCGATATCGATTCACCCAAGGGCAAACTGGGGGTATTGATTCCGCTGGTGGACAAAGACTCGACTCCGGAAAAACCGGTGATACACCGGATTTATGACGTACTGATGCGGCCCGACACCACTGACGCGGGCGGTTGGCTGGATGTCGCGAAAACCCGGTTTGCCACGCCCGAAACAGTGCAGCATTCCTTCGGCAGCCAAGTGACGATGACCTCGGAGGATCAAACGCCCGGCTCCATGTCCCGTTATCTCGGCCTCCGGGCGGCGGCCCAGCGTATAAACGACCAGGATGTGCTGACCGTCAACGGGTTTTGCAGGCCTACCGGGTTGTCCGGCGACGTTACGCCAGAGTTCGAGTTGACGCTGGTGGGCCGCACCGGTACAGACCCTGCGCCTTTAAAAGCGCAGTTTTCGCAAGCCGGAGACTGGGCCACTGCATCGCTGGAGTTCAAACGTGACAAAGGTTCATGGCCCGCAGACACCACCATCACTCTAAAAGCTACAGAGACGAAGTATGGCGGCAAGGAGTTCAAACTCAAGATCGTCAATCTGGCGGACTTCACCCCGCCAAAGCTGGTGAAAAACACCCGCGATGCAGCGCAGTTCATTGCCTACGAGTTGCCGGATCCCTACCTCAAATACAGCCGGCTGAACTCACAGTTCGGCCCTGAACTGGTGCTGCGTGCCAGTATTTCCGTTGAAGCCGTACTGCACTGGGATACGCAGTTTCTTCCGGAACCACCGCCGACGGGTATTGAGTTCAACGAGCCCAACGGAGCCTTCGATGGCGCCAACGGCCTGTTTTTCTGGGAGTTGTTTTTTCATGTAGCGCACCTGTTGTACACGCGTCTGCACGTTGAAGGGCGTTTTGCCGAAGCGCAGAAATGTTTGCACTACGTGTTCGACCCGCAAGCCATCGCGGAACCGGACAGCCCCGTTCCCAAAGAGGCGTACTGGCGCTGCCGGCCGTTAGCTCTCGACGCTGGCAATTCAGGCTGTGAGGCGCTGGCCCCTGCCGATCCGGATGCCATCGGCTATGCGGCGCCCAAGCACTTCAGGATTCTGATGTTTCGCGAGTACGTGAAAAACCTGATGGCCTGGGGCGACTGGTATTACCGTCAACTGACCCGCGATAGCCTGGTGGCGGCCAAGTTGTGTTACGTGCAAGCCGAGTTCCTGATGGGCAGGCCGCCGCTGGCCCGGTCGGTGAATCGTTGGCAAACCTCGACGGTGAAAGAACTTTTAGACGCAAGCATTAGCCGTCCGGCGCTGGAGGCGTTTGAACAATCGCTCGAATTCAGTCTGGCGGATATCCCGGCCGGTTCCGATAGTGCGCCAAGGCTCGGTTTGTTGGCTTCCGGGCCATTCAGGATTCCGATCGATCACTCGCTGGTGGACTTGTTTGCTGCACCCGGTCAACGCCTGCATAACTTGCGTAACAACCTCACTCTCGATGGCAAACCGCTGGATATCCCGTTGTTCAGTCCACCGTCCGATCCGAACGAGTTGCTGCGTTTTCTGGCCTCGGGTGGCCTCGGTGGGCCACGGCCGATGGGCGGGCGGCTTGTGGTCGGCGCATTCCGGTGGCGTCCGGTTCACGAAATTGCCTCGCGTGCGGTGCAGGTGCTACAGGATTTCGGTAGTCAGGTGCTCAATATGCTCGAACGACGCGATCGTGCCGAGCAGGAAGAATTGCAGCAAACGCATCTGGTGGAACTGGGCGAGTACGCCCAGACCGTCCAGGAGCAATCCATTGCTCAATTGGAAGCCAGCGTTACGGCGCTCGAACAGAGTCGGGTCGTGGCGCAACAGCGAGCGGATGCCTACGCGCAGCGCTACAACGAGAACGTTTCGGCGGTTGAATATCAGGTCATGGCGAGCCTGAAGGAGTCGAAGATTCAAGCCTTGACCGCCAAAGTACTCAGACCCACCGGGGCGGTTATCGCAGCGTTGCCGAAAATCTATGGCATGTCCAATGGCGGGATGAAACCCGAAAATGCGATTGATGCGGTGTGTTACGGCCTGGAAATCGCCTCGTCACTGTTGCAAATCGACGCCGACGATCAGGCCACTACCGAGGGTTACCGTCGCCGCCGCAACGAATGGGGGCTGCAACGTGATCAGGCCTTGGCCGAAGTCGACGCGCTCAATGCGCAGATCGAGGCGCAGCGCCATGCGGTTGCTTCAGCTCGCTCAAACCTTGCACAAACCCTGCGGGCCAACGCTCAGGCCCTGACGGTTTACAACTTCCTGAAAAAACGCGCGAGCAATGCCGAGTTGTTTGGCTGGATGCTTGGCCAGTTCAAGGCTTTGCACTATCAGGCCTATGACGCCGTGATCAGCCTGTGTCTCAGTGCCCAGGCTTCTCTGAATGCCGAAACCGGCGATTACGACGCGCAGATCCCTTTGCCGAACGTCTTTCTGGAACAGCGCCATGGTTTGACGGCCGGCGAGCACTTGCGTGCGCATCTGCTGCGGATGGAGCGCGAATATCTGCAGCGCTACGAGCGTCGGCCGGAGTTGTTGAAAACCGTTTCCCTGCGCAAATTGTTCAACGACACGGTTGAACCGCAGCCAGGTATCGACAGCTGGGAGGCTGCGCTCACGCAGCTGCAGACCACCGGCACACTGGAATTCCACCTGACCCAGTTGCTCTTTGATCGTGATCACCCAGGCCACTTCTGCCGGCAGATCGACTCGGTGGAAGTCGACTTGCCGGTCCTGACAGGACCGTATGAGGATGTGCGGGCGACCTTGCTGCAGATCTCAAGCAAGACGGCGACCCGGGCAACCACGCAGTCAGTGCAGTACTTGCATAAACCAGGGAACGTGGCGCCTGGCGACGTGTTGATCAATTTGCGCAGTGGCCAGCAAATCGTGTTGTCGGCAGGGATCGCCGACAACGGTCTGACGGCCATGAAACCCGATGATGGCTTGCTCAATCCTTTTGAAAAAACGGGCGCAGTGTCGAAATGGCAACTGACTTTCCCCTGGCATTTGAAACAACCGCAAGCAGGCATGCTGCATTCCATGAGCGACGTCATCCTGCGTATCCGCTACTCGGCCAAGGTTGGCGAGCCGACTTTTGTCAGCAAAGTCAAAGACTTGGTCGACGAAATCGAGAGTGCTGCGCGTAACACTCAGGTTAAAGGGGGGGAGTCGTCATGAGTGAGCCGATCGTTCAAGCCAACCGGAATCTGTTGTTCAATGGTGATTTCAGCGAAGGGACAGACGGCTGGAAAAAAAGCGGTATTTCAATCGGTGTATCGGGTGACTGGTACGCCGGGGATCGAATTTTGCTTCTGCACCTCTCTCATGAAAGTTATGTGAGCCAAGAGTTTGAAGTGCCCAGAAAAACCTCCAGCGATGCGCGATACCGCCTGAGTTTCCTGTGCGAGACGATCCACGAACAGTCGGGATGGCTATTCCTCTTCAAGGGCTCGGAAGAGCTCTTGAAGGTAGAGCTGAAACCCGGGACTGGCCGCAACCTTGAGCAGGATCCGGCGCGACTGGCGGTCGGGCAACCTCTGGATTTTGTCCCGATTGAATACGAACAAACGCTGGATTCATCGTTCGACGCTGGCGATACGCTGCGTGTAGAGATCAAGAGTCCGCCAAACGCCAATAACGACTATTACTCGAAAGTTCGCATTACCCGCCTCGACCTCCAGTTGCACCTGGATCCACTGAAATTGCGAACGATGAAACTGGATGATCAGGTCCTGGACGAGGGCAGCACGTTGTATTTTTGTCTGGGGGCAACGGACGCCGCCCCACACAGTTTGACCTTCGAACCTGAACCGCAGAATGCCTGGGAGAATACCGAGGCGGCACTGACGCTTACTGATAATCCACAACAAGCGATCATCGTCAAACCGGGACCGGAGGTTGAACAGTTGCTGACCGAGCAATGGTCGCTCGATTGCCCGGTGGTCGGTGACGAAGATCCTTATTCATTCACGCTGAACCTGGTCAACCGCTACAACGCAGAGCCTTATCCGATCCAGGTATCGCTGGGACACCACCGCCTGAAGTTTCGCGAGAGACTCGAAGCTGCGTATTACCCGGTACTGGAATATCGGCAAAGCGTGCGTCTGGGCGTGCAGGTGGCGTCTTTCTATACCCAGCAGAGCGTCGCTGGCGTGACGGTCAACTGGTCGACGGCAGAACGTGTGACCGCCGTCTCTGTTTCCGATGAGTACGGTTGGGCCTACTTTGATTTTCAGCCGACAGTGGCAGTAGAAGCGCTTATCGAGGCATCGGTCGGGAGCCCTTATTACTCCAGCGGCGTTTACACCGAACAGTTCAACGTGCGGGTATTGGCCACTGATCCATGGAAAGATCTGCGGGCCGTCGTCGATGAAGTCGAAACAGCCTGGGATACAAACGGTTATCCGAACCGTGGCAGCACCCATGACCTGCTGGCGCGTCTGCCGGATAACAGTCCATTGCTTGATACAGAGCTGTCTTTGCATTGGAGCGGCGACAGTCATGAACAACTGGGCGTTGATGTCAGCCCGCCACTTGAGGATCCGGTACAGGTTGCCCGGCCCGACATGCTCTGGACGCTGACCTGTGATGATGAGCTCGACGGCCGATTTCTGCTGTCGCTGGTCTGCTCGAAATTGCTGCTGCCATCGCCGGGCAAACCGATGTCGCTGGCGCGCAATAGGGTCAGGGTCGGTGAGGTGCACGAAGCCAACAAATTCCCGGTCGTCGACGAGCAGGAAAGCGTGTTGTTACGCGTGCAAGTGCTGCATGAAACGGCATCCGCTGACGGTGATCCGGTTCGTAACGCGTTGGTCGAATGGCACACGCCTGAAGACGTTATTACGACCTGTACGGGCTACGGTGGTTGGGCGAACGTGTTCTACACACCGATGAGGGCCGGGGATTTGAAGGTCATGGCCCACGTCAAGGCCCACCCGGAAGCCGTGCCGGTCACTCGGGAGTTCGAGGTCAGTGCGATCGCTACGAGCCCCTGGAAAACCGAGGTCGAAATCCGGCTGGATGGGGAAATAGTCCAGCGCAATACGCTCGGTCTGGTGTGTAAAAAAGGTCTGCGGCACACCTTAAGCGTCACGCCTGTCGCCGGCAGCTCGTGGATTGGCAAAGGTGTCAGCCTGCAATGGCGTGACGATGATCCCCCTGACATCGGCTTGCAGTTCTCTGAACCTGGAGTCAGCAAACCCCTGACGGCCGCGGGGGTGCAATGGACATTGAGTTCAGCGGCAGAAGACAGCATCAGCAGTCTGTTTGAACTGGAGCTGCGTCTGGAAAGTGTCTCGATTGTTCGAGAATTGTCCGGGCGCCTGTTAGCTGCCGATTTGAGTACGGAAGTCAGCCTGCTGCTGGATCAGGTCCGGGCGGCGCCGAATGATCATGTGCTTTATCCGTGTCTGGGCGCCACCCACCTTTTCAATGTGTTGCCTGGTGAGTTAAGCCCACTGGTGGGATTGCAGGCCGCGCTGAGCTGGTCGGGTACTTCGATGGATGACCTCGACGCCAGCGTCCGCCCCTCGTTGGATACTTCACAGACATTGAGCGATGGGGGGGCGATCTGGGAGCTGGACTTTTCCGCCAGCGAGCAGCCCGGCCAGTTTGCGCTGACCCTCGCCTTGCCTGAGCTGGGTTATGTCACCCAGGCCAAACCGCTGGTGTTGGGCCATAACAAAGTGAAGATCCACGCCGTGCGCGAAGCTGCCGTGGATCCGGTCGTGGGTCAGACACCCGCCTGGCTGTGGGTTCAGGTGTACTCGCATTTTACCGACCGCGCGGTGGGGCAGGTTCCGGTGAAATGGTGGGACGGCATGGATGGCGCGACGACGTTGACCGATGCCGAGGGTTGGAGCGGTTTCGGCTTCCGTCCGGACACCGGCGATATGCATTCGGTGACGGCGCTGGTAGAGAGCTACTTTGACAACTTCGAAGACGCTCGCACGGTAGCCGTCAAAGCGCAGCTAACGGATCCGTGGAGCGAATTGTGGGTCAGTTTCGACAACAAGCCGGCGCAACTGTGGGGTGAGAAAACCTACTTCCCGCGCCGCAAGGGCCAGCATCGGATCGATGTGAAAGCCGCGGCCAACAGCGCGTTGCTCGATTGCAGTCTTGCCCTTGGGATGACGGGAACCGGTCCAGAGGAATTGGGCATACGCTTCGATGGACCCATGCTCGGCGAATTCCAGCGTTTCACTGAGGAGGGACTTACCTACCTCTATTCCGCCGGGGACCTGAAGAACGGCCGCTTCGGACTGTGCTTTGCCTGCGAACGACTGGCGAATCTTTCTCCCGTCAACGCAATGTCTTTGGGCGAAGGCGCACAAGTGGTGAAAATCGCCGAGCGTTCGCGGGTCAGTCAGACGTTGCTTTGGGGCGAGGTGGTGTCTGAACAGATCACCGTTGTTTCGGCCATCAGTGGCAGGCCGATGGCGGGGATGGTCGTTGTCTGGCGCAGTGCGGATCTTGGCGAAGTGACGACGACCACCAACTTCTACGGTGAGGCGCGGATCCGCTTTGTGCCCAAGACTCCCGGAGCGGCGCAACTGACTGCGACGGTGGGGGATGCGCAGTATTCGGAATCGATTTCGTTGCCTTTTATCCTGCATGAACCCCGGGAAGTAAAAGAACTGGTCAGCGATGATTTGACCGGATATCCAGGACAAGAGATTACAGCGCAGGCCTTGGTGGTTTCAGCCAATACCGGCGAGCCTTTGGCCAATGTCGAAGTGATGTGGGAGTACGACAGCAAATATTTACCGGCCACACTGACGGATAAAGATGGCATGGCAACGGTGCGCTTTTTCCTGGGCTCTGCTGGTGAGACTGGGTTGTGGGCGTCGGTAAAAGGCGGCTTGGCTGGCTGGGATGTGAAAGCGTTGTCGTTCAGCGTCAGTGAGCGTCCCGCGCTCGTGGCATCCGTTGTCGCCTCGCCTAATCCGGTTCCCTTGCAGAATTACGTCTCCATGACTGCGCTGATCGTGGATAAGTACTCGCGAGAGCCAATGCCTGACAGAAAAATCCAGGTCTCGAATAATGGAGCACCATTTATCGACAGCAAGACCGATCACAAGGGGCGATATGAATCTCACTGGAGGCCGATGTCTATAACGGAAACCGTTTCCCTCGCCGTCAAGGTCGACAACCCTGATGGCACATCCGAAAGTGGTGCCGTTACTGTGAAAGTCACAAGTTGACCGAGCTTCAAAGCGCGGCACTGCGTTTCCAACTGAGATACTGCGTCACCAGTTCGGCTCCCAACTCGGCGGGCCGGACATCCACCACCGGAACGCCATGAGCGCTCAACCGCTCATGGAGTTCTGCCCGCTCATTCAGGTAACTCACCGTGCCGCAGTAGGCCAACGCCTCGGGCAGGGTTTGCACCGGGGTCTGGCGTAACGTATCCAGCGTCTCTTCACGCAGACTGGCCACCAGCACCCGATGTTGTGCGCTCAGCCGTTTGACCGCGCTCAGCAGTTCACCGTCATCCTCATCGCGCAGGTTGGTCACCAGCACCACCAGTGCCCGCCGTTTCTGTCGCGTCAGCAGTTGATTGGCAGCGGCCTGATAATCAGCAGGGCGTTGCGTGCTGTCGAGGTCATAAACCGTGTTCAGCAGCACGTTCAGTTGGCCGCTGCCTTTTACCGGCGCGAGATGGCGCGGCTGCTCGCAGGCAAAGGTACTCAAACCCACCGCATCGCCCTGACGCAGAGCTACATAACTGAGCAGCAGACAGGCATTGAGCGCGTGGTCGAAGTGCGACAGTTCATCGTCCTGGCTGCGCATGCGTCGGCCGCAGTCGAGCATGAAGATGATTTGCTGGTCGCGCTCGTCCTGATATTCACGGGCAATCGGTGTGCGTTGGCGCGCGGTGGCTTTCCAGTCGATCTGGCGCAGGCTGTCGCCTTCTCGAAACTCGCGCAGTTGATGGAATTCAAGGCCCTGACCGCGACGTTGCCGCTGACGTACGCCGAGCTGGCTGAGCCAGTTATTCACTGCCAGCAGCTCACCGCCATAGAGCCGGGCGAAGTCGGGATAGACACGGGTCTGGTCGCTGACGCTGAGCAGGCGTTTGCCTGACCATAATCCCAAGGGGCTGGGCAGGCTGATTTCGCAGTGGGCGAAGCTGAAGTAACCCCGTTTGAGCGGGCGCAGGCGATAGCCGAGCACACTGCGCTGACCGGGTTGCAATTCAATCGACAGCGGCAGGTTTTCGAAACTCAGGCCTTCTGGCGGGTGGTCGAACAGTTCAATGTGCATCGGCTCGCTGAAGTCGTGTTCGATTTCCAGGCGCACTTCACCCCAACGGCCGAGTACCAGACTGCCGGGCATCTGTCGAGTGATGCGCGGTGTTGGCAGACGTTGCAGGCGTAGCGCATCCAGCGCCGCCAGGGCCAGCAGCGCCAGCAGCAAACCCCAGTTGATCGATATCAGGCTCGTCGGAGTGTCGATCTCCAGTGCGCGCAACGTGCCCAGCACAATGCCGATGACCAGCAGCAAGGCCAGCCAGATCAACAGCAGTTTCGACGGTTTCATGCTTTTACTCCCTGTAGGAGCTGCCGAAGGCTGCGATCTTTTTGGCTCATCGCGAATTTCACAGACGCGGCGCCGGAATCTGGTCGAGCAGTTGCTGGAGGACTTGATCGACCTGCAGACCTTCGATGTCCAGCTCCGGGGCGATGCGTACGCGATGGCGCAGCACGGCCAGCGCGCAGCCCTTGATGTCGTCGGGAATCACGAACTCGCCGCCCCGCAACAAGGCGCGGGCACGGGCGCAACGCACCAGGGCAATCGAGGCGCGTGGCCCGGCACCAAGAGTCAGCCCCGGCCAGGTGCGCGTGCTGCGTGCGAGGCGCACGGCGTAATCGAGAACCTGATCGTCCAGCGGCAAATCACTGGCAATCCGTTGCAGGGCTTGCACATCCTTGGCTTGCAACACCGTGCGCAGCGGTTGCACATCGAGCATGTCGGCGCGGGTCGAACGGCAGACCTGACGCACCATGTTCAGCTCTTGATCGGCGTCGGGGTAGTCCATGCGCACCTTGAGCATGAACCGGTCGAGCTCGGCCTCCGGCAGGGGATAAGTGCCTTCCTGTTCGATCGGGTTTTGCGTGGCCAGGACCATGAACGGTTGCGCGATGGGCAAGGCACGACCTTCGAGTGTGACCTGACGCTCTTGCATCGCCTCGAGTAAGGCTGCCTGGGTTTTCGCCGGGGCGCGGTTGATCTCGTCGGCCAGCAGCAGATTGGTGAACAGCGGGCCTTTGCGCAGCTTGAACTGTTCGGTTTGCAGGTTGTACACGGCGTGGCCGGTGACGTCGCTGGGCATCAGGTCCGGGGTGAATTGAATCCGCGCAAACTCACCGCCGAAACAACGGGCCAATGCGCGCACCAGCAGGGTCTTGCCCAGCCCCGGCACGCCTTCGAGCAGCACATGGCCACCGGCGATAAGTGCCGTCAGCACGTCATCGATCACCTGGTTCTGGCCGATCAGGGCTTTCTGCAATTCACCGCGCACCGCTTGCGCCAACTGGCTGGCACGCTGGCGTTGCTGGGCGGCGTGGCTGGCGCTGCCGGGCTCGATCTGTTCAGTCATAGCGTGTTCCTCAAGGTTTGCAGGTGGGCGACCTGGCGGCAGAAATCGGCACTGGAGAGGCGCCGATCCGACACCGGGCTCAGGGCCTGGCTGATGGCGCGGGTGGGTTGCCGGGTCAGACGTGACAACGCCAGCCATTGTTCGGCAACGTTCAATTGGTCAAAGCCGGGGTGACGGTGACGGGCGCGGCGCAGCACATCCTGTTGCAGTGCTTGCAGCAGTGCCTGCTGGCCGTTGTGGCGCAAGAGGAAATCGGCGCTGGCGCGCAAGTGTTCCTGCAATTGCCGACGTCCACTTGGAGCGGGTAATTGCACTGGGCCGTGGCGAACGCCAATGTGCCAGAGCCACAGGCCGATCAACGCGAGCAAAGCGACGATGGCTTGCGGGAAATAGCGCCAGAGCAAGGTCAGCAGGCCATCGTGCTCGGTGTTGTAGATCAACGTGACGTCGGTGTCGGCGCTCAAATACCAGAGCAGCCAGGCGTTGTCGTATTGGCTGATGGTCTTGTTTTTCCACAACTCGGCGTCGGTGACCACGGTGATCGTGCCGAGGCTGTAGGGCAGTTGCATCATGTGCGTGGCCTTGGCGCTATTGGCCCAGGCTTGCGCGAGGTTCTTCGGGTCGTCGAGGTGGAAGTCGGTGTCGAAGCCGGCGTAGGCCGGTGCGTCTTCGTCTTCCAGATAGAGTTTGGTCAGTTTCGGGAAGCGTTCTGGCTCAACGTCGTCGGGCAAGTCCTTCAGATCCTTGCTCAGGGATTGATGCAGTTGCACCCGATCGAGCAACAGGTCGTTACTCTGTTTCGTCTGCTCGTCCCACAGCGATTCGGCGACGAACACCAGCCGTCCGCCGGCTCGCGCCCAGTTCAACACCTGATCGACCTGACGCGGGGTCATGCGCGAACGGTCGTTGAACAACAGCAACGTGTGGCGGCGCGGATCGATATCGGGGAGCACTGCGAGGCTTTCGGCATGGCTGACGTTGAGGCCGCGTTCGCGCAAAAACAGCTCAGCGGCCAGATACGGATTGGCTTGCGCGGCAGGCGCAGGGCCGTGATCGACTTCTTCCTGATAAGGCTTGGCTTTGAGGTAGAGGAACACGCTCAGCGTCCCGATCAACAGGCCGATCAACGCAGCCACCCACCACTGTGTCCGGCGATTCAACGGGCGGCTCCGGAACCGAACAAGGCGCGCCAGCCATCGCACAATTCCTGTTTCAGAGGGGCTGCGGGGACGCGATGCCCGTAGGCCATGTTCTGCCAATGCGTGGTCAGGCTGCGGCTGAAGGCGAGCAGTTCAGGGTGCTGCAATTGTTCAACGTGCACCAGCACCTGAAGTTCGGTGTCGGCGGGTTTCAGGCTCAGATCGAAGTCGTGGAGCAGATGGCTGAGCAACCCTCGATACAGCAGGCCCAGCGCTGCACGGGGTTGGCTTTGCCAGAGGTGTTCGGCGCTGCCTGCAATGTCGTCAGGCAAGGTGTCGCGGTTCAAGTCCAGACCGAAGGCTTGTTGCGGCACCGCGCGTTTCGGCTTGGCAGGCAATCTCGGGCGACGGCTGACGAAGGCTTGGAAAAACTCGCGATAACGCCAGATCAGCCAGCCAAGCGCCGCAATGACCGCCCCCCACAGCAACACTTCAATGATCTTCGCCAGCACATTGAAGTGTTGCCCGTCGAGCCACTCCAGCAGGGTTTTCAGCCACTGCGGCGCTTCACCCGGTGTTTGCGCTTCGGCAGGTTTCGCCGGGTCATCGCCAAAGCGATAGCGGGTGACAACTTCCTTGTTCTTGAAGGGCGGCTGTTCAAGCAGCGCCTTGATGCTGTCCCGTGAGGCCTGGCTGGTCAGCGGCTGATGCAACAAACGCGGTGCCTGCGGACTGTCATCCGGTTCGGCCGCCCAGGCCGGCGGCACAGTGGGCAGCACCAGACAGACCGCCAGCAGCAACCCCAGCACACTGGTGTTGAGACGCTGGCGCAAGCGGCGGAACACCAGTTCGATATCCCAGGCTTCCAGTTGTGTGCGCCGGTTCAGATAAAGGCTGAAGCCACAGGCGACATAGATCGGTTCCCACACCACCAGCACCAGTGCGTAGAAGGCATTGGTCAGGTGTTCGAGCCAGCGCCAGTCCTGATCCGCCGCGAGTATCAGCGACTGCCAGCTCCAATCCGTTTCGATCTGTTGTGGCAGCAGCATGTAGAACAGCACCATCAGGCCGATCCACAGCGCGGTTTCCAGGTGCACGCCGATAATGGTCAGCCATTGCGCGGCGCCGGCGTTGCGTTGCAGCAACGCGTGCAGGCGTTGTTGTCGGGCGCTGCCATCGAGGCCTTCGAGTTGCACCACTGGCAGCAGAAAGCTGCGGCTGAAACTCAGGCGGCGCCAGGTCAGGCTGGCCAGCAGTTGCGGTTTGAGCAGACGCGGCCATTCGCGCAGGGCTTGCTTGAGTGTCGGCGTTTCGCCAAACAGTGCTTTCGACAGGATGTACAGCGGCAGGCGTTCATACGCCGGTTTCAGCCACCAGAAAATGAACACCGCCAGTGACGGCGAATCCCACAGCAACAGACTGAGCAAGGCGAACAGCGGCAGGGTGACGATCGCCCAACTGGTCATCAGCAGACGCCGATGTTGCTGGCTCATCAGCACGCCCAGGTCCATGGCTTCCCAGGTCGTGCGCGGACGGATCACCACGGTGGCGTCACTCAGGCGCATGGCGGGTCCTTCCGGCGAACAACAGATAGACCGCGACCAATGCCCAGAGTCCGGCGCCGACCAGATATTTGGTCAGTGGCGTGACGCTGGTTTTCGACGACCAATAGGCTTCGATAAACGCGGCAATCAACAGGAACAACATCACCCCGCAGACCAGCAATACGCTTTTACGTGCGGCCCGTTTCAGCGCTTCGCTGCGGGTCAGCCGCCCGGGCGCGATCAAGGCCCAGCCGAGTTTCAGTCCGGCGGCCCCGGCAAGGGCGATGGCGGTCAGTTCAAAGGCACCGTGGGCAATGACGAATGACCAGAAGGTCTGGCCGAAACCGATCTCGCTCAGATGCCCGGCCACCGCACCGATGACCATGCCGTTGTAGAACAAAAAGAACGCACTGCCGACGCCCAGCAACAAGCCACTGGCGAAAGTCTGAAAGGCGATGCCGATGTTGTGCATCACGTAGTAACCGAACATCACCCAGTCTTCGCTGGCCGCGCGTTCGGCGGGGCGCCCGAGGTGGCCGGCAATCGGGTCGTACATGCCTTGCATCTCGCGCACCTGCTCGGCAGGGATCAGGTTGTAGACCAGTTCGGGAAACACATACACCAATACGCCGACGCCGATCAGGCTGCCGAAGAACAGCAGGCTGGCGACCAGTACAAAGGGCCATTCGGCACGGACCAGGCGGGGGAAGTCGGCGAGGATGAAACTCAGCACATTGGCGCCGAGTCGACTGCGGTGACGGTAAAGCTGTTGATGCCCGCGCAGTACTTGTTGTTGCAACGAATCAATAAGGAAACTGCTATAGCCACGCTCCTGTGCCAACGCCAGATGCTGGCAAAGCCGCCGATAGGCCTTGGGGAAACCGGCGACTTGCGAGGTCTCCTTGCCATGCTCAAGGCGTTCGAGGGCCAGCGCAAAACGCTCCCACTCAGCCTTGTGCCGCGTTTCGAAAAGGCTCTGCTTCATGTCGGACCCAACAAGCCGCGAGCGATGCCATTGAGTTCCGCCACAGCCTTGGGCGCGGAAATGTGCAGTGGTTGGGCGAGCAGGGCCGCCAGTTCATTGACCCGTGCTGGCGATAATTCTCCCTGGCGCTCGGCAAAGCCCAGCACGGCGCGCTGTTCGGCGAGTGTCAGGAGTACGGGTGAACGGCGAGGTTCGGCATCAGGTAATTGCGGACGCGTCAGCGGGCGTTCGCTGTAGACCACCAATGTGCCGGCAGCGATGTCGCCGAGGCGTTTGAAGGTCGGGTGTTGCAGGCAACTGAGGGTGCCGAGGAAGTAGCCGAAGGGCAGCAGATCGACAAAACGCAGCAGATTGCGCAGCAGCGAGGCCGACCAGCCAATCGGTGTGCCGTCGTCGTGCACCACGCGCAACCTCATCCATTGTTTACCCGGTGAGCGACCCTGACGCAGCACTTCGAACAGCACCATGTACCACCAGCTGATTGCAAACAGCAGCAGCGAACCGAGGCCCATGCCGAGCTTGCCGAGAAAGGCCAGGGCGATGAACAGCACGCCGATGATCACGCCGCGTATGGCCAGGTCGATCGCGAAGGCCACGGCACGCACCATCAACCCGGCGGGACGCAACGGCAGATCGATGCCTTCCGGCGTTTCGACCTGATGCCGCGTATCCAGCGGCGGGGCCAGCGGTGCTTTCCTTGGCGGTGCTGTGGGTTCGAGCATGGGCTACCTGATGTTCGCCTGTTCGGGGTGCAAGTGAGGTCGATGCTAGCAGCCTCTCGGGGGAAAACGACATAACTATGTATTGCACATCGTGAAGCGCGAAGTGTTTGAATGACGCGAGGCTGGCCGCGAGCGAGGTCGAGCGCCTAGACTTTGCCGATCTTCAGTTCAGGAACCGCCCGTGACTTCAATCTTCTGGTACGACTACGAAACCACTGGCATCAATCCGCGTAACGACCGCCCGCTGCAAGTGGCCGGGATTCGCACCGACCATGCACTCAACGAAATCGACGAGCCGGTCAACCTCTATTGCCAGCCCAGCGAAGACATCCTGCCGCACCCGGCGGCGTGCGCGATTACCGGCATTACCCCGGGCCAGCTCGCCGAAAAAGGCTTGAGCGAGGCTGATTTCATGACCCGTGTGCATGCCCAACTGGCGGCCCCCGGCACCTGTGGCGCGGGTTACAACACCCTGCGTTTCGACGACGAGATGACCCGTTACAGCCTGTATCGAAATTTCTTCGACCCGTACGCCCGGGAGTGGCAGGGCGGCAACAGTCGCTGGGATCTGATCGATGTGGTGCGAGCCGCTTATGCGCTGCGTCCTGATGGTCTGGTCTGGCCGACCGATGACGAAGGTCGGGTGACGCTCAAGCTTGAGCGTCTGACCGCCGCCAACCACATCGATCACGGCCACGCTCACGAAGCGTTGTCTGACGTGCGCGCAACCATCGCTCTGGCGCGGCTGATCCGCGAGAAACAGCCGAAACTGTATGACTGGTTGTTCCAGTTGCGCAGCAAGCAAAAGGTCATGGATCAGATTCGTCTGTTGCAACCCTTGGTGCATGTCTCCGGGCGTTTCTCGGCGGCGCGCAGTTATGTCGGTGTGGTCCTGCCTTTGGCCTGGCACCCGAAAAACCGTAATGCCCTGATCGTCTGTGACCTGCACCTCGACCCGCAGGGCTTGCTCGATCTGGATGCGCAAACCCTGCGCCAGCGTTTGTACACCCGTCGCGATGATTTGCTGGAAGGCGAGTTACCGGTGCCGCTCAAGCTGATTCACATCAACCGTTGTCCAGTGGTGGCACCGCTTGCGGTTTTGCGCGCGCAGGATCAGCAACGTCTGGGGCTGGACATGGCGCTGTATCAACAGCGAGCACTGCGGCTAACTGACGCACAACAAGTTTGGAAAGATAAAGTTGCTGAGATTTATGTCAGCGAAGATTTCATTCCGAGCGAGGATCCGGAACAACAGTTGTACGACGGATTTATCGGCGACCGCGACCGACGTCTATGTGAGCAAGTGAGAAGCGCTGACCCGGCACAACTAGCGCAAGAGCAATGGCCTTTCGATGACGAACGTTTGCCTGAATTACTCTTTCGTTATCGCGCACGCAACTTTCCGGAGACGTTGAATTTCGAAGAGCAAGCACGCTGGAGAATATTTTGTCAGCAGCGTTTGTCCACGCCGGAGTGCGGCGCACCGAATACCTTGAAATCTTTTACCGAGGCGGTCGAGCAATGGTCGGTTAATGCCACGCCGATGCAGAGTGAGGTGCTCAATGAATGGCAGAATTATGTCCAGGCATTGCGCAAACGTTTGAATCTTTGAAATCGAACATGACCGGGGTTAAATCCCGGGCATAAAAAAACGCCAGCATTCGCTGGCGTTTGTTTTTCGCGGATCGCTCTGCGAAGGCGTCGCGGCTTAGCCCAGCAGGGTAGCCCAGCCTTCAACCACGTCACCGCCCCACTTGGCTTTCCACTCTTTCAGAGTTTTGTGGTTGCCACCTTTGGTTTCGATGACTTCGCCGTTGTGCGGGTTTTTGTATTGTTTAACTTTGCGAGCACGCTTGGTGCCGGTAGTTTTTACTGCGCCGCCGCGTACTGCCTTGGTTTTTGCTTCCGGATCCAGCAGCGCGATGATGTCACGCAGGGATTTGGAGTATTCGCCCATCAGGGTGCGCAGTTTGCCTTCGAATTCCAGCTCGGCTTGCAGTTTGTCGTCTTGGGACAGGTTCTTCAAACGGGCTTGCAGCTCTTTGATGGCTTCTTCGGTGGCGCGATATTCGTTGATCAAGGACATGATTACTACCTTAGTAGAGTACGGGATGGCAGGGGACAGTGTCGCAATAATAGTCAGGCTGTTTCATCAAGTAAACATTTAACCGGGGTTTTTATTTAAATTAGTTACGAGAAATAGCCCGCTATTGAATATTCGGTTAAATAGTGTGATCCAGTCATCACAGATATTCACAGTTGTCTGATCAAACGATGCCACTGGATCCGCATCAGGTTGACCACGACTGCATTGATACGCTTTAGCGCCGGGCCCAGGTCGGGTCAGTGCTGATCAATACTGCAGTTTTCCTGCGCAGCCGCTAGAATGGCGGCCTTTGCGAAGTTCTGGAGTTCCCCCCTCATGCGCACTTTTCGGCTGGTGATATCTTGCCCGGACCGCGTTGGCATTGTTGCCAAAGTCAGTAATTTTCTGGCAGCCCACAACGGCTGGATCACCGAAGCGAGTCATCACTCGGACAACCAGGTGGGCTGGTTCTTCATGCGTCACGAAATTCGTGCCGACTCGCTGCCATTCGGTATTGAAGTGCTGCGCGAGAAGTTTGCGCCGATCGCCGAAGAGTTCTCGATGGACTGGCGCATCACCGACACCGAGCAGAAAAAGCGCGTTGTACTGATGGCCAGCCGCGAATCGCACTGCCTCGCGGACTTGCTGCACCGCTGGCACAGCGATGAACTGGACTGCGAAATCTCCTGCGTGATTTCCAACCACGACGACCTGCGCAGCATGGTTGAGTGGCACGGCATTCCTTATTACCACGTCCCGGTCAATCCGCAGGACAAGCAACCGGCATTTGACGAAGTGTCGCGTCTGGTCAAACAGCACGATGCCGAAGTGGTGGTACTGGCGCGTTACATGCAAATCCTGCCGCCGGACATGTGCCGTGAATACGCACACAAGGTCATCAACATTCACCACAGTTTCCTGCCATCGTTCGTTGGCGCCAAGCCGTATCACCAAGCGTCGCTGCGTGGCGTGAAGCTGATCGGCGCGACCTGTCACTACGTGACCGAAGAGCTGGACGCCGGTCCGATCATCGAGCAGGACGTGGTGCGTGTCAGCCACAGTGACAGCATCGAAGACATGGTGCGTTTCGGCCGTGACGTCGAGAAGATGGTCCTGGCTCGTGGCCTGCGCTACCACCTTGAAGACCGCGTGCTGGTGCACGGCAACAAGACCGTGGTGTTCTGATCTCATCCCCACAGGCTTGAAAAACCAAGGGTCTGGGCGTTCAATCGCTCAGACCCTTTGTCATTCAAGCCCCGAGGAAACCCTCATGAGTGATCCACTGGACAAAGCCACTTCCCAAGCGCCGGCAACTTTGGGCGAGGGCTGTTTGAGTCGATATGATCCCGAGGACATGAGCCCGGAGGATGGCACCGAGTTTCCCGGAGCCGCCGAGTTGTGGGAACAACTCCAGGAAGAACAACAGGATGACGTCAAGAAGCCTGTCTGACATTCATCAGCTTCTTCAACAGCGGCCGGCCCAGCATCAACAGAAACACCGGGCCACCGACCAATAGATAGAAGTAATACGTCACTACCCGCCAAATCAGAATCGCCGCTGCTGCGGTGGATTTCCCCACCATCGGCGCCAGCAACGCTGCCGACGTCAGCTCCGCCGCCCCCGCACCGCCCGGCAGCAGGCTGAATTGCCCGGCGCCGAGCGAGAGCATCTGCACCAGAAAACTCCACGCCCACTGCAAGTCCGCGCCCAGGCCGCGCAATGCCAGATACAACACGCTGTAACGCAGCAGCCAATGCACGCAGGTCAGGGCGAAGACTTTGACCAGCGTCTGCCAGGGCAGCTTCAGGGTATCGGTGAACGCGGCGAGAAAGTGCAGCAACTTGCGCGCCCAGCGGCGCCGGGTGCTGGCCTTGACGTTGATTCTCGCCAATAAGCGTCCGCTCAGACGAATCAGCGCGCGGTGATAACGGGCGAGCAATACGCAACTGAGCAGGCCACCAAATAACGACACCGCGCTGACCGTCAGCAGCCACTCCAGCCGATCGCTGAGGTGCTGAAACAGCGCATAAATCAGAATCCCGCTCAGGGCGCAGAGAAAGAACAGCAGGTCACTCAACTGATCCATGGCGAATACGGCGCTGCCCCGCGCCGGGCGCACGCCCGATCGCGCCAGCAGGGCCATGATCGTCAGCGGTCCGCCGCTGCCGCCGGGCGTCGCGCAATAGGCGAACTCGGCGGCCATGACCACGCCAAGACTTTTCAGCGGCGTGACGCGCTCGCGTTGATCACCGAGCAACAGGCGTAAACGCAAGGTATTGATGCCCCAGCACAACAGGATCATGCCGAACATCACCAACAGCCATTGCAACGGAAAGCTTTGCAGGCGTGCCCAGGTGTCGCCGCCGCCGAGCATCACCGGGATCAACACGGCTGCGAGCAGGCCAATCAACAGCAGAAAACCGCGACTCATGCGGCGCGCTCCAATTGGCTGCGCTGTTGCGCCAGCCAGTCGATTTTAGTCATCGGTACGCGTCCTTCCGCCAGCATTCGTTTTAGGGTTTGCAACCAGTAATCACGGGAGAAACGGTGGCGCATGTCCACCGGGTGCAAGCCTAGACGAATCACCGGCGCCTGGCGCCAACGCTGTTCACGCTGCTCGCAGACAAACTTTGACAGGCCTCGGCGCCAGGCACTGCGCGCACTCCAGACCAGTCCCGGGGCATCGATGGCGGTAAAGTCCGGCAAGCGGTAGAGATGCTGCGGATCGCTGGTGTAGCTCAACGGTAACTCGCGCAGGGCCAGGCGGGTGCCGTTGCTCATCAGCCAGGCCGGGGCGACGAAACCGTGCAGGGGCCAGTCGTGGCGTTCAAACACGTCGATGCCCGCGCGCAGACGGGCCAAGGCGGACTCGCGGGACAAACGATAGAACTCGCCTTCATGGGTGTAGACCCGGCGCATGAACCAGTCGCGCGGGGTCGTCGGGCCGGGTTCCTGGTCGTCATGGTAGTAACCGTGCAGGGCCAGTTCATCGCCCCGAGTAACGCGCTCGTCGAGCAGTCGGCGAAACGCCGGATAAGCATCGAGGGCGTTACGGCGATGGAAATCCGGCACCACCAGCCACGTCATCGGCACCTGTCCCAATGCGTCGACCGCTGCGACAAACGGTTGATAATCCGCCCATGTCGCTGGTGCCACATCGTGCAGCACCAGCAACACGGCGGGTTGATTCATGGTTTCAGCCATTGGCCACCCGCGGCAGTGTATGGCCGAGGACGGCGTGGTAGTGACCGAGCAGACTGTCGACCACCGTGTCCCAAGCGTAATGCTGCTCAACATGTTGGCGCGCCTGTTGGCCGAGGTTCACACAACCACGGCTGAACAATTCGCGCACGGCATTGGCCATCGCCTGCGGATTGTTTGGCGCACAGAGCAGGCCGCAAGACTCGCTGACGATTTCTGTAAACGCGCCAGCGGCCACGGCGACCACCGGGATGCCGCAGGCCATGGCCTCAAGAATCACCAGGCCAAAGGTTTCCTGATCGCCGGCATGGACCAAGGCGTCTGCACTGGCCATCAATTGCGCCACTCGCCAGGGCGGGCAGAATTCATCGATCACGCTGACGTTATCCGGCACTGCGGCGGGCATAGACGAGCCGACCAACAGCAAGTGATAACGCGGGCCAAGGCGTTTCATGCAGTTGAGCAGCACCGGCAGGTTTTTCTCTTTCGAACCGCGCCCGGCGAAAATCAACAGACGCGTGTCCGCAGCGATGCCCAGTTCTGCGCGCAGGTCGAGATCACCCGCGTCTGGATGAAAGGTTTGCAGGTCCACGCCCAGTGGCTGCACGAAGACATTGCGCACGCCGAGTCCGCTGAGCTTGTCAGCCATCACCTGACTGGGCGCCAAAACGCGGTCGAAGTTGCCGTAAAGCCGCGTGACGTAGGCCTCGATATTCGGTGTGACCCAGTGGCCCATGCGATTGCCAACCAGCAAGGGCAGATCAGAGTGATAGAAGCCGATCACTGGCACATCCAGCTGCCGCCGCGCATCCAGGGCGGCCCAGGCGGTCAGATAAGGGTCGCCGACTTCGATCAGATCGGGCTGCAAACCCTGCAGGACATTTCGCCAAGGCGCGAGGCGCACGGGAAAGCGATAGCCTTTGCCGAACGGCAGGGCGGGGGCGGGAACCGTGTATATCCCGTCGTGCTCGCCAAAGTGCGCGCCTGGAATCAGCAGGCTGTGACGAATACCGGGCTTGACGCCCAGTCGGCGGTGTTTGGCATCCAGATAAGTGCGTACGCCGCCGCTGGCCGGGGCGTAGAACATGGTGATGTCGGCGATATGCACGGTGATCATCCCTCCGCTGCGTGGTTCTCCCTAGGTTGACCTTTATCAAGAATAGATGTTCGGTCGGGATTGCGCGGTAGAGCTGAAGAGCTTCAGAGCGGAAGAGCCCACCCTAACCCTCTCCCAGAGGGAGAGGGTTAGGGTGAGGGTGAGGGGGAGGCTTTTGATCTTAAATGCGGAAGCTGCCAACCAGTTGTTTCAACCTCGAAGCCTGCTGCTCCAGGTCCGAACACGCCCGCAACGTCGCCTGCAAGTTCTCCACGCCTTCCTGGTTCAGCGTGTTGATCTCGGTGATATCGACGTTGATCGACTCCACCACCGCCGTCTGCTCTTCGGTCGCGGTGGCTACCGACTGGTTCATCCCGTCGATCTCGCCAATGCGCTGCGTCACGCTGTTCAAGCGCTCCCCGGCAAGGTTGGCGATTTCGACGCTGTCCTGACTGTGGCGCTGGCTGTCGCTCATTGTGCTTACGGACTCACGGGCGCCGACTTGCAGCTCCTCGATCATGGTCTGCACCTGTTGCGCCGATTCCTGTGTGCGGTGTGCCAGATTGCGCACTTCATCCGCCACCACGGCAAAACCACGGCCGGCTTCACCGGCACGCGCCGCTTCAATGGCTGCGTTGAGCGCCAGCAGGTTGGTTTGCTGGGAAATGCTGGTGATTACTTCGAGAATCTGGCCGATATTCACGGTTTTGCTGTTCAGCGACTCGATGTTGCTGCTCGACGCACTGAGCATGCTCGACAGTTGATTCATCGCCTTGATGCTGCGATCCACCACTTGCTGACCGTCTTCAGCCAGACCGCGCGCGTCGCTGGCCTGATTCGAAGCCTGGGCGGCGTTGCGGGCGATTTCCTGCGCCGCGGCGCCGAGCTGGTTGATCGCCGCAGCGACACTGCTGGTGCGCGAAGCTTGCTGGTCGGAGTTGTACATCGACGAGTTCGACGCAGCGACCACGCGCAGGGCGACTTCGTTGACCTGGCCGGTGGCCGACGACACTTCGCGGATCGAACCGTGAATTCGCTCGACGAAACGGTTGAATGCCGTACCGAGTACGCCGAATTCATCGTTATTGACGATAGTCAGGCGTTTGGTCAGGTCGCCTTCACCGTCAGCGATGTCTTCCATGGCGCGGGTCATCACGTGCAACGGCTGGATCAGCAGGCGGATCAGCATGCCGAGCAGGGCAATGATGATCGCCACCGCAATCACCGTGGCAATCACTGCCGAGGTGCGGAACTGGCTGAGCATAGAAAAAGCCTGATCCTTGTCCACCGACAGGCCGATGTACCAGTTCACCGACGGCAGGCCTTTGATCGGCGCGAAGGTGACGATGCGGGTCTTGCCATCGACGGTGACTTCACTGAAGTCGCTGCTGATGCGCGGGGTGTCCTGCGGATAGGCTTCTTTGAGTGATTTCATCACCAATGCCTTGTCCGGGTGCACGAGGATCTTGCCGTCGGCGCTGACCAGGAACACATAACCCATGCCGTCGAAGTCACGGGCGGCGAGGGTGTCGACCAGCGATTGCAGGCTCAGGTCACCGCCGACCACGCCGACGCTCTGGCCGGCCTTTTTCGAGGCGGTGGCGATGGAAATGATCAACTGGCCAGTGGCAGCGTCGATGTACGGTTCGGTCAGGGTCGAGGTGCTGCTGCTCTCTGCACCTTTATACCAAGGGCGCACCCGTGGATCGAAACCGTCCGGCATCTTCGCATCCGGGCGGATGGTGAAGTGCCCGGTGGCATCGCCGAGGTAGGAAGCCATGAACGTCGAGGTCAGGGCTTTCTGTTCCAGCAGGCTGGCGACGTTGGCCGGTTCCGGGTTGATAGCGATGTTCTGGGCGGCGTTCTCGATCAGCAGAATGCGACCGGTGAGCCAGGTCTGGATATTGCCGGCGGTGACCTCGCCCATCTCGTTGAGATAGTTGTTCAGGTCATCGCGGATCGCGTTGCGCTGCAACCAGTCGTTGTACAGCGTAAACGAGGCGAAGGCGGCGATGACGATGAGGGCGGCGGCAAGCAAAATTTTATGGCTGAAGCGCAGATTTTTGTTCATGGCTTGGGGTTCCGCTAAGGTCTTAATGTCCAGGGCGTGCTTTTATAGATGCGCGCAAAATGGGCAAGGGTGAAAACAAGCTGATATTTCCGTCTCTCCTTAGGGAAATGTCCGGCCTGACTTGTGGTCGGGTCTCTCACTCTTCTTTATCGGCCATGCGCAATCAAAGATTAACCATTGGGTGACAAAATGCCTGACTCCTCGCAACTCGTAATCGGCGCTGATCTCGCAGGCCAACAGATCGCTCAGGCCATGCGCCTGGCGAATCGCCACGGACTGGTCGCTGGCGCCACCGGTACCGGCAAAACCGTGACCTTGCAGCGTTTGGCCGAGGCGTTCAGCGATGCTGGCGTGGCGGTATTTGCCGCTGACATCAAGGGTGATCTGTGTGGCCTCGGTGCTGCCGGCAGCCCGCAGGGCAAGGTTGCCGAGCGTATCGCCGGGATGCCTTGGCTAAACCACAAGCCGCAGGCGTATCCGGTGACCTTGTGGGATATTCACGGTGCGTCCGGTCATCCATTGCGCACTACGTTGAGTGAAATGGGCCCGCTGCTGATCGGCAGCCTGCTGGAGCTGACCGACAGCCAGCAATCGGCGCTCTACGCAGCCTTCAAGGTCGCCGATCGTGAAGGTTTGTTGCTGCTTGATCTGAAGGATCTGAAAGCGCTGCTCAATCACCTCAAGGACAATCCGCAACTCTTGGGTGAAGACGCGGCGCTGATGACCACCGGCTCCAGTCAGGCGCTGTTGCGCCGT
This sequence comes from Pseudomonas sp. rhizo66, assembly GCF_031931925.1. Lineage (NCBI taxonomy): Bacteria > Pseudomonadati > Pseudomonadota > Gammaproteobacteria > Pseudomonadales > Pseudomonadaceae > Pseudomonas > Pseudomonas sp. rhizo66. Next base: position 47,638 of record NZ_JAUJWZ010000014.1, read on the forward strand.
CTGGCGATCCTCGAACAGCAGGGCGCCGAAGCCTTGTTCGGCGAACCGGCACTGCAACTTGAAGACATTCTGCAACCGACCGCCGATGGCCGTGGCCGCATTCACTTGCTCGACGCCAGCCGTCTGGTGCACGAGGCGCCGAAGGTCTACGCAACGTTCCTGTTGTGGCTGCTGGCTGAGCTGTTCGAACAGTTGCCGGAGCGCGGTGATGCGGACAAACCGCTGCTGGCGCTGTTTTTTGATGAAGCGCATTTGTTGTTCGGCGATACGCCCAAGGCTTTGCAGGAACGGCTCGAGCAAGTGGTGCGCCTGATCCGTTCCAAAGGCGTTGGCGTGTACTTCGTTACGCAATCGCCGGCGGACTTGCCCGATGACGTGCTGGCGCAACTTGGCCTGCGCATTCAGCACGGTTTGCGCGCGTTTACCGCCAAAGAACAGAAATCCTTGCGTGCGGTAGCCGACGGTTTCCGACCAAATCCGGCATTCGACAGCTTGTCGGTGTTGACTGAGTTGGGGATTGGCGAGGCGTTGGTCGGCACACTGACCGAGAAAGGTACGCCGGAGATGGTTCAGCGCGTACTGGTCGCACCGCCGCAATCGCGGATCGGGCCGTTGACCGAAACCGAACGCACAGTGTTGATTGCCGGATCGCCGTTCAAAGGGCGCTATGACAAGCCGATTGATCGTGAATCGGCTTATGAAATTCTAATGGGGCGCAAAGGATTGGCACCAGAAGCTGAAGTGCCGGCGGGTAAACCCGAGCCCGAAGAGCCGAGCCTGGCTGACAGGGCTGGGGAGTTTCTAGGTACGGCGGCAGGGCAGGCGCTGAAATCCGCCATGCGCCAGGCCGCCAACAATCTGGGCAAACAGCTGGTACGCGGCTTGATGGGATCATTACTCGGTGGCAGTAAACGCCGCTAAACCTGAAGTATTGGAGATCAGAATGTGGGAGCGAGCCTGCTCGCGAAAGCGGTGTGTCATTCAACTTTAATGTTATCTGACACAACCTCTTCGCGAGCAGGCTCGCTCCCACATTAAATAATTATTCACGTTCGGATAGCGCTCAGGTTTTGGCCTTGGCGTGCGCCGCCAAACGCTCCAGCGCCGCGCGCAGACCCGGATCAGTGATTCCGTCTGCCGTGGCCTGAATCGTCGCTGCCGCATCCGTCGACAAATCCATCGTATGCCCGGTCGCCCCGCGTTGAACGGTCGGCGGCTGCACCTTGAACAGAATCCGCGTCAAACTGGCGAACTCGTCGAACATCTGCAACTGCCGCTGCAAGCGTTTTTGCTGGTAACGCAGGCGTGTGGCCCAGTGCCCATCGGTGACAATCAGCAACAGACTGCCTTCACGCCACGACGCTACATGGCAATGTTCACGGGCGGCGGGTTGCAGTTGGCTTTCGAGCAGGCGCTGCAAATGCCCCAGTCGCTGGGCATGGCCGAGGATGGCTTTGAGCGGCTTGGCTTCGCGCAGGAGAACGGCGGGTGCTCTGGCCGTAAGAGGGCGGAATGCCATGATCGAACACCTGAAGTAACAGAAACGCCATGGTAGCAGAAAGGCCGAAGTCACTCGCCCATTGCTTTTGCCCCCGCTTTACCCATTAAATCAACGACTAACTTCTGCCTTGTATGACTTGAAGTTGAGCAAAAAGCCCCTATTTTAAGTGAGCCCCGTCAAAGCGCAGTGCCAGCATCGTGGAACATCGCCACTTTCCTCACTTCCGTTTCCGGGTAGAATGCTCGTTCGCATGCGGCCATGAGGGCTGCACGGGCGACGCTCACGGGGCCGCCCTCCATCCCTTTAGTGTGGAAGATCCTGCCGATATGTTTGCGCCTTTGTTAAAGAAACTTTTTGGAAGCAAGAACGAGCGTGAAGTCAAACGCATGCTCAAGACGGTGCAGCTCGTCAATGCCTTCGAAGAGCAAATGGTGGCCCTTTCGGACGATCAATTGCGCGCCAAGACCGCTGAGTTCAAGGCCCGCATCGCCAAAGGGGAAACCCTCGACAAGCTGTTGCCAGAAGCCTTTGCGGTCGCCCGCGAAGCCGGCAAGCGCATCATGGGTATGCGCCACTTCGACGTACAGCTCGTCGGTGGCATGACCTTGCACGAAGGCAAGATCGCCGAAATGCGCACCGGTGAGGGTAAAACCCTCGTTGCGACCCTGGGTGTTTACCTCAACGCACTGTCCGGCAAGGGCGTACACGTTGTGACGGTGAACGACTACCTGGCCCGCCGTGACGCCAACTGGATGCGTCCGCTGTATGAATTCCTCGGCCTGACCGTCGGCGTCGTGACGCCGTTCCAGCCGCCGGAAGAGAAACGTCAGGCGTACGCCGCCGACATCACCTACGGCACCAACAACGAATTCGGTTTCGACTACCTGCGCGACAACATGGCGTTCAGCATGGAAGAAAAATTCCAGCGCGAACTCAACTTTGCCGTGATCGACGAAGTCGACTCCATCCTTATCGACGAAGCGCGTACCCCGCTGATCATCTCCGGTCAGGCCGAGGACAGCTCCAAGCTGTACATGGAGATCAATAAACTGATCCCGCAGCTGGAACTCCACGTTGAAGAAGTCGAAGGCGAAGTCACCAAGGCTGGCCACTACACCGTTGACGAGAAGACCCGTCAGGTCGAACTCAACGAAGCCGGTCACCAGTTCATCGAAGACATGCTCACCCGCGTCGGCCTGCTGGCTGAAGGCGAGAGCCTGTACTCGGCACACAACCTGGGCCTGCTGACCCACGTGTATGCCGGTCTGCGTGCGCACAAGCTGTTCAATCGCAACATCGAATACATCGTGCAGGACGGTCAGGTCGTACTGGTCGACGAACACACCGGTCGTACCATGCCGGGTCGTCGTTTGTCCGAAGGCCTGCACCAGGCCATCGAAGCCAAGGAAGGCCTGAACATCCAGGCCGAGAGCCAGACCCTGGCCTCGACCACGTTCCAGAACTACTTCCGTCTGTACACCAAGCTGTCCGGCATGACCGGTACCGCTGACACCGAAGCGTTCGAGTTCCACCAGATCTATGGTCTGGAAGTCATGGTTATTCCGCCGAACAAACCGTTGGCGCGTAAAGACTTCAACGACCTGGTGTTCCTGACCGCCGAAGAGAAGTACGCGGCCATTGTTGCGGACATCAAGGAAAGCATGGCTGCCGGGCGTCCGGTGCTGGTGGGTACTGCCACCATCGAAACCTCCGAGCACATGTCCGCATTGCTCGTGAAGGAAGGCATCGAACACAAGGTTCTGAACGCCAAGTTCCACGAAAAAGAAGCCGAGATCATCGCGCAGGCCGGTCGTCCGGGCGCCCTGACCATCGCCACCAACATGGCCGGTCGTGGTACCGACATCCTGTTGGGCGGTAACTGGGAAGTTGAAGTCGCGTCCCTGGAAAACCCGACCCCTGAGCAGATTGCCCAGATCAAGGCCGACTGGCAGAAGCGTCACCAGCAAGTGCTGGAGTCCGGCGGTCTGCAGGTGATTGCTTCCGAGCGCCACGAATCCCGTCGTATCGACAACCAGCTGCGTGGCCGTGCCGGCCGTCAGGGTGACGCCGGTTCCAGCCGCTTCTACCTGTCGCTGGAAGACAGCCTGATGCGCATTTTCGCCTCTGACCGGGTGAAGAACTTCATGAAAGCCTTGGGCATGCAGCCGGGCGAAGCGATCGAGCACCGCATGGTGACCAACGCGATCGAGAAGGCGCAGCGCAAGGTTGAAGGCCGTAACTTCGACATCCGCAAGCAACTGCTTGAGTTCGACGACGTCAACAACGAACAGCGTAAAGTGATTTATCACATGCGTAACACGTTGCTGGCCGCCGACAACATTGGTGAAACCATCGCCGATTTCCGTCAGGACGTGCTCAACGCCACCGTCAGCGCTCACATTCCACCGCAATCGCTGCCAGAGCAGTGGGACGTGGCCGGTCTGGAAGCGTCGATTGCCAGCGATTTCGGCGTGACACTGCCGATCCAGCAATGGCTCGACGAAGACGATCACCTGTACGAAGAAACCCTGCGCGAGAAGCTCATGACCGAGCTGATGGCGGCGTACAACGAGAAAGAAGACCAGGCCGGTGCCGAAGCACTGCGCTCGTTCGAGAAGCAAATCGTGCTGCGCGTACTGGACGACCTGTGGAAAGACCACCTGTCGACCATGGATCACCTGCGTCACGGTATCCACCTGCGTGGCTACGCCCAGAAAAACCCGAAGCAGGAATACAAGCGCGAGTCGTTCACGCTGTTCTCCGAGCTGCTCGATTCGATCAAACGCGACTCGATCCGTGTGCTGTCGCACGTTCAGGTACGCCGCGAAGATCCGGAAGCCGAGGAGCAACGTCTGCGTCAGGAAGCCGAAGCACTGGCCGCCCGCATGCAGTTCGAACACGCCGAGGCCCCTGGTCTGGAGCAACCGGAAATACTTGGTGAAGAGGTCGATGTAGCCCTCGCCACCGCCCCGGTTCGCAATGAGCAGAAGCTGGGCCGCAACGAACTGTGCTACTGCGGTTCGGGCAAGAAATTCAAGCATTGCCACGGGCAGATCCAGTAAAACCCGTTTCAATCGCTGAAATACCCGCGCCGCGACCGGCTCCTGCCGTCGCGGCGTTTTGCCATTTAAACCATCGTCACTGCGAGTGGCGGTGCTGACATCATTGAGTAAGGAGCGCATTCATGGCTGTTGGTCTTGGTCCTTTGCCAACGTTGCACCCGGTTGCCGGTTTTGAACTCGGTATCGCCTCGGCCGGCATCAAGCGCCCTGGGCGTAAAGATGTCGTCGTGATGCGCTGCGCCGAAGGTTCGACCGTGGCCGGTGTGTTCACGTTGAACGCCTTTTGCGCCGCGCCGGTAATCCTGGCGAAGAAGCGCGTACAAAACGCTGTGCGCTACTTGCTGACCAACACTGGCAACGCCAACGCTGGCACCGGCGAACCTGGCCTGGCCGCTGCTGAGCGCACCACCGCCAGACTGGCTGAGCTGACTGGCGTCGATGCCAGCCAGATCCTGCCGTACTCCACGGGTGTGATCGGCGAGCCACTGCCGGTCGAGAAGATCGAAGGCGCACTGCAAGCGGCGCTGGACGATTTGTCGGAAAACAACTGGGAAGCCGCCGCTACCGGGATCATGACCACCGACACCCTGCCGAAGGGCGCCAGCCGCCAGTTCGAGCATGACGGCGTGACCATCACCGTTACCGGCATCAGCAAAGGCGCGGGCATGATCCGCCCGAACATGGCGACCATGCTCGGCTACATCGCCACTGACGCCAAAGTCTCCCGCGAAGTACTGCACAACCTGATGCTCGACGGTGCCAACAAGTCGTTCAACCGCATCACCATCGACGGCGACACCTCGACCAACGACTGCTGCATGCTGATTGCCACCGGCAAGGCTGCACTGCCGGAAATCACCCGTGCCGAAGGCGAGCTGTTCGCCAAGCTCAAGCAAGCGGTGTTCGAAGTGTGCATGGACGTGGCCCAGGCCATCGTGCGTGACGGCGAGGGCGCGACCAAGTTTGTCACCGTTGAAGTGAATGGCGGTGGCAACCATCAGGAGTGCCTCGATGTCGGCTACACCGTGGCCCATTCGCCGCTGATCAAGACTGCATTGTTCGCCTCCGACCCGAACTGGGGCCGTATCCTCGCCGCTGTGGGCCGTGCCGGCGTGCCGGATCTGGACGTGAGCAAGATCGACGTGTTCCTCGGCGACGTGTGCATCGCCAGCCGTGGCGCCCGCGCAAGCACCTACACGGAAGCGCAGGGTTCGGCGGTGATGCAGCAGGAAGAGATCACCATCCGCATCGAATTGGGTCGCGGCGATTGCAGCGAAACCATCTGGACCACCGACCTGTCGCATGAATACGTGAAGATCAACGCCGAATACCGCACTTGATCTAACCTGAGACCGAGTCGCCTGCATCGCCAGCAGGCTGGCTCCCACACTGTCTTCTGTCGGACACAGACTTTATATCCACTGAAGATCCCCTGTGGGAGCTAGCCTGCTAGCGATTGCGCCAGCTCAGACGCTACAGATCGCGAAGTTTCCCCCTGACGAAAAGGCGCCACAACCATGTCCTTGCACCTGATCATCGGCGACAAACTGCTTTCCTCCTGGTCCCTGCGTGCCGCCCTGGCGCTTGAGCTGACCGGCGCACCCTACAGCGAAGAGCTGATCAAACTCGGTAAGCCCGATACCCGCGAACTGCTGCTCAAGCACTCGCCGACCGGCAAAGTACCGCTGCTGAAAACTGCCCGGGGCACGATTGCCGACTCGCTGGCCATCGCCGAATACCTCGCCGAGCAGTTTCCATCCGAGCAACTCTGGCCGAGCGATATTTTCGCCCGCGCCCAGGCCCGGTCAGCCTGTGCGCAGATGCACAGCGGTTTTTTCGCCATGCGCAATCACATGCCGTTCAACCTCAGCCATGACGCGCCGTTGAACCCGGTGCCACCGGAAGTGAAAGCCGATATTGAACGCATGCTCGCGCTATGGGCCGAATGCCGCGCTGCCGCCACGGAAAGCGGGCCGTATCTGTTTGGTCGCGTCAGCTTGGCCGATGCCTTCTTCGCGCCGATTGCCGTGCGTCTGCGCACCTATCAGGTGAAGCTGCCGGCCGCTGACGAAGCTTATGTTGAAACTGTCTACCATTGGCCAGCCTTCAAGGCGTGGCAACAGGCTGGACTGGAGGAGTTGAATCCGTGAAACGTGTACACGTCGCCGCTGCGGTCATTCGTGACGACAGTGGCAAAATCCTTATCGCTCGCCGTGCCGATACCCAGCATCAGGGCGGCCTGTGGGAGTTTCCCGGCGGCAAGGTCGAGGCGGATGAGTCGGTTGAAACCGCGCTCGCCCGTGAGCTGAACGAAGAGTTGGGTATCGTCGTTGGCGCTGCCCGCCCGCTGATCAAAGTGCGTCACGATTACCCGGACAAGCAGGTTTTGCTGGATGTCTGGGAAGTGTCGGCTTTCACTGGCGAGCCGCACGGTGCTGAAGGTCAGCCCTTGGCCTGGGTGACCACCAAGGAGTTGGCGAGCTATGAGTTTCCGGCCGCCAACCAGCCGATCGTCGCAGCAGCGCGTCTGCCGGCCGAGTATCTGATCACCCCGGAAGATCTGGAGGCCCCGGTATTGCTACGCGGTATCCAGAAAGCAATTGCCGGGGGGATCAAACTGATCCAGTTGCGCGCACCGAACGGGTACGACCCCAAGTATCGCGATCTGGCAGTGGATGCGGCCGGCCTGTGCGCAGGCAAGGCGCAATTGATGATCAAAGGGCCATTCGAATGGCTTGGCGATTTCCCGTCTGCCGGATGGCACATAACGTCTGCACAGCTGCGTAAATATGCAGCGGCGGGACGTCCGTTGCCGGCGGAACGCTGGTTGGCGGCTTCGTGCCACAACGCTGAAGAACTGGCGCTGGCCGAGCAGATGGGCGTGGATTTCGTCACGCTGTCGCCGGTACAGCCGACGTTGACTCATCCGGACGCGCAGCCATTGGGTTGGGAACAGGCTTCGACGTTGATAGAAGGCTTCAGCAAACCGGTGTTTCTGTTGGGCGGGGTGGGTCCGGCGGAGCGCGAGAAAGCCTGGAGTTCCGGAGCTCAAGGTGTGGCGGGGATTCGCGCGTTCTGGCCGGATTCTCTGTAAAGGCTGCTGGCCTCATCGCTGGCAAGCCAGCTCCCACAGGTTTTAGTGTCGTTCACACATGTTGTGTACACCATGAAACCCTGTGGGAGCTGGCTTGCCAGCGATGGCGGCCTGTCAGGCGCTACTGCTCTGCGGGCTTGGCCGCCGGTTGCCACAGAATCTCCGCAACCCCCTGCCGCCGCGCAATCAACCGCGCCGCCACAAACAGCAAATCCGACAACCGATTGATATACGCCAGCCCTGCCCCGGCCAACGGCTCCAGCGCATTCAAATGCTGACAACGACGCTCGGCACTGCGCGCCAGACTGCGGCATACATGCGCCTGGGCAATCAGCATCGAGCCACCGGGCAGAATGAAGTTCTCCAGCGGCCCCAACTCCTCATTCCACACATCAATTGCCGTTTCCAGGCGCTCGATTTCCACCGCATTCAACGCCTGATATTCCGGCATTGCCAGCTCACCACCCAGGTCGAACAGCCGATGCTGACAAGGCGCCAACACCTCGATCAGTTCATTCAGCCCCGGAAACGTTTCGCGTTCGGCCAGCAACCCGGCCAGTAGCACGCCGACCTGACTGTTCAGCGTGTCGACCTCGCCAATGGCCTCGATGCGCGGGTGGTCCTTGGGTACGCGGCGGCCGTCGCCCAGGCCGGTTTCGCCTTGGTCACCGGTGCGGGTGTAGATTTTCGACAGGCGGAAGCCCATGGGTTACCTCGATAATGGATTGGTTTCTGCAGCAATAGGCTGGGGTTGCGTCAGCGGCAGGCGCAAGGTGAAACACGTACCCTGGCCCGGTGCTGACTGCACCTCCATCTGCCCTTTGTGATTGTTGGTAATGATGAAGTACGACACCGACAAGCCCAGCCCGGTGCCCTGGCCGATTTCCTTGGTGGTGAAGAACGGCTCGAAGGTGCGCTTGCGCACGCTCTCGCTCATGCCGATGCCGTTGTCCTCGACCTGAATTTCGGCCCACGGCGGATTGAGCCTGGTGCGTAGGATGATCCGTCCGGGTTCGCTGTCGTCTTCACGCTGATGGATGGCCTGTGCGGCGTTTTTCAACAGGTTGAGCAGCACCTGCTCGAGTTCGTTGGCGGTGCCGGGCACCGGGCCGAGCGCAGGATCGAACTGGCGGATGATCGCCTGGCCCTTGAAGTCGAAGCCGATGGCCAGGTCGAAGTCGTTGCCGGCGATTTCCACCGCTTGATCGATCAGTGCCGGCAAGTCGCACGGCGCCATTTGCCGGGTGCTGCGGCGGCTGAAGCTGAGCATGTGGGTGACGATTTTCGCTGCGCGGGCGCCGGCCTGTTGAATGCCATCCAGCAACTGCGGCACTTCGCGGCCCTGCAGGTAGCGGTTGACCGTGTCTAGGTCGATGCCCAACTGCTCGGCGGTTTCGAGATTTTTCGGCAGGTCGGCAGACAGGCGTCGGCGGATGTTCTGCACGTTGTGCAGGATCGCACCCAGCGGATTGTTGATCTCGTGGGCCATGCCGGCGGCGAGGCCGCCGACCGAGAGCATTTTTTCCGACTGCACCATCATTTCTTCCAGCGACAGGCGCTGGGTGATGTCGTCGATGCGGATTACCACGCCACGTCCGGCGCCGCCCATCAACGGGTAGAACGTCAGCGCGTAATGCTTGGGCTCCTCATCCTTGAACCACGTTACCCGCTCGATTTTTGCCACCGTATGCTGTTCAACGGTCTGCTTGAGTTGCGGCAGAAACGGCTTGAGCGGTTCGAAGGCGAGGAAGATCGGCTGGTTCAGTGCTTCGTCCAGTCGCGTGCCGGAGAGGGCGCTGGCCTCCTGATTCCACTGAGTGACATAAAGCTGCTCGTCGAGGGCGATCAGCGCCGAGGGCATCGAGTCGATGATGCTGTTGAGGTAGTTCTGGAAACCGGTGAGCTTCTTTTCGATCTTGCTGCGCACCTGGACTTCCAGTTCCAGTTTGCGGTTGGTGTGGCGGGTTTCTTCAGCCAGGCCCTGAGCCTGATCGTAAGCCGCTTGCGAATCATCGCGGGCGCGTTTGAGCTGCTGTTCGCGGGCTTCAATGCGCGAGAGCATGGTGTTGAACGCCTCGGCGAGGCTGCCGATTTCGTCATGATTACCGCGTGAGGCGCGCAGGGCGTAGTTCTCTTCGCGGGTCACCTGGCGAGACAGCTCTTCCAACTGATGAATCGGTCGGGTGATCAGGCGTTTGATCTGCCGGGCAATCACCAGCCACAGCAGCACGCTGAAAATCAGGATGCCGAGGCTCGCGGTCAGCGTGCCGGTGTAGAACGCCATCGGCAGCTCGCTGCTGGCTACCAGCAACAGGTGCCCTGGCGCGGTGCCGGGGCGGGGCAGGGTGATCAACTGGTTGCTGCGAAACTCGGTCAGTTGCCACGCTTCGATGTGCCGATAGCGTTCCGGCAGGTTGAGTTTGTCGCCGCGCTGCACTTGCGCCAAGCGTTCGCCCTTGCCGTCATACAGCGCGGCGGCGCGCAGCGGTGAGTAACTGTCGAGTTCTTTGAGCAGACGCTCGGCGCTTTGCGGCGATTGCAGGGCTTCGCTGACCAGGCTCGGGTTGGAAATCAGTCGGCCGATGGTCTGCAAAGCCTGCGGCGCCATACTTTCCTGGGATATGTAATAGGCGGCGCTGATAAAGGTCAGGTTGGCGACCAGCAGAACAGTGGTCAACAGCACCAACAGGGCGGCCAGCAGTTTCTGGCCGACCGGCAGGTTTTCGAGACGCTGGCGCAATGGCATCAGGTTTATCGCAACGAAGGAACAAGTGGCCAGCGTAGCCGCTGCTCAGTCGCTGGGCAATCCAAGGCTGTGCAGATGAGCGACCAGTCGTTGCTGCAATTGATTGAGGTGCGGCAGGTTCAACTGATGGCGCGTGGCGACTTTGCAGGCGTGGCCTAATAAATAGCTGATTTCGGTACGGCGCCGGTTGGCGACGTCCTGATACATCGACGAATAATTGGCCGCCGTGGCGTGGATCACCCGTTCGACTTCCTGTTGCAGATTGTCGGCGGCGGCGGGTTGGCCGCAACGCTCGAGTAACTCAGCCAGCTCAGCGCACAGGGTGGCGACTTCGCAGTGATGTGCCTGCAATCCGCCGTTTCGGCAGTTATGCAGTACCGTCAACGGATTGATCGCACAGTTGAGCGCCAGTTTGCGCCACAACCGCGTAAGGATATCGGTGCTCCATTCGTGGGGGATCTTTGCCGCGTCCAGATCGTCCAGCCAGATCGGCGCGACCGGATGGCCAGCGTCGCCCAGCCAAGTAAATCCGTGACCGGCGAACACCACACGCCAGTCGCCATCGCGAAACGCACCTTCGGTGCTAGAGGCGCTGATGCAGCGCGCCTGTGGCACCCGCGTGGCCACGGCATCCTGACTGCCGAGGCCGTTTTGCAGAAGGATCAGTTCGGCGTCCGCTGTCAGCCGTGGGGCGAGGCGGGCGACGGCACTTTCGGCGTCGTAGGCCTTGCACGCAACCAGCAAGCGGCGAATTGGCTCGGGGCTGTCGGGTGTTTCCCCGGGCACGGCATAGGTGCTGGCCTGACCTTGTTCGACCAGCGTCAATCCGCCCACGGTTTCGTAGCTGCGCAAGCGCTCGGCATCACGCACGATCAGCCGGACCGGCAGGCCGGCCCGGGCCAGACGGGTGGCCCACAGCGTGCCGAGGCTGCCGGCACCCAATACATGCCAGGTGGTGGCCATCAGTTTTTTGCTCGATTGCGTACAGGCATGTGCGGCTCGCCGTGTCGGTGGGAAAAGACCCGTTATAATGAGCCCGATTTTAACCGCAAGCCAAGCGCGCTCCATCCACATCGAGCGCGCCTTTTTATTGGAGAGATTACATGCCGTCGTTCGACGTGGTATCCGAACTGGACAAACACGAACTCACCAACGCGGTCGAGAACGCCGTGAAGGAACTCGATCGTCGTTATGACCTGAAAGGCAAAGGCAGCTTCGAGTTCAAGGAAAAAGACCTCACCGTCAGCCTGACCGCTGAAGCCGGGTTCCAGCTGGAAGCGATGATCGAAATCCTCAAGCTGGCGCTGGTCAAGCGCAAGATCGACGTGCAGTGCCTTGAGGTCAAGGACGCTTACGCATCGGGCAAACTGATGAAGCAGGACGCCGTGCTCAAGGAAGGCATCGACAAGGAACTGGCGAAGAAGATCGTCGGCCACATCAAGGAAGCCAAGTTGAAAGTGCAGGCTGCCATTCAAGGCGAGCAAGTGCGCGTCACCGGCAAAAAGCGTGATGACCTGCAAGAGGCCATCGCGGCCCTGCGGGCCAAGGAATTCGGCATGCCTCTGCAGTTCAACAACTTCCGCGACTAAGCTCGGTCAGATGATCTGTGGGAGCGAGCCTGCTCGCGAAGGCTGTATGTCATTCAATAATGAGTTGACTGACACACCGTCTTCGCGAGCAGGCTCGCTCCCACATTGTTTTGTGTACACCCGGCGGTTTTCTGCCGCTTATTTTTCGCGTGCCGAATGGCCGGAAATCAGGAGATAGAACATGGATTTGAATGCTGAGGTGGACAACCTGGTCAAGGCATCCCAGGCGTGGATTCCGATGATCATGGAATACGGCAGCCGCGTTTTGCTGGCGGTCATTACCCTGGCCATCGGCTGGTGGCTGATCAACAAGGTCACGCAAAAACTCGGCGGTCTGCTGGCCCTGCGTAATGCCGATCTGGCGCTGCAAGGCTTTATCAGCAGCCTGGCGAACATCATTCTCAAAGTGCTGCTGATTGTCAGCGTCGCGTCGATGATCGGTGTTGAAACCACGTCCTTCGTTGCCGCGATCGGTGCGGCCGGTCTGGCGATCGGTCTGGCCTTGCAGGGCAGCCTGGCGAACTTCGCTGGCGGCGTGCTGATTCTGCTGTTCCGTCCGTTCCGTATCGGTGACTGGATCGAGGCGCAAGGCGTGTCGGGTACGGTAGATAGCATCCAGATTTTCCACACCGTGCTGCGTACCGGTGACAACAAAACCATCATCGTGCCGAACGGCAACCTGTCGAACGGGATCATCACCAACACCAATCGTCAGCCGACTCGCAAAGTCGTGTTTGATGTAGGTGTTGATTACGAAGCCGATCTGCAAAAGGCCCGTCAGGTGCTGCTGGATCTGGCCAAGGATGAGCGCGTGTTGCAGGATCCTGCACCGCAAGCCGTGATTTCGACCCTGGGTGACAGTTCGATCACTGTTTCCCTGCGTGTGTGGGTTAAAACTGCAGACTATTGGGACGTGATGTTCATGTTTAACGAACAGTCGCGAGACCGTTTAAAAGCTGCCGGCATTGATATTCCTTTTCCGCAACGCGTGATTCGTGTGGTGCAGGAATCGGCAACACAATGATAGGTTGCTAATTAATTGCCTGACTTGTCGGTCAGGCAACTATTACAAGTGACCGGCAATAAAAAAGGCCCATCGCAAGATGGGCCTTTTTTTATGCTTCCAAACTAACCACTGACAATTACAAGATGTTCAGTGGGTATTCGGTGATCAGACGGAACTCTTTGACGTCGCCTTCGCCTTGGTCGGAGTTGGCAGTGTGCCAAGCTTGACGAATGCGGAAAGACAGATCTTTCGCCGGGCCAGACTGAACAACATACTTGGCTTCGAAGTTGGTTTCGTGGTGTTTGCCGTCTTCACCGTACAGCGGAGCGCCAGTGCTGGTGCGGTATTGGCTGTTTGCAGCCAGACCGGTACCGTCAATGTCCCAACCTTTAACGTAACGAACCATGAAGCTTAGGCCTGGAACGCCGTACTCGGCCATTTTCAGGTCGTAGCGAGCCTGAACAGATTTCTCGCCAGGACCGTTGAAGTCAGAGTACTGGATGGAGTTGGCGAGGAAGATCGAGTCGCCACCACGGTTGTTTTTACCCACACCGACGTAGTCGAACGGGGTATCGCCGTTGACCTTCTGGAAGGCCAGGGTGAAGGTGTGTGCTTTCAGGAACGACAGCGCGGTTGCCAGGGAGAAGGCAGTGTTGCTGATGTCACCCGCCAGCTTGTCACCGGTGTCGGTGGTGCGGTAGATGTTGAAGTCAGTGTTCAGCGAAGTGTCGCCACCGAATGGAGTGGTGAGGTTCACGTTGGCGTAGTACTGGTTCCAGATGTCTTCCAGCTTGGCGCCGTAGAGCGATGCGCTCAGGTTTTCGGTGATGCCGTATTTGCCACCGAAATAGTCGATGGTCTTGGCTTCCTGGCCTGCGTAGTTAGCGTACAGGCCGCCATCACGGGCGTTTTTGTCCTGGCTGGTCGCCGAGTAGAAGTGACCGGCTTCGAGGTCAAGGTCTTTGACTTCGCTGCTCTGCAGCTGGAAGCCGCTGGCAGATTGAGGAATGACGCGGGAACCACCGACAGCGAACACTGGAGCTGTGCTTGGCTGTTGGTCACCGATTTTCAGTTCGGTTTTGGAGATGCGGAATTTAACGGCAGCACCGGCTTTACCTTGGCTGTCGTTAACGTCGTGAGCATAGCCGTTAGCCTTCAGAGTGTCGCTACGGCTCATGTTGCCAGTGCCGGAAGTGCCGTCACCGCCATCCAGTTTGATCGCCAGGTAACCGAATGCATCGATACCTACACCGACAGTACCTTGGGTGTAACCGGAGGTGAAATTACCCAGAAAGCCTTGGGTCCAGTCTTTCTGATCATGGCCACCGTCTTTGTTGTCACGGTTGAAGTAGTAGTTCTTCAACGTCTCGGTGAGTTTCGCGTCTTCAACAAAACCTTTGGCTTCAGCCTGGTCACTTACAAACGGGGCGGCCGTAGCCACTTGAGTACCGGCGGCTGCAGCAACTGCCAGTGCGATCATGCTCCACTTCATCACGCGCATCGTGATTTGCTCCTTTGGTTTTAGAAGAGTACTGCCGTCCCACCTGTTTTATTATCTGGGCGGCTCTTTCTTTTTGTGTCGGCGCAAACTTATATCACGCCGACAATGTTGGCGATACTTGCTGATCCAACCTTTCAGCATCTTTACGACAGTGTCGCAAATGGCGTGGTGGATGTCGCAAATTCACAGTACCGACGCAGCCGGACTGACAACTTTCTCGCTGTTTATGGGCCTTTTTGCATCGGTAAAAAAGAGTCCCTGGCAAAACACTTGAATCTCCATCGGGCAACCCTGCCACTGTTTTTATGGGGCTTAAGGCATCCACTTCCAGTGGTACGCTTATAGTCCATATGTGTACGAATGCAACAAGCGTGCACAAACCGCAATTTCGCTACGGTTATTTTTCTGAGCACCTGCCTGCACTTGTGAAAACCTCATGAAAGCGGGGCTTCAAGCCTGATTTTTTCTGTGCTTGACGCCATTCCTCCTATGGTGTTGCCACGCCTGGAAACGCGCGTGACAACCAAAAACGTTACCGGTTCACCCCGACAGTGAGTATTTGGCGGATGCCCGACGCAGTGAGCGTAGACGCACTGTGCGGTTTTGGTGCAAAAAAATTTACAGCTGTTCTGAATTCATACAGTTTGCAGAAGGCCTGACGCTGCACGTCGCGGCCGATTCCGGTCGATTTTACGGTTTGAGCTTGGATGTTGGTTCCGTACTGGTGCGTCCTGCTCACAAATGTCACATCTCGGGGCGTTGGCAGGGCGACGAGGTTCACCGTCGTCGTGAAGGCTGGCGCATTCGCAGGTATGCTGCGGTCCTGTCGCTTGGTGCGCTGTCTCTAAGGATCGCCGCTAAGCTGAATAATGAAGACCAGCCGGGAGTGCGCGCAGTGTTTGCTTTAGATTCACGACTTCAACAGGACACGCTGACGATCGGTGATTTCCCTCTCTGCCGACTGCTGTTGTCCAATGATGCCAATTACCCTTGGTTCATTCTGGTGCCTCGTCGCGACGATATCAGTGAGTTGTTTCAGTTGGATGTCGCCGATCAGCAACAGTTTTGGCTTGAAACCACCGCGCTGGCTGAGCTGCTCAAGGATCTGTTCGATGCTGACAAAATGAACGTCGCAACCCTGGGTAACGTTGTAAGCCAGATGCATATGCATGTGATTGTGCGCAAACTCGATGACGCAGCCTGGCCGGCGCCGGTCTGGGGCAAGCTCCCGGCCAAGCCTTACAATGCCGAGCAAGTAGAGGCCATTCGCGCAAAGTTGCGTCTGGTGTTGACCGAAGACTTTACGTTTCTGGAGGGCTGATTCATGAGCCTGGAAGACCGCGTTACCGATCTGGAAAGTCGTCTGGCATTTCAGGATGACACTATTCAGGCATTGAACGACGTGTTGGTCGCTCAGCAGCGCGTGGTCGAACGCCTGCAATTGCAAATGGCAGCAATGCTCAAGCGTCAGGAAGAGATGGTCGGCCAGTTCGAGTCCTTTGAGGATGAGGCGCCACCGCCGCACTACTGAGGCGGGCACTTTTCATCAGGCGTAAAAAAACCGCGAACAGCATGCTGCTCGCGGTTTTTTATTGCCTTGGATCAGCGTCGCGGCAGCGCGGCGATCACGTCCTCGGCTTGCAGGCCCTTGTCCCGGTTCATCACCGAGAACTCCACGCGCTGGCCTTCGACCAGTACGCGGTGCCCTTCGCCACGGATCGCGCGAAAGTGCACGAAAATATCATCGCCGGAATCCCGGGAGATAAAGCCGAAGCCTTTGGAGGTGTTGAACCACTTGACGGTACCGGTATCACGATTGGTCATGTCATAGGTGGTTGGAGCAGCCGCCGGTGAAGAACGATAGAAGCTGACTGCCAGGTGCAGGACCACGGCAACCAGCGCGATCACCAGGGTGAACAGCACGGCTGGCTGACCGGCGATGACGGGCATCGGGGCGATCAGGGTCAAGGTTTGCAGGACGACGGTCAGTACCAGAAGCGCACTGACCAGGTTTTGCAGATGCTGACGAGGGCCTTTGTTCCAGAAAGGAATCACTGGAGCAATCACCAGGTTAAGCAGGCCGAAAAAGGCCAGGTAAAGAGCATCGGGTTGTTGCAGGTAGGGAACGGCTTCGGATTTCAAGCTGGGTATGAACGACAGCAGCAGTGCCGCTGCGCCCATTAGCAGGTGGACGATTTTCAACATTTTGATTGGCTCACGTTTATGACGGCTCACAAGGAAGAGCTGAAGGCGCACGGTTCGCTTCGGAACAAAATAAGAGGCGGTGGACACGTTCACGGCATCAGCCTATGCGCAACGCCCCGAAAAATGGGGCATGGCGACACACTGCCTATTTAACAGCAAAGCCTGCGGCTACTCAAATCAGCCCGGCCAGCGGCATCGTGTCGGTCGATTTGTCGCAGCGTATGCAGCCAATCAGGGCTGCGAGGTCTCGGTTGCCTTGCTAGAGTGGTTCTGCACCTGTTGGATGAATTCAATCGCCGTTAGGGGGTAAACATGGCAATCGATATCGGTATCAGTGAAGAAGATCGCAAATCCATCGTCGAAGGCTTGTCGCGTCTGCTGTCGGACACCTACGTGCTGTATCTGAAAACCCACAACTTCCACTGGAACGTCACCGGCCCGATGTTTCGTACCCTGCACTTGATGTTCGAAGAGCAATACAACGAACTCGCGCTGGCGGTGGATCTGATCGCTGAACGTATTCGCGCGTTGGGTTTCCCGGCACCGGGCGCCTATGCCACTTACGCACGTCTTTCTTCTATCAAGGAGGAGGAGGGGGTGCCGAGTGCCGAAGACATGATCAAACAATTGGTCGATGGTCAGGAAGCCGTGACCCGCACGGCGCGAGGCATCTTCCCGCTGCTCGACAAGGTCAGCGATGAGCCGACCGCAGACCTGCTGACCCAGCGCATGCAGGTTCACGAGAAAACCGCGTGGATGCTGCGCGCCCTGCTGCAAGCCTGATCATCCGGGTGCGCAGGCCGGCGTTCGAAGGCCTGCGCGCTGTCCGGGGTCTTACCTTTATCGTTGGCTTATCCTACGGGAACGGTCAATAAGTCGTCTGGCTATAACTTTGTGTCTGCGCTTTTATGAAAGCCACAGGATGTGACTTTTCAAACAAGCAGAGATGGCAAAGGAGTGTCACCGATATGGTAGAGGGAGACAGGCGAGGCGACAGGATTGTCGGCTTGCCACATGAATTGAAAGTTGATCCGTTCGTCAACGAATTCGATATGGCACTGGTTCAGCCATCGTCGCGATCCGTGCGTCTGAACGGTTATGCGACCTGCTTGCGGCTGGAGCGGGTCTACTGGAACATTCTCGGCAATATGGCGGCAGACAACTGCTGTTCGATCAGCTCGCTGTTGTCCCACGTCGACCGTGAAGTGCATCTGCGTCACGGCGGGGTGAGAAATTTCAGCGCGCTGGTGAGGGTGGTGTGCGTCATGAATGGCATCAAGCAAGCGACGTCTGCCGAATCGCCCTGAAACGGCAGTTGCAAACGAGGTCGCGGCCTGTGCAGTCTTACGGCTGCACAGGCCGCATTTAATCGATATAATCCCGCTCTTTCGCCGCAAAGCCTTGCACGCGGTGGCAATCTGATCGCCGAGACACCCCCCATGCCGATGTACGATTACCAATGTGCTTCCTGTGGTCATCAGTTGGAAGCCATCCAAAAGATCAGCGAGGCACCGCTGGTCGACTGCCCTGCCTGTCAGGCGCCAGAGCTCAAGAAACAGCTGTCGATGCCAGGCTTTCGCCTTAGTGGCGCTGGCTGGTACGAAACCGATTTCAAGACCGGGACCAAGAAGAATCTGGCCGGTGGCGACAAATCTGACTAGGGTTCAACCCCAGGTTGAACGACACGCGTGAGTTTCCGCATTGCTGGAAAGCAGCGGGATCTCCACCGAATATCGAATGACGAGAAGCGAACCATTATCATGATGCGCAGCCACTATTGCGGCCAACTGAACGAAAGCCTGGAAGGCCAGGAAATTACCCTTTGCGGATGGGTTCACCGTCGTCGCGACCACGGCGGGGTGATTTTCCTCGATATCCGTGATCGTGACGGTCTGGCCCAGGTGGTTTTCGATCCGGATCGCGCCGAGAGCTTCGCCGCCGCCGATCGCGTGCGCAGCGAGTACGTCGTGAAGATCACCGGCAAGGTTCGTCTGCGTCCGGCCGGTGCCACCAACGCCAACATGGCGTCGGGCATGATCGAAGTGCTGGGCTACGAACTGGAAGTGCTGAACGAGTCGGAAACCCCGCCGTTCCCGCTGAACGAGTTCTCCGACGTCGGCGAAGAAACCCGTCTGCGTTATCGCTTCCTTGATCTGCGTCGCCCGGAAATGGCCGAGAAGCTGCGTCTGCGTTCGCGCATGACCACCAGCATCCGTCGCTTCCTCGACGAGAACGGCTTCCTTGACGTCGAAACGCCGATCCTGACCCGTGCCACCCCTGAAGGCGCGCGTGACTATCTGGTGCCAAGCCGTACCCACGCCGGTTCGTTCTTCGCCTTGCCGCAATCGCCACAGCTGTTCAAGCAACTGCTGATGGTTGCCGGTTTTGACCGCTACTACCAGATCGCCAAGTGCTTCCGCGACGAAGACCTGCGCGCTGACCGTCAGCCTGAATTCACCCAGATCGACATCGAGACCAGCTTCCTCGATGAAAAAGAGATCATGGGTCTGACCGAAGAAATGATCCGCAACCTGTTCAAGGAAGTGCTGGGTCTGGAATTCGGCGATTTCCCGCACATGACCTTCGAAGAAGCTATGCGCCGTTACGGTTCCGACAAACCAGACCTGCGTAACCCGCTGGAACTGGTCGACGTTGCCGATCAACTGAAAGAAGTTGAATTCAAAGTATTCAGCGGCCCGGCCAACGATCCGAAATGCCGTATCGCTGCATTGCGCGTTCCTGGCGGGGCGAGCATGCCACGCAAGCAGATCGACGATTACACCAAGTTCGTCGGCATCTACGGTGCCAAGGGCCTGGCGTACATCAAGGTCAACGAGCGCGCTGCCGGTGTTGACGGTCTGCAATCGCCGATCGTGAAAAACATCCCTGAAGACAAGCTGAACGTGATCCTCGATCGCGTTGGCGCAGTCGATGGCGACATCGTGTTCTTCGGCGCCGACAAGGCCAAGATCGTCAGCGAAGCCTTGGGCGCACTGCGTATCAAGCTCGGTCACGACCTCAAGCTGCTGACCTGCGAGTGGGCGCCAATGTGGGTCGTCGACTTCCCGATGTTCGAAGAAAACGACGACGGCAGCTTCTCCGCGTTGCACCACCCGTTCACCGCGCCGAAATGCTCTCCTGAAGAATTGGAAGCCAACCCGGCTGGCGCTCTGTCGCGCGCCTACGACATGGTGTTGAACGGCACCGAGCTGGGTGGCGGTTCGATCCGTATCCACCGCAAGGAAATGCAGCAAGCGGTGTTCCGTCTGCTGGGTATCAATGAAGCGGAACAGGAAGAGAAGTTCGGCTTCCTGCTCGACGCGCTGAAGTACGGTGCGCCGCCGCACGGTGGTCTGGCCTTCGGTCTGGACCGTCTGGTGATGCTGATGACCGGCGCCCAGTCGATCCGTGAAGTGATTGCCTTCCCGAAAACCCAGAGTGCTGCCGACGTCATGACGCAAGCGCCGGGTGTGGTGGATGCCAAGGCATTGCGCGAGCTGCACATTCGTTTGCGCGAAACGCCAAAGGCTGAGTAAGACGGGCCTGAAGGCGCATCTTCGGATGCGCCTTTTTTCTTTCTATAGAGAGCAGGTCGAGATTTTTTGTTGGCTGGCCGCTGCATGAGCAGGGCGGGCAACGTTTCAAAGAGAATTCGGAGCGAGTTATGGCAGGTCATTCCAAGTGGGCGAACATCAAGCACCGCAAAGAACGTCAGGATGCCAAGAGAGGCAAGATCTTCACCAAGTGGATCCGCGAACTGACCGTTGCGGCCCGTCAGGGCGGCGGTGATCCGGGTTCCAACCCGCGTCTGCGTCTGGCCCTGGACAAGGCGCTGAGCGCGAACATGAGCCGTGACATCATCGACCGTGCCGTTGCGCGCGGCGCCGGTGCCACCGAAGCGGATAACGTTGAAGAGCTGACCTACGAAGGTTACGGCCCGGGCGGCGTGGCGGTGATGGTCGAGTGCATGACCGACAACCGCAACCGCACCGCAGCAGCCGTGCGCCATGCGTTCAGCAAGTGCGGTGGCAACCTCGGCACCGACGGTTCGGTGGCCTACCTGTTTGAGCGCAAAGGCCAGATCAGTTTCGCGCCGGGCGTCGATGAAGATGCCCTGACCGAAGCGGCACTGGAAGCCGATGCCGACGACGTGGTCAGCCACGAAGACGGCTCGATCGATGTGTTCACCTCGTTCACCGGTTTCTACGCCGTGCGCAACGCGCTGGAAGCCGCCGGATTCAAGGGCGATGACGCGGAAATCGTCATGCAGCCGACCACCAGCGCCGAACTGGATCTGGAAGGCGCGGAGAAGGTGCTCAAGCTGATCGACATGCTTGAGGATCTGGATGACGTGCAGAACGTGTATTCCAACGCGGATATTCCGGAAGACGTGGCCGCTCAGCTCGGTTGATGCAAATAGCAAGGTCGCAGTTTTTGCTGGCTCTACACTTCATCAGTAGGAGCTGCCGAAGGCTGCGATCTTTCTGTTTTTAAAGATCAAAAGATCGCAGCCTTCGTCAGCTCCTACATGTACCCTCGGCTTTCGCATCAATTTCTGCAGGCGTTATGACTTTAATTCTTGGTATCGACCCGGGTTCGCGCATTACCGGTTACGGGATTGTTCGTGATACCGGGCGTGGTGGCTGCATTTATGTGGCCTCGGGCTGCATCCGTACCGGTTCGGGCGAGTTGCATGAGCGTTTGCAAATTGTCTATCGCGGTGTACGCGAGATCATCCAGACGTATGGCCCGGTGACCATGGGCATCGAAAAAGTCTTTATGGCGAAAAACGCCGATTCGGCGCTGAAGCTGGGGCAAGCGCGCGGTGCAGCGATTGTCGCTGGCGCTGAGGAATGCCTGGAGATTGCCGAATACACCGCCACTCAGGTCAAGCAGGCCGTGGTCGGCACCGGCGCTGCAAATAAAGAGCAGGTGCAGATGATGGTCATGCACATGCTCAAGCTCACCAGCAAACCGCAAATCGATGCCTCGGACGCCCTGGCCATTGCCATTTGCCACGCACATACGCGCTCCAGTCTGCTGCCGCACGGTTTGGGAACGGCACGCAGTCGTGGCGGGCGCCTGCGTCTCTGATAGCATCAGCATCAATTTTCCTGAAAGCCGGTTTTTGCGCCTGGGTCGTCGGCCCGAAATCCGCCTTTCGACAGTCGCCAGCCCACGGCTGGCCAACGCTCAAGGATCTGAAACGTGATTGGACGCTTGCGCGGCACCCTGGCTGAAAAACAGCCGCCGCACCTGATTCTGGATGTAAACGGCCTCGGGTATGAGCTGGAAGTGCCCATGACCACGCTATATCGCCTGCCGTCGGTCGGTGAACCGCTGACCTTGCACACCCATTTGGTCGTACGCGAAGACGCGCAATTACTCTATGGTTTTGCCGGCAAGCGTGAGCGAGACTTTTTTCGCGAGTTGATCCGTCTCAACGGTGTCGGGCCAAAATTGGCCTTGGCTTTGATGTCGAGTCTTGAAGTCGACGAACTGATCCGCTGCGTGCAGTCTCAGGACACCTCGGCGTTGACCAAGGTGCCGGGCGTCGGCAAGAAAACCGCCGAGCGCCTGCTGGTCGAGCTCAAAGACCGCTTCAAGGCCTGGGAAACCTCGCCGGCGATGTTCGCGCTGGTCCCGAATCAGCCGGATGGTCCGGCGCCGGTCAACACCGCCGAGAACGATGCGGTCAGCGCGCTGATTTCCCTGGGTTACAAGCCGCAGGAAGCGAGCAAGGCAATTACCGCTATCAAGGACAAGAATTTGAGCAGTGAAGACCTGATCCGCCGTGCCCTGAAGGGAATGATTTAAGTGATTGAAGCTGATCGTCTGATCGCCGCCGCGCACAGTCCGCGCGAGCGCGAGGAAGTCCAGGACCGGGCCATTCGCCCGGTCAGTCTGGCCGACTACATCGGCCAGCCTACCGTGCGCGAGCAGATGGAGCTGTTTATCCAGGCCGCCCGTGGCCGTAGCGAATCCCTCGACCACACATTGATCTTCGGCCCGCCGGGTCTGGGCAAGACCACCCTGGCCAACATCATCGCCCAGGAAATGGGCGTATCGATCAAGAGTACGTCCGGTCCGGTGCTGGAACGTCCGGGGGATCTGGCGGCGTTGCTGACCAATCTTGAGCCGCACGATGTGTTGTTCATCGACGAAATTCATCGCCTGTCGCCGATTGTTGAAGAAGTGCTGTACCCGGCGATGGAGGATTTTCAGCTCGACATCATGATTGGTGAAGGGCCGGCCGCGCGTTCGATCAAGCTCGATCTGCCACCATTCACTCTGGTGGGCGCGACGACTCGCGCCGGCATGCTGACCAATCCGTTGCGTGACCGCTTCGGTATCGTCCAGCGTCTTGAGTTCTATAGCACGGCCGATCTGGCAACGATTGTCAGTCGTTCTGCAGCTATTCTCGGTCTGCCTCTGGACCCGGAAGGGTCGTTCGAAATTGCGCGCCGCGCCCGGGGTACACCGCGGATCGCCAACCGTTTGCTGCGCCGGGTGCGTGACTTCGCCGAGGTGCGCGCCAAGGGCCATATCACCAAAGCGGTGGCGGACCTGGCGCTGAACCTGCTGGATGTCGACGAACACGGTTTCGATCATCAGGACCGGCGTTTACTGCTGACCATGATCGAGAAGTTCGACGGCGGCCCGGTGGGTATCGACAGCCTCGCCGCTGCGATCAGTGAAGAGCGCCACACCATTGAGGATGTTCTGGAACCGTACCTGATCCAGCAGGGATACATCATGCGCACACCGCGGGGCAGGGTGGTGACGCGGCATGCGTACCTGCACTTCGGTTTAAACATCCCGTCACGAATGGGTGAAATGCCCGTGGCAGACGAGTTTCTCGATGCCGTGGACGATTGATACACATTTTTTGTCGATTTATTCAGGGTTTGTACGGTCATAGGACGGTACTTTTGCGGTAAAGCCCTGAAACCATGAAAAACAGTTGCCTGGCCGGATTGGCAACCTGAGGAGTAAGCACTAGAGTATGCGCGCGCAAAACGGGCTTGGGCCGTTCGCACATCGTTGTCGCGTTTATTACGAGGACACCGATGCGGGCGGCATCGTGTATTACGTTAATTACCTCAAGTTTATGGAACGGGCTCGAACCGAGCGGCTCCGCGAACTGGGCTTTGCCCAATCGCTGCTGGCAGGGGAGGACCTGTTGTTTGTCGTGCACTCCAGCGAAGCGCGCTATCACGCGCCGGCGCGACTGGACGACGAACTGCTGGTAAGCGCTGAAGTAATCGAATTGAACCGTGCCAGCCTGCGCTTCAAACAGCAGGTCAGGCGGGCTACGGATAATGTGCTGCTCTGTGAAGGGCAGTTTCTGGTGGCCTGTGTGCGCACTAACAGTTTGAAACCCCGGGCCCTTCCCGAAGACTTGCGTGCGGCCTTCGCCGACGCGGTCGGCCCGGGTACACACTCAAAGCAGGAGATAAAGCGTGGAAGCTAACGTCGTCGACCATTCCTCCATGTGGAGCCTGGTCAGCAATGCCAGCATCGTGGTGCAGTTGGTAATGTTGACCCTGGTGGCCGCATCGGTGACCTCATGGATCATGATCTTTCAGCGCAGCAATCTGCTGCGCGCCGGTCGACGCGCCCTGGAGAGCTTCGAAGAGCGCTTCTGGTCGGGTATCGACCTGTCCAAGCTGTACCGTCAGGCGGGTAGCAACCCGGACCCGGATTCGGGCGTCGAGCAGATCTTCCGCGCTGGCTTCAAAGAGTTCTCCCGTCTGCGTCAGCAGCCAGGTGTCGACCCTGAAGCGGTCATGGAAGGCGTGGCCCGTGCCATGCGCGTAGCCATCTCCCGCGAAGAAGAGAAACTGGAGCAGAGCCTGCCGTTCCTCGCCACCGTCGGTTCGGTGAGCCCGTACATCGGTCTGTTCGGTACCGTATGGGGCATCATGAACTCCTTCCGCGGTCTGGCCAGCGCCCAGCAAGCGACCCTGGCCACTGTGGCCCCGGGTATCGCCGAAGCCCTGATCGCCACCGCGATCGGTCTGTTCGCCGCGATCCCTGCCGTAATCGCTTACAACCGGTTCGCCGCTCGCAGCGAAACCTTGTTGGGCCGCTACTACACCTTCGCCGATGAATTCCAGGCGATCCTGCACCGCAAAGTGCACACCAGCGAAGAATAAGCAGGTAATTTCCAATGGCTTTAATCGCTCGAGCTCGCAAAAAGCGCAAGCCGGTCGCCGAGATGAACGTGGTGCCCTACATCGACGTGATGTTGGTACTGCTGGTCATCTTCATGGTGACCGCGCCGATGCTCAATCAGGGCGTGAAAGTTGATCTGCCCAAGGTTTCCAGCGAAGCCTTGCCGCAGGACAACAACACTCAGGTCCTGACCATTTCGATCAAGGCTGACAAGACCTATTACTGGAACCTTGGCAGCGAAGTCGATACCGAGAAGCAACAGGACAGGGCCATGACCCTGCCGCAAATGACCGACGCGGTGACCAAGATCATTCGTGCCGGCACTGAAGGCGGCAAGCGTACCCAGGTCTTCATCCGCGGTGACAAGACCGTCGACTATGGTTCCGTCATGGGCGCCATGGGCGGGTTGCAGAAAGCCGGGGTCGGTAATGTTGGTTTGATTACCGAGGCCCCCTGATGCAGCAACAGCGAGAGCCGTCCGCCTCGGAAAGCTACTTCTGGCCTAGTGTTCTGGCAATTGTGCTGCACGTGCTGGTGTTCGGCATGCTGTTCGTCAGTTTTGCCTTCACACCAGAGCTGCCGCCGGCCAAACCGATTGTCCAGGCAACCCTCTACCAACTGAAATCGAAAAGTCAGGCAACCACCCAGACCAATCAGAAGATTGCGGGTGAGGCGAAGAAATCCGCCGCGCGCCAGACCGAAGTCGAGCAGATGGAGCAGAAGAAGGTCGAGCAGGAAGCGGTGAAGGCTGCGGAACAAAAGAAAGAAGAAGCGGCTCAAAAGGCCGAGGAAGCCAAGAAGGCCGATGAGGCTAAAAAAGCGGACGAAGCGAAGAAGGCTGATGAAGCCAAGAAAGCTGACGACGCGAAGAAAGCCGAAGCCAAGAAGGCCGAAGAGAAACAATTGGCTGATATAGCCAAGAAGAAAGCCGAAGAAGAAGCGAAAAAGGCTGCTGAAGAAGAGGCCAAGAAAGCGGCCGCTGAAGAAGCCAAGAAGAAGATCGTCGAAGACGCGAAGAAGAAAGCCGCCGAAGACGCCAAGAAGAAAGCTGAAGCTGAAGAGGCGAAGAAGAAAATCGCCGATGAAGCGAAGAAGAAAGCTGCTGCCGATGCTGCGAAGAAGAAAGCGCAGGAAGCGGCACGTAAATCGACCGAAGACAAAAAGGCTCAGGCCTTGGCCGATTTGCTTTCCGACACGCCGCAGCGCCAGCAGGCTTTGGCCGATGAGCAGGGTGACGAAGTCGCGGGCAGTTTCGATGACCTGATTCGTGCGCGAGCGGCAGAAGGCTGGGCTCGCCCACCTTCGGCACGCAAAGGCATGACCGTTGTACTGCAGATCGGTATGTTGCCGGACGGTACGGTGACTTCGGTCAGCGTGGCCAAGTCCAGTGGTGATGGTCCGTTCGATGCGTCGGCAGTGGCAGCGGTGAAGAATATTGGACGTTTGACAGAAATGCAGGGAATGAAGCCGAGCGATTTTGCTCCGTATCGTTCATTCAAGATGACATTCACACCTGAGGATCTAGCCTTGTGAGAAACCTTCTTCGAGGAATGCTGGTCGTGATCTGCTGCATGGCAGGGATCGCGATGGCAGATGAAAAGAACATTCTGGTTACCAGCGGCAGCGATCGGGCAACCCCGATCGCCGTTGTACCGTTCGGTTTCCAGGGCGGTGCTGTGCTGCCGGATGACATGGCTGAAATCATTGGTAACGATTTGCGCAACTCGGGCTACTACTCGCCGATTCCAAAGCAAAACATGATCAGCCAGCCAAGCCAGCCAAGCGAAATCATCTTCCGTGACTGGAAGGCGGTGGGTGCTCAATACATGATGGTCGGCAGCATTGTTCCAGCAGGCGGTCGTCTGCAGGTGCAGTGGGCATTGTTCAACGTGGCCACCGAACAAAAAGTGGCTGACGGCAGTGTTTCCGGTACAACCGAGCAACTGCGTGACATGGCGCACTACATCTCCGATCAGTCGTTCCAGAAACTGACCGGTATCGAAGGTGCGTTCTCGACTCGTCTGCTGTACGTGACGGCCGAGCGTTTCTCCGAGAAAAACACGCGCTACACCCTGCAGCGCTCGGACTACGACGGTGCCCGTGCGGTGACTCTGCTGCAATCGCGCGAGCCGATCCTGTCGCCGCGTTTCGCACCGGA
Organism: Pseudomonas sp. rhizo66; assembly: GCF_031931925.1. Lineage (NCBI taxonomy): Bacteria > Pseudomonadati > Pseudomonadota > Gammaproteobacteria > Pseudomonadales > Pseudomonadaceae > Pseudomonas > Pseudomonas sp. rhizo66. The sequence continues at coordinate 74,678 of NZ_JAUJWZ010000014.1, forward strand.
TGGCAAGCGCATCGCCTATGTGTCGTTCGAGCAGAAGCGGCCGCGTATCTTCATGCAGAACATCGACACCGGTCGCCGTGAGCAGATCACCAACTTCGAAGGCCTGAATGGTGCGCCCGCCTGGTCGCCGGATGGCAATCGTCTGGCGTTCGTACTGTCGAAAGACGGTAACCCGGACATCTACGTGATGAACCTGGCTTCGCGTCAGATCACTCGTGTGACCGCAGGTCCTGGCATTAACACCGAACCGTACTGGGGCAAGGATGGTTCGACCATCTACTTCACCTCGGACCGCGGCGGCAAGCCACAGATCTACAAAACCAGCGCCAGTGGCGGTGGTGCCGAGCGTGTAACGTTTGTGGGTAACTACAACGCCAACCCGAAACTTTCGGCCGATGAAAAGACTTTGGTGATGATCCACCGTCAGGATGGCTTCACCAATTTCAAGGTGGCAGCTCAGGATCTGCAGCGAGGTAGTGTAAAGATCCTCACTGATAGCACTCTGGACGAGTCACCTACTGTTGCGCCCAACGGCACCATGGTAATCTACGCCACCCGCCAGCAGGGCCGGGGAGTCTTGATGCTCGTGTCCATTAACGGACGCGTTAGGCTCCCGCTTCCTACCGCTCAAGGCGAAGTCAGAGAACCGTCCTGGTCCCCTTACCTGAAGTGAGCGGGCGCTACACGTTTTACTTAACACACTGGGGTTCATTAGGAGTTTCACGATGGAAATGCTGAAGTTTGGTAAATTTGCTGCGCTGGCTCTGGCCATGGCTGTAGCTGTAGGTTGCTCGTCCAAAGGCGGCGACAACGCCGGTGAAGGCGCTGTTGATCCAAACGCTGGTTACGGCGCAAACACTGGTGCCGTTGACGGTTCCCTGAGCGAAGAAGCTGCTCTGCGCGCAATCACCACCTTCTACTTCGAATACGACAGCTCGGACCTGAAGCCAGAAGCCATGCGCGCTCTGGACGTTCACGCCAAAGACCTGAAAGCAAACGGCGCTCGCGTTGTTCTGGAAGGCAACACCGACGAACGTGGTACTCGTGAGTACAACATGGCACTGGGCGAGCGTCGTGCGAAAGCCGTTCAGCGCTACCTGGTACTGCAAGGTGTTTCCCCAGCTCAGCTGGAACTGGTTTCCTACGGCGAAGAGCGTCCAGTTGCTACCGGCAACGACGAGCAGTCCTGGGCTCAAAACCGTCGCGTCGAACTGCGTAAGTAATTCGATATGCGAACGTGCCGTCGTGCTGTAACTGTTCTGGCTCTCAGCCTCGCGCCGCTTGCGGCGTGGGCTGCGGTTCCTGTGGTCGATGACAACTCCGGTTATAACAATAGCGGGAGCAGTTATCCGCCTGCAGGTTACGGTACGAACGGCGCCTATGCCGGGGGAGCGGCTTCGGCCCCTGCCTCGGCACAAGGCATGCTGTTCAACCAACTGCAACAAATGCAGGATCAGATATCGCGCCAGCAAGGTGTGATTGAAGAACTGCAGAATCAGGTTGCGCGCATGAAGCAGGAATCCCTGGAGCGATACCAGGATCTTGATCGGCGCATAGGATCCGGCGTTGCACCTGCCGCGACTCCTGAGAATTCTTCTGCCGGTGGCGATGCAAGTGCTGCTGCCGGTGCTGCCGCTGGCGCCGGGGCTGCTGCCCAGGCACCTGCTGCAAGCAGTGAACCGGGTGATCCGGCCAAGGAAAAGCTGTATTACGATGCCGCTTTCGACCTGATCAAAGCCAAGGATTTCGACAAGGCCAGCCAGGCTTTTGCCGCTTTCCTGCGCAAATACCCGAACAGCCAATACGCGGGCAACGCCCAGTACTGGCTGGGCGAAGTCAATCTGGCCAAGGGCGATCTGCAAGGCGCAGGTCAGGCTTTCGCCAAGGTTTCGCAGCTGTATCCCAAGCATGCCAAAGTGCCTGACTCGCTGTACAAGCTGGCTGATGTAGAGCGCCGCCTCGGTCATACCGACAAGGTCAAAGGCATTCTGCAACAGGTGGTAGCCCAATACCCGGGTACCTCCGCCGCTCAGTTGGCTCAACGCGATCTGCAACGCATGTAAGCAAGCTTGACCCGTTTGGAAGAAACCCGCGCTTGTCGCGGGTTTTTTCGTTAGAATTCACGCCCTTTTTCTGAAACACGCTTCTTGCGGTCTACGCGTTGGCGGGATTGCCTGAAGTGCCTGACGGAGGCGGACAGCCTGTTTAGCTGTTACGCCCGTGGCGACTATGCAAGACACATTGAGAATCACCGAAGTTTTCTACTCGTTGCAGGGGGAAACGCGGACTGCCGGGCTGCCCACGGTTTTTGTGCGCCTGACCGGTTGCCCTCTGCGTTGCCAATACTGCGACAGCGCCTATGCCTTCAGTGGCGGTACCGTGCGCACCCTCGACGACATCCTCGAGCAAGTGGCCGGATTTCGTCCGCGCTACGTCTGTGTCACCGGCGGTGAGCCGCTGGCACAACCCAATGCCATTCCATTGCTCAAACAGTTGTGTGATGCCGGTTACGAGGTCTCGCTGGAAACCAGCGGTGCCCTCGACATTTCGGCCGTCGATCCGCGCGTCAGTCGCGTTGTCGATCTGAAAACGCCGGACTCGAAAGAAGCGCATCGCAACCGTTACGAGAACATCGAACTGCTGACGCCCAACGATCAGGTGAAGTTTGTCATCTGCTCGCGCGACGACTATGACTGGGCCGTCTCCAAGCTGATTCAGTACGGTCTTGATCGACGTGCCGGTGAAGTGCTGTTTTCCCCAAGCCACCATGACCTCAATGCTCGAGATCTGGCGGACTGGGTGGTAGCGGACAACCTGCCAGTACGGTTGCAATTGCAGCTGCATAAATATCTATGGAATGACGAGCCGGGGCGCTGATATGACAGAACAACTGAATTCCACTGAAAAACGTGCCGTCATCTTGTTGTCCGGCGGCCTCGATTCGGCCACCGTCGTGGCCATGGCTCGCGCCGAAGGCTACCGCTGCTACACCATGAGCTTTGACTACGGCCAGCGTTCCCATGCCGAGTTGCACGCCGCTGCCCGCGTCGCCCGCGACCTGGGTGTGATCGAACACAAAGTGATTGGCCTCAACCTTAATGGCATGGGCGGCTCGGCACTGACCGACAGCAGCATCGACATCCCGGAAGAGTTGGGCGAAGGCATTCCGGTGACGTATGTGCCGGCGCGTAACACGGTGTTCCTGTCTCTGGCGTTGGGCTGGGCAGAAGTGCTTGGCGCACGTGACATCTTTATTGGTGTCAACGCCGTGGACTATTCCGGTTACCCGGATTGCCGTCCGGAGTTCATCGAGTCGTTCGAGCGCATGGCCAATCTGGCCACCAAAGCCGGCGTTGAAGGCAATGGCTTCCGGATTCAGGCGCCACTGCAGAACCTGAGCAAGGCGCAAATCGTTCAGGCGGGTGTGAAGCTCGGCGTAGATTATGGCCTCACCGTCTCCTGCTATCAGGCCGACGATGAGGGCCGCGCGTGCGGCAAATGCGATAGCTGCCGCCTGCGCGCAGAAGGCTTCGCGGCAGCTGGTGTGGACGACCCAACACCTTATTTTTGATTATTTTCAAAAAGGTGTTGAATAGTCCTTAAAAATCAGTATTATACGCGCCACCACACAGCGGGTCGTTAGCTCAGTTGGTAGAGCAGTTGGCTTTTAACCAATTGGTCGTAGGTTCGAATCCCACACGACCCACCATATTTGGCGGTTTAGAAAATCCGGAAGGCCCACGAAAGTGAGGATTTCCGGGTTTTTTTTTGCCTGTAATTTCGCTCTGCGTTATTTCAATACCCGCAGCGCTGACGCAGGTCAGAATCATCTTTTGTATCAACGGGATATTCTGTAGCCTTGCGCAGCTTCAATGCTGTCCGTGCCTGATAATACTCACTCTCCCGGCGGTACCCTCAAGCGGTCCGGAGCCGGGTGTATACTCGACTTTCGCGCGAAAGCGCCTGCAGGTCTTGCGAACATGACGCAGATTTCCGAACGCCTTCTGGTTCAAGCTCACCTCGATGCCAAACAGCCCAAACCGCTGACCGCCGAGGAAGAGGCTTATTACCGTTCCGCCATCGCCGCCGAGCTCAAGGCTCAGGACGCGGTGCTGGTGGCCCACTTTTATTGCGACCCGGTGATTCAGGCTCTGGCCGAAGAAACCGGCGGCTGTGTGTCCGACTCCCTGGAGATGGCTCGCTTCGGCAACGCTCACCCGGCCAAGACCGTGGTGGTCGCCGGCGTGAAGTTCATGGGCGAGACCGCGAAGATTCTCAACCCGGAAAAACGCGTGCTGATGCCGACGCTGGACGCGACCTGTTCACTCGATCTGGGGTGCCCGGTGGACGAGTTCTCGGCGTTTTGTGATCAGCACCCGGAGCGCACGGTGGTGGTTTACGCCAACACCTCGGCGGCGGTCAAAGCCCGGGCAGACTGGGTGGTGACGTCGAGTTGCGCGCTGGAGATTGTCGAGAGCCTGATGGACAACGGCGAGACCATTATCTGGGGCCCGGACAAACACCTCGGCACCTACATTCAGCGCAAGACCGGCGCGGACATGCTGCTCTGGGACGGTGCCTGCATCGTTCACGAAGAATTCAAGTCCAAGCAGCTCGAAGACATGAAGGCGCTGTACCCGGGCGCGGCGATTCTGGTGCATCCCGAGTCGCCGACTTCGGTGATCGAACTGGCGGACGCCGTCGGTTCCACCAGCCAGTTGATCGCTGCTGCGCAATCGCTGCCAAACAAGACCCTGATCGTCGCGACCGACCGTGGCATCTTCTACAAGATGCAGCAGTTGTGCCCGGACAAGGTCTTCATCGAAGCACCAACCGCCGGTAACGGTGCTGCGTGCCGCAGTTGCGCACATTGCCCGTGGATGGCCATGAACACCCTTGAGCGCACGCTCAAGAGCTTGAAGGAAGGGACCAACGAGATCTTTGTTGATCCAGCGTTGATTCCCCAAGCGATCCGCCCGTTGAAGCGCATGCTGGACTTCACCCAGGCAGCGCGGATGAAGCTGGCCGGTAACGCCTGAATTCTGAAAAGCGCCACAAAACCTGTGGGAGCGAGCAGGCTCGCTCGCACAGTGTTTTTCAGAGTCTGGAAGTTACTTGGTCTTTTTCGGGATTCGGACGACGCGAGTGTCGGAATAGATGTCATGCCACGTGCGCTTCTGCTTGTCGTACAGCGACCAGAAGAATCCCAGCCCCACGCACAGCCACGACGCAATCGACACCATAAACCGCAACAGCGCCTGCCACAGACTGATTGCCGTGCCATTGGCGTTCTGCACACGAATGCCCCACACCTGCATACCGAGCGTCTGCCCGCCATGGGTCCAGAACTTGGCGAAGAATGCGAACAGCACCAACACCAGCACCGTCGAGTACAGTGGATCGCCGTCCAGTTGCCCGGCGTCGGTCATCGCCCGCAGGCGCTCTTCGCCAATTATTGCTGCCTGGATCAACTTGTAGACGAATCCGGTGACAATCAGCAGGGCGGTGCACAGCAAGAAGTCATAGAACATCGCAGCCAGACGCCGGCCGAGGCCAGCGGCAGGAAAATCGCCCTGTGGGGTGAGCAGGTTTTTCGACATGGCAGCCTCTGGGCGCAAAATGAAGCGCCATTTTACGGATTAGCGCGCACAAAAAAGCCCCTGATATCAATATCAGGGGCTTTTTCGTATCAGAAGATCAGGCTTCTGCTTGTACTTCGTCAGCCTGCATGCCTTTCTGGCCTTGCACAGCAACGAAGGTCACTTTCTGGCCTTCTTTCAGGCTCTTGAAGCCGTTGCCCTGAATAGCGCGGAAATGCACGAACAGATCCGGACCGCTTTCTGGAGTGATAAAACCAAAACCTTTCTCGTCGTTAAACCACTTGACGGTACCGCTCTGACGTGTGGACATTTCTTATTTCCTTTGACGCATAAATTGATGACAGTCTCTTTCTCATGAAAGAGTACTGGGGCTGGTTGCAGGAGAGTAAGAAGACGTCGAACGGGATGTAGCTAACTTGTAGGCTACTGCCCAGGTCACGATTCCAAGCTGACCCATGCAAACACAGTGGGGAAACTCTACGCCAACTACGGGAGAAAAAACAAGCCCCGTGAAGGCCCCGGTTTTCCTGCGCTTGCTGGCACTTAGTCTGTCCACTAGTGCGGCTTGGACGAATAGCTTGTTCAAATGTTTTCGAACGTTATAAGCAAAGTTCATATTCGAATCAGATGTTAGAAAATGCACTTTTTTGTGGCGATTGCGTTACACATTAGTGCACGCATAACGCAATCGCGTTACTTATAGAAACAGTCAATCAACCGCGATAGTAGCGTTGTGGAACAAATGGCATTTTGCTTACAAGCATTTGCACCTTTTTCCCACGCACGATTGCCCAAACCGGTGTATCGAGCGAGACATACGCGCTGTCGAGGTAACCCATCGCCAACGGCCCGCCCAAGGTCGGACCAAAGCCGCCGCTGCACACACTGCCGATGATTTCGCCGGCTTCGTTGACGATTTCCGCACCTTCACGCACTGGCGTGCGTTCTTGCGGCAGCAGACCGACGCGTTTGCGTGCGACACCATTTTGTTGCTGAGCGAAAACCTGCTCCGCCCCAGGGAAACCGCCGGCCCGCGCGCCATCAGCGCGGCGCGGCCTGGAGATCGCCCACAGCAGGCTGGCTTCGATTGGCGTGGTTTCGGTGTTCATGTCGTGGCCGTACAGGCACAGGCCGGCTTCCAGACGCAGCGAGTCGCGGGCGCCGAGGCCGATGGCCTGGACTTCCGGTTCGGCGAGCAGGGCGCGGGCGAGTTTTTCTGCATCAGCGGCCGGCACCGAGATTTCGAAACCGTCTTCACCGGTGTAGCCCGAACGGCTGACAAAACAGTCGACACCCAGCAGTTGCACGCGGTTGAACTGCATAAAAGTCATCTTCGCCACTTCCGGTGCCAGCCGCGCCAGCACGGTGACCGCCGCCGGACCTTGCAATGCCAGCAGAGCGCGCTCTTCGAACAGCGCCGTAATGGTGCACTGATCGCCGATGTGTTTTTGCAGGTGGGCCAGGTCCTGATCCTTGCACGCGGCGTTGACCACCAGGAACAGTTCGTCGTTGCCGAGGTTGGCGACCATCAGGTCATCAAGAATGCCACCGTTGTCGTTGGTGAACATCGCATAACGCTGCATGCCCACCGGCAGGTCAATGATGTCCACCGGTACCAGGGTTTCCAGGGCTTTGGCGGCGTTGGCGCCCGTCAGGCGGATCTGGCCCATGTGCGAGACGTCGAACAGCCCGGCCTGGTCACGGGTGTGCTGGTGTTCTTTCATCACGCCCAACGGGTATTGCACCGGCATGTCATAGCCGGCGAACGGCACCATGCGGGCGCCGAGTTCGATATGCAGAGCGTGCAGCGGGGTTTTCGACAGTTGTTCGGTGGACATGCGTGGCTCCTTGAAAGTGTGGTTCGGGATTTGGGGCAAGATCAAGTGCCCCTCACCCCAGCCCTCTCCCGGAGGGAGAGGGAGTTAATTACGTTTCTCTCCCGGAGGGAGAGGGGGGCTTGATCAGCATTCGATAATGTTGACCGCCAGACCGCCGCGGGCGGTCTCTTTGTATTTGCTTTTCATGTCGGCGCCGGTCTGGCGCATGGTGCGGATGACTTTGTCGAGGGAGACGAAATGCTGGCCGTCGCCCCGCATGGCCATGCGCACCGCGTTGATCGCTTTCACCGAGCCCATGGCATTGCGCTCGATGCACGGCACTTGCACCAACCCGCCAATCGGGTCGCAGGTCAGGCCGAGGTTGTGTTCCATGCCGATTTCCGCCGCGTTCTCGACTTGCTGCACGCTGCCTCCGAGCACTTCGCACAACGCACCGGCCGCCATCGAACAGGCCACGCCGACTTCGCCCTGACAGCCGACTTCAGCGCCGGAGATCGAAGCGTTCTCCTTGTAGAGAATGCCGATGGCCGCTGCGGTCAGTAGAAAACGCACGACGCCGTCGTCATTCGCGCCGGGAATAAAGCGCATGTAGTAATGCAGCACCGCCGGAATGATCCCCGCCGCGCCGTTAGTGGGGGCAGTGACCACACGTCCGCCATTGGCGTTTTCTTCGTTGACCGCCAACGCGTAGAGGTTGACCCAATCGAGCACTGACAGCGGATCGCGCAACGCCGATTCGGGGTTTTTGCACAGTTGCCGATGCAGCGCCGCCGCACGACGTTTGACCTTCAACCCGCCGGGCAAAATACCTTCGTTACGGCAGCCCGCAGCGACGCAGTCCTGCATCACCTGCCAGATTTTCAACAGGCCGGCGCGAGTTTCCGCCTCCGGGCGCCATGCGCTTTCGTTGGTCAGCATCACCTGACTGATCGACAGACCGTAGGTGGCGCAATGACCGAGCAAGTCCTTGGCGCTTTTGAACGGGAAGGTCAGCGGCGTGGCGTCTTCGACGATGCGGTCGGCACCGGCAGCATCCTCGTCGACCACGAAACCACCGCCGACCGAGTAGTACTCGCGGCTGCGAATCTGAATCCCCGCGGCATCGAAGGCGCGAAAGATCATGCCGTTGGGGTGATAGGCCAGCGGCTTGCGGATCATTGCCAGGTGTTCTTTCTCGTTGAACGCAATGCTGTGTTCGCCGAGCAGGTTCAAGCGGCCGTTGCCGCGAATTTCTTGTAGGCGCGCGGCGACGGTTTCGGTATCAACGGTATCGGGATGTTCGCCTTCGAGGCCGAGCAGCACGGCTTTGTCGCTGCCGTGTCCTTTACCGGTGGCGCCTAGGGAACCGTACAGTTCGACGCGTACGCTGGCGGTGGTGGTCAGCAGGTTCTCCCGGCGCAGACCTTCGGCGAAACGCGCAGCAGCACGCATCGGGCCGACGGTGTGGGAGCTGGAAGGGCCGATGCCAATCTTGAACAGGTCGAACACGCTTAACGACATGAGTGGTTCTCCGGTTTCTTGTTATAGGAATTGGCGAAATATCAGGCTTGATGCGTTCATTGTGGGAGCTGGCTTGCCAGCGATGGCGGTGTGTCAGGCAGCAGAGATTGAGACTGATCCACCCTCATCGCTGGCAAGCCAGCTCCCACAGGAATCCGTGGTGTTCTGGAGAAAGGGGCAGGTTTTCCCGCCCCTTATTCTTTTAAGCGTAGCTTTCGATCGACGGGCAGGCGCAGACCAGGTTGCGATCACCGAATACGTTGTCGACACGACCGACCGGTGGCCAGTATTTGCCTTCGATCAACGACGCTACCGGGTACACCGCTTGTTCGCGGCTGTACGGGTGGGTCCACTCGCCAACCAGCTCCGCCGCCGTGTGCGGGGCGTTTTTCAGCGGGTTGTCGTCCTTGTCCAGCGTGCCGTTTTCCACCGCGCGGATTTCTTCGCGGATGCGGATCATGGCGTCGCAGAAGCGATCCAGTTCTTCTTTGGATTCACTTTCGGTCGGCTCGATCATCAGCGTGCCCGCTACCGGGAACGACATGGTCGGGGCGTGGAAGCCGAAGTCGATCAAGCGCTTGGCGACGTCATCGACGCTGATGCCGCTGCTGTCTTTCAATGGACGCAGATCCAGAATGCATTCGTGCGCCACCAGGCCGTTGCTGCCGGTGTACAGCACTGGGTAGTGCTCTTCGAGGCGACGGGAAATGTAGTTGGCGTTGAGGATCGCCAGCTGCGAAGCGCGTTTCAGGCCGGCGCCACCCATCATGCGAATGTACATCCAGGTGATCGGCAGAATGCTCGCGCTGCCGAACGGTGCTGCGCAGACCGCGCCTTCCTTGCGTTGCATCTGGCCGTGGCCGGGCAGGAACGGGGTCAGGTGCGACTTCACGCCGATCGGGCCGACGCCCGGGCCGCCACCGCCGTGCGGGATGCAGAAGGTTTTGTGCAGGTTCAGGTGCGAAACATCGCCGCCGAACTTGCCCGGTGCACAGAGGCCGACCATCGCGTTCATGTTGGCGCCGTCGATGTACACCTGGCCGCCGTTGTCATGAATGATCCCGCAGATTTCGCGGATGCCTTCTTCGAACACGCCGTGGGTCGACGGGTAAGTGATCATCAGCGCAGCGAGGTGTTCGCGGTGCTCGATGGCTTTGGCACGCAGGTCTTCGATGTCGACGTTGCCACGGGCGTCGCAGGCAGTCACGACCACGCGCATGCCAGCCATGTTGGCGGTGGCTGGGTTGGTGCCGTGAGCGGACGACGGGATCAGGCAGATGTCGCGGCGCTCATCGCCACGGCTCTGGTGATAGGCGCGGATCGCCAAGAGGCCTGCGTATTCGCCTTGCGAACCGGCGTTCGGTTGCAGCGAGATCGCGTCGTAACCGGTGGCGGCGCAGAGCATCGCTTCCAGTTCATCGGTCAGTTGTTGGTAGCCGGCACTTTGCGCGGCCGGAGCGAACGGGTGCAGGGCGCCGAATTCGGCCCAGGTCACCGGGATCATTTCGCTGGCGGCGTTGAGTTTCATGGTGCACGAGCCCAGCGGGATCATGGTGCGATCCAGCGCCAGATCCTTGTCCGCCAGTTTGCGCAGGTAGCGCATCAGCTCGGTTTCCGAGTGATAACGGTTGAACACCGGGTGGCTGAGGATCGGCGACTGACGCACCAGCGCAGCAGGGATGGTGCTCTGCACCGAAGCAGCCAGCGCAGCGAAGTCCGGCAGGGTCTTGCCGTCGGCGAACAGGCTCCACAGGGTTTCGATGTCAGCCTGGGTGGTGGTTTCGTCGACCGACAGGCCCAGACGCTGAGCGTCGATCACGCGCAGGTTGATCTGCGCAGCGTGCGCCTTGTCGTGCAGCGCTGCGGTGTGTGCGCCGGTGGCTACAGTCAGCGTGTCGAAGAAGCTGGCTTGTTCGACGTTAGCGCCCAGCGCGGTCAGACCCTTCGCCAGAATCGCGGTCAGGTGATGCACGCGGTTGGCGATCTGGGTCAGGCCTTTCGGGCCGTGGTAGACGGCGTACATGCTGGCGATGTTGGCCAGCAGCACCTGCGCGGTACAGATGTTCGACGTGGCCTTCTCGCGACGGATGTGTTGCTCGCGGGTTTGCATCGCCAGGCGCAGCGCCGGTTTGCCGAAACGGTCAACCGAGACACCGACCAGGCGGCCCGGCATGTCGCGCTTGAACGCATCTTTAGTCGAGAAATAAGCAGCGTGCGGGCCACCGAAGCCCAGCGGCACGCCGAAGCGTTGTGCCGAACCGATGGCGACGTCCGCGCCGAACTCGCCCGGCGCGGTCAGCAGGGTCAGGGCCAGCAGATCGGCAGCCACGGCGACCAGCGCGTTGGCGGCATGGAAGCGCTCGGTCAGTTCGCGGTAGTCGAACACATCACCGTTGCTCGCCGGGTATTGCAGCAGCGCGCCGAAGAACGGCGTTACGTCAGTCAGTTCACGCTCGTCGCCGACCACAACTTCAATGCCCAACGGCTCGGCACGGGTGCGCAGCACGTCGAGGGTTTGCGGGTGGCTGTGGATTGAGGCGAAGAATTGGTGGCTGCCCTTGTTCTTGCTCAGGCGTTTGCAGAAGGTCATGGCTTCGGCAGCGGCGGTGGCTTCGTCGAGCAAGGATGCGTTGGCGATCGGCAGGCCGGTGAGGTCGCTGATCATCGTCTGGAAGTTCAGCAGCGCTTCGAGACGGCCCTGGGAAATTTCTGGCTGGTACGGGGTGTAAGCGGTGTACCAGGCCGGATTTTCCAGGAGGTTGCGCAGGATCGGCGACGGCGTGTGGCAGTTGTAGTAGCCCTGGCCGATGTAGGTCTTGAACAGCTGGTTTTTGCCGGCGATGGATTTGATCATCGCCAGGGCATCGGCTTCGCTGAGGCCGTCGTCCATGCCGAGCACGCTGGTGCCCTTGATGCTTTCCGGGATGACGCTGGCGCTCAGGGCTTCGAGCGAATCGAAGCCGAGGCTGTTGAGCATGGCTTGCTCGTCACCGGCGCGCGGGCCGATGTGACGGGCGATGAATTCGTTGGCGGTGCCGAGGTTTACTTGGGTCATGTCGTTATTCCTCAGGCTTCGGCTTGGGCTTTGATCAGGCGGTCGTAGGCGTCTTGATCGAGCAGTTTGGCCACGGCCGATGCGTCGGCAGGCTGGAAGCGGAAGAACCAGCCTTCGCCCAGCGGATCTTCGTTGACCAGTTCCGGGGCGTTTTCCAACGCCGGGTTCACTTCCAGCACATCGCCATCGAGGGGCATGTATACGCCGCTGGCGGCTTTTACCGATTCGACGGTGGCGGCTTCGGCGCCTTTTTCGTAAGCCTGCAGCTCAGGCAGTTGCACGAACACCACGTCGCCCAGGGCGTTCTGCGCGAAAGCGGTGATGCCGACAGTAACGCTGCCGTCAGCTTCGGTGCGCAGCCATTCGTGATCTTCAGTAAAACGCAACTCGCTCATGGAAACTCCTCAGGGGGCCAGACTCGTCTGGTGGACGCGGTGGAAGGCTTGGGCAGGGAAGCCCTTATTTATGAGGAGTTGATTAGCAAGATCGCGGCCAATGTGAGTTTTTCTATATAAAACAATGGCTTGTGGATTTTTTAGGTTGTGGCTGAGGGTGTGGGTGTAGCGAAATCGCTACAGCGTGGGGCAGGGAAAAAAGCTGAACGGGATCAAAGCCTTGCACGGCGGTGACTGGCGGAGGGTGTAGCGATATCGTTCCGCTGTAGCGCTTTCAGTACAGGTGGAGGTCGTTTTTGAAGCAGATATGCCTAGTGTAGGAGCTGCCGAAGGCTGCGATCTTTTGACTGTGTTTTTTTCAACATCAAGATCAAAAGATCGCAGCCTTCGGCAGCTCCTACAGGGGATTTGGGTGAGTCAGGGTTTATTGGGAATGCCGTATTTGCGCAGTCGATGGGCGATGGCGGTGTGCGAAGTTTGCAGGCGGCTGGCCAGTTGGCGGGTCGAGGGATAGCTGACGTAGAGTTTTTCCAGCAGCGTTTTTTCGAACGCCTCCACCGCTTGTTCAAGGCTGTCGACATCGCTGTCCGCCTGACGTGCCACCGAGGTGCCGGCAATGTCGAGATCGCCGATATCCACCAGGCTGCTCTCGCAAATCGCCGCCGCGCGGAAGATCACGTTCTGCAACTGCCGCACGTTGCCCGGCCAGCGATTGTCGAGCAGCGCCGGGTAAGTCCCCGGGGCGAGGCGGCAGACCGGGCGCTGAATCTGCGCGCAAGCCTGCTGCATGAAATATCGCGCCAGCAACAGAATGTCCTGGCCGCGCTCGCGCAGCGGCGGGACTTCGACGTTGAGCACGTTGAGGCGGTAGAACAGGTCTTCGCGGAACAAGCCCTCGCTGACCATTTTTTCCAGGTCGCGGTGAGTCGCGCTGAGGATGCGCACGTTGACCTTCACTTCGCGATCACCGCCCACGCGACGGAAGCTGCCGTCGTTCAAGAAGCGCAGCAGCTTGGCCTGCAAGTACGGCGACATTTCGCCGATCTCATCGAGAAACACCGTGCCCTGGTTGGCCAGTTCCATCAGCCCCGGTTTGCCGCCGCGCGCCGCGCCGGTGAAGGCGCCGGGGGCGTAGCCGAACAGTTCGCTCTCGGCGAGGTTCTCCGGCAGCGCCGCGCAGTTGAGGGCAAGAAACGGTGCACTGTGGCGAGCGCTGATGGCGTGGCAGGCGCGGGCGACCAGTTCCTTACCAGTGCCGGTTTCGCCTTGAATCAACAGCGGTGCGTCAAGGGCGGCGACTCTTTGGGCGCGAGCCTTGAGCGTGCGGATCGCCGGGGATTCGCCGAGCAGTGCATCGAAACCTTCGGCGTGGTCGTGGTGCAGCGCCGAGAGTTGTTCGCCGATGCGGTTGGGTTGATACAAGGTCAGCAAGGCGCCGGCGTCGGTGATCGGCGTGGCGTCGAGCAGCAGGGTCTGGCCGTTGACCGTGATCTCGCGCAGCGGCAGACGGAAGCCATTTTCGAGCAAGGTGTCGAGCAGCGCGGGATCGTTGAACAGTTCCGCGACACTCTCGCCGGCCGGTTCGCGACCGTACATCGCGATCAACGCCGGGTTGGCCAGCAGCACCTTGCCGGCACTGTCGAGCGCCAGAACAGGATCGGTCATTGCCGCCAGCAATGCGTCGAGCTGCAAATGCCGACGCTGGCCGGGGAGGATGTCGACCACGGTCACCGCTTCCACGCCGAGCACCCGGAACAGCGCATCTTTCAGTTCTTCGAGCACTTGCGGGCTCAGGGTCGGTGCGTCGATGTAGACGTTCGGCGGGATCATCTCCACCGCATCCAGATTGAGATTGCGCCCACCGAGGATAGCCAGGACTTCCTGGGTGATGCCGACGCGGTCGATGAAGCTGACGTGGATACGCATGGGGCGGTTCAGTGATCTGCAGAGCGGAGGGTGGCAAGTATGCCTTGGGCTTGGAGAGAGGTGAAAGCAAAAGCACCCTCACCCCAGCCCTCTCCCGGAGGGAGAGGGGGCTGACCGAGGTGTCTTGGGTTCTACATCGACCTGAAGTAGCCAGTCGATTATGGATTCGGTAAAGCGAGTTCAGGTCGGCGTAACTCCGAAGCATCTCCCAATCAGTCCCCACCCCAGCCCTCTCCCAAGGGGAGAGGGGGCCGACCGAGGTGTCTGAGGTTTGGCATCGACCTGAAAGAACCAGTCGATTATGGATTCGGTAAAGCAAGTTCAGGTCGGCGTAACTCCGAAGCATCTCCCAATCAGTCCCCTCACCAGCCCTCTCCCAGGGGGAGAAGGGGCCGAGGTGTCTGAGGTTTGACATCGACCTGAAAGAACCAGTCGATTATGGATTCGGTAAAGCGAGTTCAGGTCGGCGTAACTCCGAAGCATCTCCCAATCAGTCCCCTCACCCCAGCCCTCTCCCAGGGGGAGAGGGGGCCGAGGTGTCTGAGGTTTGACATCGACCTGAAAGAACCAGTCGATTATGGATTCGGTAAAGCAAGGTCAGGTCGGTGTAACTCTAGAGCATCCCCCAATCAGTCCCCTCTCCCTCGGGGAGAGGGCTAGGGTGAGGGGCTTTTCAAGGTTTACTCAAAATGCTCAAGATTGACCGGGTCGCCGGATTTCATATCGAGCTGCTTGCGAATGTCTTCAAACATCAGATCGTAATGCTTGTGCACCGAGCCGATCTGGCTGTGGGTTCTGGGTATGCCATATTTCTCGGCGATTCGCGTCACGTTGTTGGCGAAGTTGTAGGCCTCCTCCTTGGGCAGGAAGAAGGTTTCTTTCATGTCTTTTCCCTGAAGGTTGCCATGCATCGTGAACTGGATGCCTTTGCCTTTTTGCGGATCGGTGAACACTTCATAGTCGAGGTGTACGTTGTAACTGACATCGTCCGGGGTCAACGCGTGCCGCTCGATATGCAAATGACCGGGTTCAAATTGGGCCATGGTTTTCTCCTTTCAAGGCATTGGAGAAGGGCAGACCCTCGGTCTGCCCCCGTAG
This sequence comes from Pseudomonas sp. rhizo66, assembly GCF_031931925.1. Lineage (NCBI taxonomy): Bacteria > Pseudomonadati > Pseudomonadota > Gammaproteobacteria > Pseudomonadales > Pseudomonadaceae > Pseudomonas > Pseudomonas sp. rhizo66. Next base: position 90,090 of record NZ_JAUJWZ010000014.1, read on the forward strand.
TTTCTGATTATCGGTAAGTGATGCCGGGCTTCGCGGTAGTCACGCGAGTACCGGCCGTGCCCTGGACGATGGCTTCGATGTCCGCCAGCGAACCGATCACCGCGACCTTGCCAGTATGGCGTGCAAATTCGCAGGCTGCCTGCACCTTCGGCCCCATCGAGCCGGCGGCGAAACCGAGGCGTTCGAGTTCATCCGGGTGCGCTTCGGCGATGGCTTTCTGCGTTGGTTTGCCGTAATCGATGAACGCCGCGTTGACGTCCGTGGCGATCACCAGCAAATCGGCTTCCAGTTGCTCGGCGAGCAGCGACGAGCACAGGTCCTTGTCGATCACCGCCTCGATACCTTTGAGGTTGCGGTTCTCGTCATACATGGTCGGAATCCCGCCGCCACCGGCGCAAATGACGATGCTGCCCTTGTCCAGCAGCCACTTGATCGGACGGATTTCGAAGATGCGTTTTGGCCGAGGGCTGGCGACCACACGGCGGAACTTGTCGCCGTCCGGGGCAATCGCCCAGCCTTTTTCGGCGGCGAGTTTTTCCGCTTCAGCCTTGTCGTAGACCGGGCCGATCGGTTTGCTCGGTTTCTGGAAGGCCGGATCCTTGGCGTCGACTTCCACCTGAGTGAGCAGGGTGGCGAACGGCACTTCGAAGTCGAGCAGGTTGCCCAGTTCCTGTTCGATGATGTAACCGATCATGCCTTCGGTTTCGGCACCGAGCACGTCCAGCGGGTAAGGGGTGACGGAGGTATAAGCCGCCGCTTGCAGTGACAGCAGGCCGACTTGCGGGCCATTGCCGTGGGCGATGACCAGTTGGTTGCCGGGATGGATCTTGGCGATTTGCTCGGTGGCGATGCGGATGTTGGCGCGCTGATTGTCAGCGGTCATCGGTTCACCACGGCGGAGCAGGGCGTTACCGCCCAGCGCTACGACGATACGCATAATGCAATCCTTTCAGAATTCGATGACGCTGTAGGAGCTGCCGAAGGCTGCGATCTGTTGATCTTGATATTGATCTTGAACAAGCAAAGTCAAAAGATCGCAGCCTTCGGCAGCTCCTACAGGTTGTTGGTTGATCAGGAGAACCTGATCAGCCAGTTACAGATCAGCCAGGGTCGAGACCAGAATCGCCTTGATCGTGTGCATGCGGTTTTCCGCTTGCTCGAAGGCGATACAGGCAGGCGACTCGAATACGTCGTCGGTTACTTCGATGCCGTTGGCCAGGTGCGGATACTGCTCGGCGATCTGTTTGCCGACTTTGGTATCGCTGTTGTGGAACGCCGGCAGGCAGTGCATGAACTTGGTACGCGGGTTGCCGGTGGCTTTCATCAGTTCGGCGTTGACCTGGTACGGCAGCAGTTGCTGGATACGCTCAGCCCAGGCTTCCACCGGCTCGCCCATCGACACCCAGACGTCGGTGTGAATGAAGTCGACGCCTTTGACCGCCGCTTTCGGGTCTTCAGTCAGGGTGATACGTGCGCCGCTTTCTTCCGCATATTTGTGGCAACGCTCGACCAGATCATCCAGTGGCCACAGGGCTTTCGGCGCACAGATGCGCACGTCCATGCCGAGTTTGGCGCCAACCAGCAGCAGCGAGTTGCCCATGTTGTTGCGTGCGTCGCCCAAGTAGGCGTAGCTGATTTCATGAATCGGCTTGTCGGCGTGTTCACGCATGGTCAGCACGTCGGCGATCATCTGAGTCGGGTGATATTCGTCGGTCAGGCCGTTGAACACCGGCACGCCGGCAAACTTCGCCAGCTCTTCGACGATTTCCTGTTTGAAGCCACGGTATTCGATGGCGTCGTACATGCGCCCGAGCACGCGGGCGGTGTCTTTCATGCTTTCCTTGTGACCGATCTGCGACGAGTTCGGGTCGATGTAGGTGACGTTGGCGCCTTGGTCATACGCCGCCACTTCAAAGGCACAACGGGTACGGGTCGAGGTTTTTTCGAAGATCAGGGCGATGTTGTTACCCTTCAGGTGTTGCTGCTCGGTACCGGTGTATTTCGCGCGTTTGAGATCGCGGGACAGGTCGAGCAGGTAACGCAGCTCACGTGGTGTGTGGTGTTCGAGGCTGAGCAGGTTACGGTTGTGAATGTTGAAAGCCATGATGGATCTCCTTCGGTGTCGGTTATCCCCCTGGCCGCACTTTATAAGTGCCGGCCAGGGCTCAGAGGTTTAGTAATCGATCGGGTCGCGGATGATCGGGCAGGTCATGCAGTGGCCACCGCCACGGCCTCGGCCCAGTTCACCGGCGCTGATGGTGATGACTTCCACCCCGGCCTTGCGCAGCAAGGTGTTGGTGTAGGTATTGCGGTCGTAGCCAATGACCACGCCCGGCTCCACGGCCACCACGTTGTTGCCGTCGTCCCATTGCTCGCGTTCGGCGGCGAAGCTGTTGCCGCCGGTTTCCACCACGCGCAGCTTCGGCAAGTTGAGGGCTTTGGCCACGGTGTCGAGGAAGGTGCCTTCTTCGCGGCGGATGTCGATGCCGCCCTGTTTGCTTTCGTCAGGCCGCAGGGTGAACGCGACGATCTGATTCACTACTTCCGGGAAAATCGTCACCAGGTCGCGGTCGCAGAAGCTGAACACGGTATCGAGGTGCATCGCGGCGCGGGACTTCGGCAGGCCGGCGACGATGACTTTTTCCACGGCTTTGTTCTTGAACAGGTTCAGCGCCAGTTGGCCGATGGCCTGACGCGATGAGCGCTCGCCCATGCCGATCAACACCACGCCGTTGCCGATCGGCATGACGTCGCCGCCCTCGAGGGTGGAGCTGCCGTGATCCTTGTCCGGGTCGCCGTACCAGATCTCGAAATCGGCGTTGGTGAATTGCGGGTGGAATTTGTAGATGGCGGTGGTCAGCAGGGTTTCCTGACGGCGCGCTGGCCAGTACATCGGGTTCAGCGTCACTCCGCCATAGATCCAGCAGGTGGTGTCGCGGGTGAACTGGGTGTTCGGCAGCGGCGGCAGAATGAAGCTCGAATGGCCGAGGAAGTCGCGGAACATCTGGATGGTCTTGCCGCCGAAACTGTCCGGCAGATCATCGGCAGATACGCCACCGATCAGGAATTCAGCGATGTGTCGCGGTTCGAGGCTTTTCAGCCAGGATTTGACTTCGTTGATCAGGCCCAGGCCCACCGAATCGGCGGTGACCTTGCGCTCCAGGATCCAGTCCAGCGCCTCAGGGATGGCGACGATGTCGGTCAGCAGGTTGTGCATTTCCAGTACATCGATGCCGCGCTCGCGCATTTTGGTGACGAAGTCGAAGTGGTCACGCTTGGCCTGGGCCACCCAGAGCACATCGTCGAACAGCAGTTCATCGCAGTTGTTCGGGGTCAGCCGCTGATGGGCCAGACCTGGGGAGCACACCATGACTTTGCGCAGTTTGCCGGCTTCGGAATGGACGCCGTACTTAACTTTTTCCGTGGTCATTTCAGATCCTCCAGATAACAAATTAATCAGGGGTTACAGAGTCAGGAAGCCGTCGTAGAGACCGTAGGCCGCCACCAGGGCACCGACGACCACTGCGGCGAAAATCAGCTTCTCGACGTTAGTGAAAATCGCTTGTTTGAGTTCCAGCTTGGCCTTGGCGAACAGAATCGCGCCGGGTGCATAGAGCAGCGCCGAGAGCAGCAGATACTTGACGCCGCCGGCATACAGCAGCCACACCGCGTAGATCAGGGCGATGCCGCCGATAATCAGATCCTTGCGCCGCTCGGCTGCAAAGCCTTCATAGCTTTCGCCGCGCACCGCCAGCAGCAGGGCGTAGGCCGCCGACCACAGGTACGGCACCAGAATCATCGAAGTGGCGAGGTAGATCAGCGACAGGTAAGTACTGGCCGAGAACAGCGTGATGATGAGGAAAATCTGCACCATCGCGTTGGTCAGCCACAGGGCGTTGACCGGCACATGGTTAGCGTTTTCCTTGCGCAGGAACGCCGGCATGGTGTGGTCTTTGGCGGCGGCGAACATGATCTCCGCACACAGCAGCACCCACGACAGCAGCGCACCCAGCAGCGAGATGATCAGGCCGACGCTGATCAGCGCCGCGCCCCATGGACCGACCACGTGCTCCAGCACGGCGGCCATCGACGGGTTCTGCAGTTTCGCCAGTTCCGGTTGGGTCATGATGCCCAGCGACAGCACGTTCACCAGCACCAGAAACAGCAGCACGGTGATGAAGCCGATCACGGTGGCTTTACCGACGTCCGAGCGTTTTTCCGCACGGGCCGAGAAGATGCTCGCGCCCTCGATGCCGATGAACACCCATACGGTGACCAGCATCATGTTGCGCACCTGGTTCATCACGCTGCCCAGATCGGGGTTTTTCACGCCCCAGATGTCGGCGGTGAAGATGTCCAGTCTGAAGGCGAAAATCGCGATCAACACGAACAGCAGCAGCGGCACGACCTTGGCGACCGTGGTCACCAGGTTGATGAACGCCGCTTCCTTGATCCCGCGCAGCACCAGAAAGTGCACGGCCCACAGCAGCACCGAGGCGCCGATCACGGCTGCGACGGTATTGCCCTCACCGAAAACCGGAAAGAAATAGCCGAGGGTGCTGAACAGCAGGACGAAGTAACCGACGTTGCCCAGCCAGGCGCTGATCCAGTAACCCCACGCGGACGAGAAACCCATGTAATCGCCGAATCCGGCCTTGGCGTAGGCGTAGACACCACCGTCCAGGTCAGGCTTGCGATTGGCGAGGGTTTGAAAGACAAAAGCGAGGGTGAGCATGCCGACAGCAGTGATGGCCCAACCGATCAGTACTGCACCGACGTCGGCGCTGGCGGCCATGTTTTGAGGCAAGGAGAATATCCCGCCACCGATCATCGAGCCGACTACCAATGCAACCAGTGCACCTAGTCGTAGTTTTCCGGGCGCTTCAGACATTGCATGACTCCATTGCAGGAGAGAAGAGATCACAGCGTAGTTCTGTTGTCTGTTCAAACAGCTGACTTAGATCAGTGCATGGTCACATTCCATTGTTAATGAATGACTTAGGCTTCGGTTGAAGGCATAAGGATATTGCCCGCAAGGCCCGTCCTAGAGGCGTTGTGGCTACATTGTTGGGAATGTCTATCATTATTTTCGAATTATGACGCTAGTTCTTTTTCAGCTTTTGGCAAATTTTCCACCTCTGTTTTCAGTACAGAATCGAATTATCAGGATCAGCGCACAAAACTGTCTTAGCGTGCTAGGCGTTAGCGTCATCCGCTATATATTTAGTGGCTTTATCTGATAGCTATCATCTTGTTGTATTCATTTAATCAATAGTTGTTACAAGCAACCGCTCATCACACATAAAAAGGAAATTGAAATGTCGCAACCGACGCAAAAGCTGCGATTAGGCGCGTTGATCGCGCTGGTGGTGGGTTCGATGATTGGCGGGGGGATTTTCTCGCTGCCGCAGAACATGGCGGCACGCGCCGATGCCGGGGCGATCCTGATTGGTTGGGGCATCACCGCGATCGGCATGCTGACCCTGGCGTTCGTGTTCCAGACGCTGGCCAATCGCAAACCCGAGCTGGATTCCGGCGTGTACGCCTACGCCAAGGCCGGGTTTGGCGACTACATGGGATTTTCATCTGCGTGGGGTTACTGGATCAGTGCCTGGCTGGGCAACGTCGGTTATTTCGTGCTGCTGTTCAGCACCCTCGGTTACTTCTTTCCGGTGTTCGGCCAGGGCAATACGCCAGTCGCCATCGGCTGCGCCTCGGTGCTGCTGTGGGCCGTGCACTTTCTGGTGATGCGCGGGATCAAGGAAGCGGCGCTGATCAATCAGTTGACCACGGTGGCCAAGGTTGTACCGCTGATCATGTTCATCGTCATCGCGGCGGTCGCGTTCAAGGCTGACATTTTCACTCGTGACATCTGGGGCACCAGCAACCCGAATTTCGGCGGGGTGCTGGACCAGGTGCGCAACATGATGCTGGTCACCGTGTTCGTGTTCATCGGCATCGAAGGCGCCAGTGTGTACTCGGCGCGGGCGGAAAAACGCAGTGACGTCGGCCGCGCCACGGTGATCGGTTTTATCGGCGTGCTGGCGCTGCTGGTGCTGGTCAACGTGCTGTCGCTGGGGATCATGAGCCAGCCGGAACTGGCCAATCTGCAGAACCCGTCACTGGCGGCGGTGCTCGAGCACATCGTCGGGCCGTGGGGCGCCTTGTTGATCAGCATTGGCCTGGCGATTTCACTGCTCGGTGCGTTGCTGTCCTGGGCCTTGCTGTGCGCGGAAATCCTCTTCGCCACAGCGAAAGACAAGACCATGCCGGCGTTCCTGAAAAAGGAAAACAAGAACCATGTGCCGGTCAACGCGTTGTGGCTGACCAACGTGATGATCCAGATTTTCCTGTTGATCACGCTGTTTTCGGCGGGCACTTACACCAGTCTGATTTATCTGGCCTCGTCGATGATTCTGGTGCCGTACCTGTGGTCGGCGGCATATGCGGTGTTGCTCAGCGGGCGCGGCGAAACCTACGAACACGCTTCGGCCGAGCGCACCAAGGATCTGCTGATCGGCGGCATCGCCCTCGGTTATGCGGTGTGGTTGTTGTATGCCGGCGGGGTGAAGTATTTGCTGCTCTCGGCGTTGCTCTATGCACCGGGGGTGATCCTGTTTGCCAAGGCCAAGCATGAGGCGGGCGAGCCGCTGTTCACCCATGTCGAGAAAGGCATTTTCACCTGCGTGATCATCGGCGCGGGGCTGGCGGCGTATGGGTTGTACAGCGGTGTGCTGTCGTTGTGAGGTTGTCGCTGGCGTATCGACTGCCGTATGACTGGGAGGCGATGTTGGGGGTTCTCGCGGCGCGGGTTGAGACCTTTCGTCTGATCGAGGGAATGCGGCGCAGCTTTTGTGGGCGTGCTTGAGTCGGGCGGATTGATCAAAGGTTTGTGTTGGCAAAATCGGCCCCATCGCTGGCAAGCCTGCTCCCACAATGTCCGTGCCGCACCTGTAATCTGTGAACGCCCGGAAACCTGTGGGAGCTGGCTTGCCAGCGATGGGGTCTGAGCAGTTACCACCACTCTGGGCGGTGTGAACCCAATTCTGTGGCCGGCAACGCCCACTGAATCGGTGTGCCGCTGATCTTCACCGGCACCTGCAAACGATGCGCCGGGCCCCATGGAGTCTGCTCCACCAGCGAAGATTGATCCTGTTCATCCTCGGCGCGCAGTGCTTCAGTGGTCCCCGGCCCATGCTCAACCAACAACTTCGCCGTTCGTGCCAGCGACAACCGCGCCGAGCCACCGCGACCCGTGTTCAAACGCTCGGTCAAAAGTCGGAGCGCACTCGCCGCCATTAAATATCCGGTCGCATGATCCAGCGCCTGCACCGGCAACGGCGTTGGTGTATCGGTCTGCTTCCAGCGCTGTCCGGCCTCGGCAATGCCGCTGCTCATCTGCACCAGGCTGTCGAAACCACGGCGGTTCTGCCACGGGCCGCTCCAGCCGTAAGCGTTGAGACCGACATCGATCAGGCCCGGCGCCAGTTGCCGGCGGCGCTCAACGCCGAAGCCGAGGTTTTCCAAGGCGTCGGCGCGGTAACCGTGCAGCAGAATGTCGGCGTCTTTCAGCAATCTCTCGAACACCGCGCGCTCAACCGGATCATGCAGATTCAGCCGCGCGCAGCGTTTGCCGAGGGTCATTTCCGGGACGACACCGGGCTCGTTCCAGCTCGGTGAATCGATGCGCAATACGTCGGCACCAAGGCCGGCGAGAAAACGGCTGGCGGTGGGGCCGGCGAGCACACGCGTCAGGTCCAGCACTTTGATTCCGGCCAACGGTCGCGCCACGCAGCCTTGCCAGGGTCGGCTGTTTTCATCCCGGGACTCAAGGAAGTGCACCAGCGGCTCGGCATTTACCGCCAGCCCCTGCGGATGCATCTGCCACTGCGCCCAACTGCGCATTTCGGCGGCGCAGCCCTTGGCCTCGACCACCGCTTGCTCCAGATCCGTACTTGTCCATTGCGCGACTTTCGCCGCCATCGCTCCACGGTCGGCGCAGGCACCGAGCACGCGTTCAGCGGCGGCGCGATGATGCGGGGCATTGGTGTGCAGGCGAATCCAGCCGTCGCGGGTCTGATAGTCGCCAGCGACGGAATCCCACAGTGGCGGAACTAGCCAGCCCATCGGCCGCAACGAGGTCGAGAACCAGAACGAGGCCAGGCGCCGGTCGACTTCAACAGCGGGCAAATGACCGGTCTGTTGATCGATCAAGTGGCTGACAGCCTGACCGGCAGCGGCGATGCTCGCGCAGGTAAGCTCAGTGACGGCGAACGCCGAGGGCAGGGCGCCGCTGTTGGTGAACGGAATCGGCGTGTGCGACAAGCCGAGTGCGGCTTGAATGGACGTGAGTAAATCAGTCATCGAAGGCCCTCCGGAGCGAGAGGGCAATGATAGTGCAAAAGCATGTCGGGTCAGATGAAAACCCCGATTCTAGAGGACACCTTTTAGCCCTGTGGGAGCTGGCTTGCCAGCGATAGCGGAGTGTCAGTCAACAATGTACTGACTGATGTGCCGCCATCGCTGGCAAGCCAGCTCCCACAAGGTTTTGTGGTGGATTGAATGGCGCGGTCAGACGCGAAACTGATCCATCAATTTCATCTGCTGACTGGCCAGGGCATTGAGCTGGCTGCTGATCGCCGCCGACTCAGTGGCTTGCTCGGTCAGTGTCTCGGTGACGGTGCGAATCGCCGAGACATTGCGGTTGACCTCCTCGGCCACCGCGCTCTGCTGTTCAGCCGCGCTGGCAATCTGCAGGTTCATGTCGCTGATCACCGTCACCGCATCGCTGATCTTGCCCAGCGCATCCACGGCCTGACGAATCTGTCCGGCGTTGTTGTGTGCCTGGGTCTGGCTCAAATGCATGGTCGCGACCACGCCACGGGTGCCGGTCTGAATGCGCTCGATCACGATGCGAATCTCTTCTACCGAATCCTGAGTGCGCTTGGCGAGGTTGCGCACCTCGTCGGCGACCACGGCAAAGCCACGGCCGCTCTCACCGGCGCGGGCCGCTTCAATCGCGGCGTTGAGGGCCAGCAGGTTGGTCTGTTCGGCGATGCTGCGGATCACTTCCAGCACCGAACCGATCTGTTCGCTGTTGACTGCCAGCGCTTCAACTTCAGTCACGGCCTTGCTGACTTCATCAGCCAGTTGATTGATATCGCGGGTGCTGCGCTCGATGATCGACATGCCGTCCTTGGCCGACTGATCGGCACCTTTGGCGGCATTGGCTGCGTTGGAGGCGCTGTTGGCGACATCGTGGGCAGTGGCGCTCATTTCGTTGGACGCGGTGGCGACCTGGTCGATTTCGCGGAATTGCACCTGCATGCCTTCGCTGGTCTGGCGGGCGATTTCCGAAGACTGGTCGGCGGTGCCACGGGCCTCGGTGATGCTCTGTTTGATCTGCGCGATGGTCGGTTGCAGCTTGTCGAGGAAGCGGTTGAACCAGTTCACCAGTTCGCCCAGTTCATCTTTTTTGCTGTAGTTCAGGCGCTGGGTCAGATCGCCTTCGCCGCTCGCAATGTTCTTCAGCATTTCGGCAACGCTGTTGATTGGCCGGGTGACGCCGGACGCGGTCAGCCAGATCAGCAGCAGGCCGATAAGACCGGCGACCACAGCGACCAGCAGCGCGGTGATCACACCGGTTTCCTGAGCATCATCGAGCACCGCTTGCAGCTTGACCGAGTCAGCCAGCAGCACTTGTTTCGGCAGGTCGATGACCACGCCCCAGGCGCGCGAGTTGCCGATTGGATCGACCGGGTACACGGCACGAATCAGGTCGCCCTGTTCGAGAATTTTCGGTGTGCCGGAGGTCAGCAGTTGCAGCACGTCCTTGCCATCGGCGCCAAGGGTGTCACTGATTTTTTTGCCGACCTTGGTGGCGTCAGAACTGTCGGCACCCAACACGCCACTGCCGGAGACGATCAGCATGTGCCCGGCGTTGTTGAACAGATTGCGCTGGGAATCCACGGCGGCCGCTTGCAGCGCGTCGAGGGCGATGTCGACACCGACCACGCCGATGGCTTTACCGTCGACGATCAACGGCACGGAAATGGTCGTCATGAGCATTTCCTTGCCACCGACGGTGTCGGCGTACGGGTCGAGCAGGCAGGTACGTTTGTTGTCGCGAGGGCAGGTGTACCAGCTGTTGTACGGCGTGCCGCTGAGGCTGAGGGTGGTCTTGGTCATGTCTTCTTCGACCATGATCGTATTCAGCGCCGAGCCGGCGGCGCGGCTCCAGTAAGTGGCGAAACGCCCGGCTTCGTTGGACTGGCGCGCGGCGTCATTGACGAACTCGCTGTCCTTGCCGTCCAGACCATTGGGTTCGAAGGCGAGCCAGATGCCGAGGACTTTGTCGTTGCGCTCAAAAGCGGTTTTCAGGCTCAGGTTCAACTCTTCGCGCAAGGCGCCGGCGTCCAGCGAACGCTTGGCGGCCATGACGCGCATGTCCTTGATCTGATCTGCTACGGCAGTGATCACCGTCAGGCTTTCGCCGAAGGTCTTCTGCACCCGCACCGCTTGTTCAGCGGCTTTGGCTTGCAGCAGGTTTTGCACGCTGGCGGTGAGCAGCTTGTTGCTGGAGGCACTGACCAGTTCGTCGTTCTGGTTGGTCTGGTAGATGTTCATGCCAACAATCAGCGCGACCACACCGAGCAGGCACAGGCCGGAGAGCAGGACGATTTTCAGGCGAATGGACAGAGAGTCGAACATGGGGCGATCTCGAGAATGAATAAACGGGTGGCATTCGGGCAGGAACTACCCGCTTCGCCAAATCCATTCAGCGCCATGCAATGCTCATCGGCGTGGAAGCAGAGGGCATGAGGCGCGTGCCGACGAACGGTCAGCGCTAAACGTTTGCGCAGGGGAAAGTGCTGAAAAAGCGAATAATTACAGGGATGTTTCAGTGCGATGACGGGTCAGTGCAGCCCCGGATGGATTCCGGTCGCGACCAGATCCACAGATTGCCCAGGCTCATCCCGGCGATCGCCAGATAGACCGGCCAGCCGTGATCGAGCATCACCAGCATCAAGGTCGCGCAGAGCAACATGCTCAGCGTCGCGCTGACCTTGGCTTTGCGCGCGATGATCTTGCCGTTGCGCCAGTTGCTCAGGATCGGCCCGAACAAGCGATGGTTTTCCAGCCAGGCACTCAGGCGCGGCGAGCTGCGGGTCGCGGCCCAGGCGGCGAGGAGGATGAACTCGGTGGTCGGCAGGCCGGGCACGACAATGGCGATCAGGCCGATGCCGAGGCTGACGTAGGCCAGCAGGCCGAACAGCAGACGGGCGAGTTTCGAGGAGGCGGGTTGCGGCATGGGCTCAGCGGTGGCTTCTGAAGCGGAATGGAGATCTTACAGGCTTACGCAGTTCCCCTGTAGGAGCTGCCGAAGGCTGCGATCTTTTGATGTTGTTTTCAAGATCAAAAGATCGCAGCCTTCGGCAGCTCCTACAGGGGGATGTGTGTTGTGTCAGGCCGGTTCGGCCTCTGTGGCGTAAGCCTGTTCCAGCAGCACGGTAAAGCGATTAAACGCATCGAGCGCGCCTTGCTCCACTTCAGCCTCTTCTTCAGCGCTGAACTGCAACGAGTCGAGAGTGCGCACAAAGCGCTTCCAGCCTTCAGCACGGCCACCTTCAGGCTCACCGAGGTGACGGGCGCCAAAGGTTTCGCTCAACTCCAGCGCCACGGCGCGTTTGATCAGGAATGCCGCGCCGAGCTTCGAACCTTCGGAGACAAAAATCCAGCCCAGAGCACGAGCCTTGCTCGGGTTTTTCACTGCTCCGGCGACCGGTGCCGGCACTTCAGTGTCGAGATCGGCGAGGTCAGCCTTGGCCGCTTCGGCGCGGCAACGGGCCGGCAGATCCGGCACGATGGCGGTCAGTTCCGCGTCGTTGTACAGCTCGACCAGTTCCGACTGGAACAGGTACTGCGCGACGACGAAACGGGCGAAATTGGCGCGGGTCTCGAACGGCGCATGGGCTTTGACCAGCGCGTCGAGCTTGCTGTGCGGCTCGTGGGTGATCTGGTTCAGGCGTTGTGAACGCAGGGCTTTTTCCGAAGTGGTCATGACATGTCCTTGATAAAAGAGGCGCTTGATAACGAGACGAACAAGGCGACGTACAAGCGTAAAAAAACCTCACGGCGCGGTGCCTGAACACGCGCAGTGAGGTTGGCCGGATCAGATGTCCCAGATCAGGTTGATCGCGAAGTTGCGGCCCGGTTGGGTCAGGCGATCGAGGTTGGCCGGTTGCGTCACCGACGCTTCGCCGACGCTGTCGTAACCGCGCACGTCATCCCACAGCCAGTACTTCTTGTCGGTCAGGTTGTAGATGCCGCCGCTGACGGTGACGTCGTCGGTGACTTTGTAATAACCGGCCAGGTCAAGAATGCCGAAGCCCGGGGTCTTGAATTGGCTGCTGACGCCATCCGGTGACTTGAAGTTGCTGTCGTCGACGCGATCCTTTTTCTTCACCAAGGTCCAGCTCAGCAGGCCGCCGTAGTTGTCCTGGTCGTAACCCAGACCGAATACGCCGGTCAGCGGGTTGACGCTGTTGATCGGCTCGCCGTTGTCGTTGTTGCGACCGTAGGCGTAGGCGATCGAGCCCTGGGTGTAGAGACCTTGCGGCGCACCGAACGAGTCCAGGTTCAGACGACCTTTGACTTCCGCACCTTTGATGGTGGCGTGCTTGATGTTGGCCGACTGGAAGGTCAGCTCGTTGCGGCCCGGGGTCACGGCGTCTTCGTTGATGAAATCGCGGTACTTGTTATAGAACACCGCCACGTCGAACGAGCCTTGCTCGAAGTGGCCGCGCAGACCGGTTTCGTAGCTTTTGCTTTTCTCCGGATCGAGATCCGGGTTCGGCGCCACGCTGTAGCCGGTGGTGGTGTTTTCGAAGCGGCCATACAGGGCTTTTGCGGTCGGGGTGCGGAAGCCTTCTGCGTACTGACCGTACCAGGTGTAGTTTTCGCTCAGGGCGTAGGTCAGGCCGAATTTTGGCGAGACTTTGTGCCAGGTCTTGTTCTTGTCGCTGACCGTGCCTTGGCCGTCAGCCGCCACGGTGTTGAGGAATTCCTGGGTGATGTGCGGCTTGAGTTGGGTGTAGTCGTAGCGCAGGCCCGGCAGGAAGGTCCAGTTGTTCCAGCTGATCTGATCCTGAGCAAACACGCTGTAGGTGTTGATGGTCGGGTCCGGGAAGTCGGTGGCTTTGGCCAGCACGTCAGCGGTGCTGGTTGCACCAATGGCGGTGCAGCCGCGACCGACCGCCAGGCAGGTGCCGTCGCCGCTGCGCGAGCCGGTGACTTTCTGCTGCTTGATCGTGGTGCCGTAGGTCAAGACGTGATCGGTGGCGCCGATGGCGAACGCCTTGTCCAGTTGCGCATCGAACACCCACTGCTTTTCTTCGTAGATCGTGTCGCGAGTACGCAGCACTTTGCGGGTGATCGGGTAGTAGAACTCTGTTGTGCTCTGGTCGGTCTTGGCGATCTGGTGGTTGAGGCTCCACTTCACGTTATCGACCAGCAGACTGTCGAGGGCGAATCTGTGTTCGATGCCGAAACGCTCACGGGTGATGGTGTCGTTGCCGGTGCGCCACTGGTACATGCCGCCGGGCAGTACGCTGTTCGGAATGGTCGGGGCGCCGTTGAAGTACGGGCCGCCGTAGGCACTTTTCTGATCGGTGTCGCGATCATCCTTGTGCTTTTCGTAGGTCAGGCCCAGACGCGAATCTTCGTTGTAGTTCCAGCCGATCTTGGCCAGCACGTTGTAGGCGCTGACGTCTTCCGGGTTGGCGGCGGTGCGTTCCAGACCGGTGCCGTTGTTGCTGCCGTAGGAGTCGGTTTCGTGGCCGTCGCGCTGGCTGTAGTGCAGCAAGCCGTCGAACTGCTCGGCGCGGCCGGCGACGGTGGCGGACTTCAGCCAGCTGTCATCGGCCGAGCTGTAACCGCTTTTCAGGCGCGCACCGACGTCTTTGCCCGGTTTGATGATGTCGTCCGGATCGAGGGTGTAATAGCTCACGGCGCCACCGATGGCGTTGCTGCCGTAGAGTACCGAGGCCGGGCCACGGAGGATTTCCACGCGTTTGACGATTTCCGGGTCAACGTAGTTGCGCTGGGTCTTGGCGTAGGGGCCGTTGAAGAAACCGTCCGGCACTTCCACGCCGTCTACCTGAGTCAGGATGCGGTCGCCGTCGATCCCGCGAATGTTGTAGCCGCTGATGCCGCCACGCTGACCCGCGCCGCCCACGGAAACACCCGGCTCATAACGCACCAGATCCTTGATGGTGTTGACGTTGTTGCGGTCCAGATCCTGACGGGTCTGCACAGTGACTGTGGCCGGCACGCTGTTGACCGACTGCTCCTGACGGGTGGCGCTGATGGTCACCTGATCCAGATTGAGCGTGCCGCTGGCGTTGCGCTTTTCCAGCACGACGTTGTTGTTGCTGATTTTGCGGTAGCTCAGGTTGGTCCCCACCAACAGACGCTCCAGGGCTTTTTCCGCTGGCAACGAGCCACGCACGCCCGGCGACGACACGCCCTGACCCAGTTCTGCCGGCAGGCCGACCTGCCAACCGGTCACGGCGGTGAAGTCATTGAGTGCCGACACCAGTGGCTTCTGACCGATGGAGAACGAGTAATCGCCCATGTTGCGCGCCGGCTGTTCGGTGGCAGCCATCAGCGGCGCCGTGCCGGCCATCAGGATGGCGGCGGTCAGCAGCGAGAGAACGCGGGAAGGGGAAGCGGTCTGGCGGGTAAGGCGTGAGGACATCGATAGCGCTCCGTGTCGCACGAATCTTTATAGGGGCTGATTGGCTTCGCGTGATGCGAATCAATTGCATTGGCTATAACGAGACGTACTGACGCTGGCTATCGAGTAAAAATAATTCTCATTTAGTTCAGGATGACCACGGCGGGGAATTCTTTCAGTTGCGCCGAGGTGATCTGGGCGAGGGAACGAACCACATCTAGCGGCTGGTCGAGACGGTAGTTACCGGTCACGGCGACGTCGGCCAGTTGCTCGTTGTTGTTGATGATCCAGCCCGGGTAGTAGCGGCGCAATTCGGCCAGTACCTGATTCAACGGACAGTTCTCGAACACCAATCGACCTTGCACCCAGGCCAGGTCAGTGTTGGCGTCGAGTTTGGCCGGACGGTCAAAACCGTTAGGGCCGATGCGAATGCTTTCGCCGGCGGTCAGACGCACACGAGCATCGTTGTGCGTGGCGCGCAGATCGACATCGCCGCGTTGCACGTTGACCTGTGCGACGCCATCGAGATAACGCACGGCGAACGCGGTATCGCGCACGCTGGCGGTGACCGGGCCGGCATCGATTTCCAGCGGTTGACTGCGGCCGCTGGCGATCTCGAAAAACGCTTCGCCCTGAAACAACCGGGCAACGCGCTGCTGATCGTTGATGGTGCTGGAAAATGCCGAATTGGTATTGAGCAGGACTTTCGAGCCGTCCTCCAGTTGCAGGCGCTGACGCTCGCCGACCACCGTCAGATGATCGGCCTGAATGCGCATCGGCAGATTACTGAAACTGAACAGACCGAGGATCAGCACCGCGGCAGTGGCCAGCGGTTTCCAGTGCGGACGCAGACGCTTGAGGACGGTGACTTTCGCAGGTTTCGCCGCCAGGCTTTGCGCACACAGGGCGACTTGCGGGCCGTCCCAGATTGCCTGAGCCTTGGCGAACGCCTCGGCATTTAGCGGATCGGCCGACAGCCAGGCATGGAACTGCCGGGTCTGCTCCTCGTCCGGGCTGCCGAGCACGATGAGCCAGTCCAGCGCCTGGTCCATTGCATTGGCAGCGTCCTGCGCCGAATCTGGCGAAGGCGAGCGGTGGGTGTCCGTCACGGTGTTTCCTCAGGGCTACTGGCGAAGCAGTTTCAAGCTTCAAGCCGCAAGCTGCAAGCCAGATGCGTGTACTGCTTTTCGTTTTTACTTGGGGCTTGAAGCTTACAGCTTGCCGCTGCTGTCGTGTCGTTCGGCGACGCCAATGCAAATGCTCATGATCAACTTCAGTTCCTTCTGCACGGTGCTGAGGGACACGTTCAGTTCGTCGGCGATTTCCTGATAGCTGTGCCCGTGCAAACGGCTGAGGATGAAAATCTGCTGCTGGCGGGGGCTGAGTTGACTGAGGCTCACGTTCAGGCGCTCCAGCATCTGTTCGGCGTGGGCGGCGTCTTCGGCGCTGCTGGCGGGGGCGGCGACGCTGTGCACGACATCCTGCGGCACGTCGTCGACCATGGTTCGCGAATGGATCTTGCGCGCACGCAAATGATCCAGCGCCAGATTGCGCGCGGTCTGGAAGACAAAAGGTTCGAGGTGATCGATGGCCCGCTCGCTCAACGCCCGCGTCACGCGCAGGTAGGTTTCCTGCAGCAGGTCTTCGGCGGTGCTGTGATTGTTGACCATCCGTTCCAGCGTGCGCAGGAGCGAGGTGCGCTGGGTGAGGAAGACGTGGTTGAAGCGCGATTGACTCACGGGAGGACCTGATCGATTTCGAGCGAATGATAATGCTTATCATCTAATCGAGTGGTCAAGTGTTGATTTGTCTTAAAGAAGGGTAAAGGTCTGGAGTGATCGAATGTAGGAGCTGCCGAAGGCTGCGATCTTTTGATCTTGTATTTAAAACAAGATCAAAAGATCGCAGCCTTCGGCAGCTCCTACAGGGGAGTGTCGCTCAGTTACTCGGCGTTGCAGAGCGCCAGGCAGTTATCCAGCATACGGTTGGAGAAGCCCCACTCATTGTCATACCAGGCCAGTACTTTCAGCAGTTTGCCGCTGGACTTGGTGTGGTTGGCGTCGAAGATCGACGACAGCGGGTTGTGGTTGAAGTCGCTGGACACCAGCGGCAGGGTGTTGAAGCCGAGAATCTTCGAATGCTGGCTGGCGGCTTTCATCAGCGCGTTGACTTCCTCGGCGCTGGCTTCCTTCTTCAGTTGTACGGTCAGGTCCACCAGCGACACATTGATCACCGGCACCCGCACGGCCATGCCGGTCAGTTTGCCCGCCAGTTCCGGCAGCACCAGGCCCACGGCTTCAGCAGCGCCGGTCTTGCTCGGGATCATGTTCTGCGTGGCAGAACGCGCGCGGTAGGGGTCGGTGTGATAGACGTCGGTGAGGTTCTGATCGTTGGTGTAGGCGTGAATGGTGGTCATCAGACCGCTTTCGATCCCGAGCTCGCGGTGCAGCACTTGCGCCACTGGCGCCAGGCAGTTGGTGGTGCACGAAGCGTTGGAGATGATCTGGTGCGACTGGCGCAGAATGTCGTGGTTCACACCATAGACAACCGTGGCGTCGGCGCCTTTGGCCGGCGCCGAGATGATCACTTTGCGTGCGCCGGCAGTAATATGCGCGGCCGCTTTGGCGCGATCGGTAAAGAGACCGGTGCATTCGAACACCACATCAATCTTTTCCGCCGCCCATGGCAGTTCGGCCGGGTTGCGAATGGCGCTGACCGCAATGCGGTCGCCGTTGACGGTGAGACTTTCTTTGTCATGCTCGACTTGCGCGTCGAACGTGCCGTGAACGGTGTCGTATTTGAGCAGATGAGCATTGATCGAGCTGTCGCCCAGATCATTGATGGCGACGATCTGCAGATCCTGTCGATAGCCTTGGGTATACAGTGCGCGCAGGACATTACGGCCGATGCGGCCAAAACCATTGATTGCGATTCGAAGAGTCATGGAACAGCGCCGCCGTCGTTTTGTTGTTGGAATTACAAGATTATTCGCATAAAAATAGAAAACAAGCCTTTTTAGTGGCAATATTTTGTTTTATCTACAACGAGTGACCTGAATCAACTGGTCCGAATGGTCAAAAAAGCCGTCTGTCATTCCAACAACAACGGCGTTTGATCAGCATAGACAATCAGGTCGCCACATCCGTTAGCCTGGAGTTCTACACATGCATCCCCGCGTCCTTGAGGTCACCGAACGGCTTATCGCCCGCAGCCGCGCCACGCGTCAGGCTTACCTTGCACTGATTCGCGGCGCCGCCACCGACGGGCCGATGCGCGGCAAGCTGCAATGCGCCAACTTCGCCCACGGCGTGGCCGGTTGCGGCAGCGAAGACAAGCACAGCCTGCGGATGATGAACTCGGCGAACATCGCCATTGTTTCTTCGTATAACGACATGCTTTCGGCGCATCAGCCATACGAAGTCTTTCCTGAACAAATCAAAAATGCCCTGCGCGAAATTGGTTCGGTCGGCCAGTTCGCTGGCGGCACCCCTGCGATGTGCGACGGTGTGACCCAAGGCGAGCCTGGCATGGAACTGAGCCTGCCGAGCCGCGAAGTGATCGCCATGTCCACGGCGGTGGCGCTGTCGCACAACATGTTCGACGGCGCGCTGATGCTCGGCATCTGCGACAAAATCGTCCCGGGCCTGATGATGGGTTCGCTGCGCTTCGGTCACCTGCCGACGATCTTCGTCCCGGGCGGGCCGATGGTCTCGGGGATTTCCAACAAGGAAAAAGCCGACGTGCGGCAGAAGTACGCCGAAGGCAAAGCCACCCGCGAAGAGCTGCTGGAATCGGAGATGAAGTCCTACCACAGCCCGGGTACCTGCACCTTCTACGGCACTGCCAACACCAACCAGTTGCTGATGGAAGTCATGGGCCTGCACTTGCCGGGCGCCTCGTTCGTCAACCCGAACACGCCGCTGCGTGACGCGCTGACCCGCGAAGCCGCGCATCAAGTCACGCGCCTGACCAAGCAGAACGGCAACTTCATGCCGATCGGCGAAATCGTCGACGAGAAATCGCTGGTCAACTCCATTGTTGCGCTGCACGCCACTGGCGGCTCGACCAACCACACCCTGCACATGCCGGCCATCGCCATGGCGGCGGGCATTCAACTGACCTGGCAGGACATGGCCGACCTCTCCGAAGTCGTGCCGACCCTCAGCCACGTCTACCCGAACGGCAAAGCCGACATCAACCACTTCCAGGCAGCGGGCGGCATGTCGTTCCTGATCCGCGAACTGCTCGGCGCCGGCCTGTTGCACGAAGACGTCAACACCGTGCTTGGCCACGGCCTGAGCAAATACACCAAGGAACCGTTCCTCGATAACGGCCAGTTGGTCTGGCGCGAAGGCCCGACCGACAGCCTCGACGAAAATATCCTGCGTCCGGTCGCCCGTGCATTCTCGGCAGAGGGTGGTTTGCGCGTTATGGAGGGCAACCTCGGTCGCGGTGTGATGAAGGTGTCCGCCGTTGCGCTGGAAAACCAGATCGTCGAAGCGCCAGCGATGGTGTTCCAGGATCAACAAGACCTGGCCGACGCGTTCAAGGCCGGCCTGCTGGAAAAAGATTTCGTCGCCGTGATGCGCTTCCAGGGCCCGCGTTCCAACGGCATGCCGGAGCTGCACAAGATGACGCCGTTCCTCGGCGTGCTGCAGGATCGCGGCTTCAAAGTCGCGCTGGTGACTGACGGGCGGATGTCCGGCGCCTCAGGAAAAATCCCCGCTGCAATTCACGTCAGCCCCGAAGCTTATGTCGGTGGCGCTTTGGCGCGCGTGCAAGAGGGCGATATCATCCGCGTCGATGGCGTCAAAGGCACCTTGGAACTCAAGGTCGACGCCGCAGAATTTGCAGCGCGCGAACCCGCCAAAGGCCTGTTGGGCAACAACATCGGCAGCGGTCGCGAACTGTTTGGCTTCATGCGCATGGCCTTCAGCTCGGCGGAGCAGGGCGCCAGCGCCTTCACTTCTGCCCTGGAGACGCTTAATTGAAACTGGCTTTGGTCGGTGACATCGGAGGCACCAACGCGCGGTTTGCGTTGTGGAAAAACCAGCAACTGCAATCGGTTCAGGTGCTGGCCACAGCCGACCACGCCAGCCCGGAAGAGGCGATCAGCCTCTATCTGAGCGGGCTCGGTCTGGCGCCGGGTTCGATCGGTTCGGTGTGCTTGTCCGTGGCAGGCCCGGTCAGTGGTGACGAGTTCAAATTCACCAACAACCATTGGCGCCTGAGCCGCACAGCGTTCTGCCAGACCTTGCAGGTCGAGCAGTTGTTGCTGATCAACGACTTCTCGGCGATGGCGCTGGGCATGACCCGTTTGCAGCCGGGCGAATTCCGCGTGGTCTGCGAAGGCACGCCGGAGCCGTTGCGCCCGGCGGTGGTGATCGGCCCGGGCACCGGCCTTGGCGTCGGCACCCTGCTCGATCTTGGCGAGGGCCGTTTCGCGGCGTTGCCGGGTGAGGGCGGGCATGTTGATCTGCCGCTGAGTACTCTGCGCGAGACGCAACTTTGGCAGCACATCCATAACGAAATCGGTCATGTCAGTGCGGAAACGGCATTGAGCGGCGGCGGTTTGCCACGGGTTTACCGGGCGATCTGCGCGGTGGACGGGCACGAGCCGACACTCGATACGCCGGAAGCGATTACGGCGGCCGGTCTTGCGGGTGATCCGATTGCACTGGAAGTGCTGGAGCAGTTTTGCTGCTGGCTCGGACGTGTCGCGGGTAACAACGTGTTGACCACTGGCGCGCGTGGCGGGGTGTATATCGTTGGCGGTGTGATTCCACGCTTCGCCGACTTTTTCCTTGAAAGCGGTTTTGCCCGCAGCTTCGCTGACAAAGGCTGCATGAGCGATTACTTCAAAGGCATTCCGGTGTGGCTGGTGACGGCGCCGTATTCCGGCCTTGTCGGTGCCGGTGTGGCCCTCGAACAGGCTTGATTCCGAGTCGCCTTCATCGCTGGCAAGCCAGCTCCCACAGGTTTTGTGAACGACACAGATCCGTGTGGGAGCTGGCTTGCCAGCGATGAGGCCAGAACAGACAACAAATTTCCAAGGTTCATCAGGCATAATCCGCCCCAATTCCAACAACAAGGATGCCTTCGAAGTGAGCTCAGTCAACAAGTCGATATTGTTGGTCGATGACGACCAGGAAATACGCGAGTTGCTGGAAACCTACCTGACCCGCGCCGGGTTTCAGGTAAGGGCCACCGCCGACGGTGCCAGTTTCCGCCAGGCCCTCAACGAGGCGCCGAGCGATCTGGTGATCCTCGATGTCATGCTGCCCGACGAAGACGGCTTCAGCCTCTGCCGTTGGGTGCGCCAGCATCCGCGTCAAGCGCAGGTGCCGATCATCATGCTCACCGCCAGTTCCGACGAAGCCGACCGCGTGATCGGCCTGGAACTCGGCGCCGACGATTACCTCGGCAAACCCTTCAGCCCCCGCGAACTGCAGGCGCGCATCAAGGCGTTGCTGCGGCGTGCGCAATTCGGTCAGGAGCGCAGTGGCAGCGACGTGCTGGCCTTCGATGAATGGCGCCTGGACATGGTCAGCCATCGGCTGTTTCACACCGATGGCGAGGAAGTGATTCTCTCCGGTGCCGACTTCGCCCTGCTGAAACTGTTTCTCGATCATCCGCAGGAAATCCTTGACCGTGACACCATCGGCAACGCCACCCGTGGCCGCGACCTGATGCCGCTCGATCGCATCGTCGACATGGCCGTCAGCCGTTTGCGCCAACGCTTGCGCGACACGGAAAAACCGCCACGGCTGATTCGCACCGTACGCGGCAGCGGCTACCAACTGGCAGCCAACGTGGTTGCCGGCAATGGTCACTGAGTCGCTGCGCAAATTCGCCGCCAGAGTGCCGGTGCCGCGTTCGCTGCTTGGGCGGATGTTGCTGCTGACCCTGCTCGCGGTGTTGTTTGCGCAGACATTATCGAGCGTGATCTGGGTCTCTCAACTGCGCGCCACGCAGCTCGAAGGCCTGGTTACCAGTGCCCGCAGTCTCGCCCATTCGATGACTGCCAGCGTCAGTTATTTCCGCTCGTTGCCGGTGGCTTATCGACCGTTGGTGTTGGATCAATTGCGCAGCATGGGCGGTACCCGCTTCGTCGTGACCCTCAACGACAAACCGTTGGGCATGGACGTGCTACCGGTGACGCCGCGCAAAGCGGCGGTGATGAAAGCGGTCGACGAAGTGCTGCGTCAGACCCTCGGTAATGACACGGATATTTCGGTGACCTTTGTCAGTCCCGAAGACCTGCGCATTTTCAACGCCGGGCTGAAACTCGATGAGCTGCCACGCTCCTGGGCGCATTACGCGTTGACCCTGGAACCGGTGAATCCACCTGTGCTGGTTACCCAGATTCAAATGGCCCCGGGCGAATGGCTGTACATCGCCTCACTGTTGCCCGAGCCGTACACCAGCCTTGAAGAGCAGGGCCTGCCCTCGCAACAGGTGTGGTTCATCGTCCTCACCAGCGGATTCCTGCTGCTGTTCATCGGCCTGCTGGTGCATTGGCAGAGCCGCCCGCTCAAGCGCCTGGCGCGCGCCGCGCGGGATCTGTCGCTGGGCGCTGACGTGGAGCCAGTGGCCGAGGGTGGCGGCAGTGAAGTGGTCGAAGTGGGCCGCGCCTTCAACACCATGCGCGAGCGCATCAGTCGCTACCTGACCGAGCGCAGCCAGTTGTTCAGCGCGATTTCCCATGACCTGCGCACGCCGATCACCCGTTTGCGTTTGCGCGTCGAATTGCTTGAAGACGAGAAGCTGCAAGCCAAATTCGGCCGCGATCTGGATGAGTTGGAACTGCTGGTCAAAGGCGCACTGCAATGCGTGAAGGACACCGACATCCACGAGAACATCGAACCGGTGGATCTCAACCATGTGCTTGATTGTCTGGTCGAGCCGTATCTGGCGCCCAATGGCAACGGTCGGGTGACGCAGCAGGGCAAGGCGCTGGCAGCTTATCCGGGCAAGCCGCTGGCATTGAAGCGCTGCATCGGTAACCTGATCGACAACGCGTTGAAGTACGGGCAGAACGCGCATTTGCACATCGACGACGATGAGCGCGCGTTTGTTCTGCACGTCGACGATGAAGGGCCGGGTGTCCCCGAGCAGCGGCTGGAGCAGGTGTTCGAGCCGCACTTTAGGCTGGCGGGGCAGCAGCAGGGTTATGGTCTGGGTTTGGGCATCGCACGCAACATTGCCCACAGTCATGGTGGGGAAGTGACGTTGCAGAATTTGCGTGAGGGTGGCTTGCGCGTGACCCTGCAATTGCCGCGTTCGGCGGATTGAGTCAAAAGCTTTCCCTCACCCTAACCCTCTCCCGGAGGGAGAGGGGACTGATCGGGGGATGTTGCAGAGATACGCCGACCTGGAAGTCCGGTAGCGAATCCATAATCGACTCGATGTGTCAGGTCGGCGGATAACCCAGCACCACTCGGTCGGCCCCCTCCCCCTCCGGGAGAGGGGATTGATCGGGGGATGCTGCAGAGATACGCCGACCTGGAAGTCCGGTAGCGAATCCATAATCGACTCGATGTGTCAGGTCGGCGGATAACCCAGCACCACTCGGTCGGCCCCCTCCCCTCCGGGAGAGGGGATTGATCGGGGGATGCTGCAGAGATACGCGGACCTGGAAGTCCGGTAGCGAATCCATAATCGACTCGATGTGTCAGGTCGGCGGATAACTCAGCACCACTCGGTCGGCCCCCTCTACCTCTGGGAGAGGGCTGGGGTGAGGGTTGTTCTTTTGTCACGATCCGGTGACAAACACCGCCCCCTTCGTTACAAGACCACCCCGGCCCGTTGTTTAGACTGCCGCAGTCATAACAACAAAAAAGGCCACCCATGGATCTCTTCCAACCCGGCTTCAGCAGTTGGCTGAATGCCCCTGCCCACCAGCAATGGCTCGCCGCCGAAGGCCTGCGCCTGCTGGATTTCGCCAAGGCCTCGAAACTGCCCGAAGGCTTCGGCAACCTCGACGAGCGCGGCCGTTTGCCAGCGCACGCACAAGCCGAAACCATGAACACTGCGCGCATGACCCACAGCTTCGCCATGGCCCACATTCAGGGCCTGCCGGGTTTTGCCGAACTGGTCGATCACGGCATCGCGGCCTTGCGCGGGCCGTTGCGCGACGCCCTGCACGGTGGCTGGTTTGCGGTGGCCGAACACCGCGATGACAACACGGGCAAGAACGCCTATCTGCATGCCTTTGTCGCACTGGCCGCCAGCTCCGCAGTGGTCGCACAACGTCCTGGCGCCCAGGCGTTGCTGGATGACGCCATCGACATCATCGACACGTATTTCTGGAGCGAGGAAGAGGGCGCGATGCGCGAATTCTTCAATCGCGACTGGAGTGAAGAAGAAGCCTATCGCGGCGCTAACAGCAACATGCACGCCACCGAAGCGTTTCTCGCGCTGGCCGATGTCACTGAAGATCCGCGCTGGCTGGTACGTGCGCAACGCATCGTCGAGCGGGTGATCCACGGTCACGCTGCCGGAAACGGTTACATGGTCATCGAGCACTTCGACCGCGACTGGCAGCCGCTGCGTGAATACAACCACGACAATCCCGCCGACGGCTTCCGTCCTTACGGCACCACGCCGGGCCACGGTTTCGAATGGGCGCGGCTGCTGCTGCACCTCGAAGCGGCGCGGGTGCAGGCCGGCATGCTCACGCCCGGTTGGCTCGCCACTGATGCGGCAAAACTGTTCGAGAACAACTGCCGTCACGGCTGGGACGTCGATGGCGCGCCGGGCATCGTCTACACCCTCGACTGGGACAATAAATCCGTCGTCCGCCATCGCCTGCACTGGACGCACGCCGAGGCCAGCGCCGCTGCCAGTGCCTTGCTCAAACGCACCGGCGATGCGCAATACGAAACCTGGTACCGGCTGTTCTGGGAATTCTGCGAAGTAAATTTCATCGACCGTTGCAACGGCAGCTGGCACCACGAACTCAATCCGCAAAACCAGCCAAGTGCCGATATCTGGCCGGGCAAACCCGATCTGTATCACGCCTGGCAAGCCGTTCTGATCCCGCGTCTACCCTTGTCGCCGAGCATGGCGACCGCTTTGGCGCAGTTGTCCCGGAGCACTCCTGTGTAACCATGTGGTGACATTCGCGCATCCCTTCGTTACCTGCGAAGGGATACGCCCTGTTTAAACTCCTGTGCAGCGCAAGCACCAGACTTGCAATGCATAACAACAAGAAAGGTACATCTCAGATGAATGCGATTTCTCGCCTCGCTACTGTCATTTCTGTCGCCTCCCTGTTCCCGCTCGCAATTCTGCCTCTCAGTGTTTCCGCTGCCGAATCCAAAGGTTCGGTCGAAGTCGTGCACTGGTGGACGTCCGGTGGCGAAAAAGCGGCCGTTGACGTGCTCAAGGCCCAAGTCGAAAAAGACGGTTTCACCTGGAAAGACGGCGCTGTCGCCGGTGGCGGCGGTGCAACTGCCATGACCGTGCTGAAAAGCCGTGCCGTTGCCGGCAACCCGCCTGGCGTAGCCCAGATCAAAGGCCCGGACATCCAGGAATGGGCGTCGACCGGCCTGCTCGACACCGACGTATTGAAAGACGTCGCCAAGTCCGAAAAGTGGGACAGCCTGCTCGACAAGAAAGTCTCCGATACCGTGAAGTACGACGGTGATTACGTGGCCGTGCCGGTGAACATTCACCGCGTGAACTGGCTGTGGATCAACCCGGAAGTGTTCAAGAAAGCCGGGATCACCAAGAACCCGACCACCCTCGAAGAATTCTATGCCGCTGGCGACAAGCTGAAAGCGGCGGGCTTCATTCCGTTGGCTCACGGCGGTCAGCCTTGGCAGGACAGCACCGTGTTCGAAGCCGTGGTGCTGTCGGTCATGGGTGTCGATGGTTACAAGAAAGCCCTGGTTGACCTGGACAATGCCGCGCTGACCGGCCCGGAAATGGTCAAGGCGCTGACCGAACTGAAGAAAGTCGCGACCTACATGGACGCCGATGGCAAGGGTCAGGACTGGAACCTGGAAGCGGCCAAGGTCATCAACGGCAAGGCCGGCATGCAGATCATGGGTGACTGGGCCAAGTCCGAATGGACCGCTGCCAAGAAAGTCGCCGGCAAGGACTACGAGTGCGTAGCTTTCCCGGGCACCGACAAGGCGTTCACCTACAACATCGACTCGCTGGCCGTGTTCAAGCAGAAGGACGCAGGCACTGCGGCCGGTCAGCAGGACATCGCCAAAGTCGTACTGGGTGAAAACTTCCAGAAAGTCTTCAGCATCAACAAAGGCTCGATCCCGGTTCGCAACGACATGTTGAACAACATGGACAAGCTCGGCTTCGACTCCTGCGCCCAGACTGCTGCCAAAGACTTCCTGGCGGACGCCAAGTCCGGCGGCCTGCAACCGAGCATGGCGCACAACATGGCGACCACGCTGGCGGTGCAAGGCGCGTTCTTTGATGTTGTGACCAACTACATCAACGACCCGAAAGCCGACCCGGCCGACACCGCCAAGAAACTTGGCGCAGCGATCAAGTCGTCCAAATAAGCGTCGGTAGCACAGGCTTCTCCTGTGGGAGCGAGCCTGCTCGCGAAGGCATTGTGTCAGTTGCTCCATCCGTCGACTGACTCACCGCATTCGCGAGCAGGCTCGCTCCCACAAGGGATCTCACTGTAGTTTTTATTCCCTGTACTGGATTTCCCCATGAGTTCTGTTGCTGTGTTCAGCAAGGCCTCGCCGTTCGATGCATTGCAACGCTGGCTACCGAAACTGGTGCTGGCGCCGAGCATGTTCATCGTGCTGGTGGGCTTCTATGGCTACATCCTGTGGACGTTCGTTCTGTCGTTCACCACCTCGACCTTCTTGCCCAACTACAAGTGGGCCGGTCTGGCGCAATACGCGCGGTTGTTCGACAACGATCGCTGGTGGGTCGCGAGCAAGAACCTCGCAGTGTTCGGTGGCATGTTCATCGGCATCACCTTGGTGATCGGTGTATTGCTGGCGGTGTTCCTCGACCAGCGTATCCGTCGCGAAGGCTTTATCCGCACCATTTACCTGTACCCGATGGCGCTCTCGATGATCGTCACCGGTACCGCGTGGAAATGGCTGCTCAACCCGGGCATGGGCCTGGACAAATTGTTGCGTGACTGGGGCTGGGAAGGCTTCCGTCTCGACTGGCTGATCGACCCCGATCGCGTGGTCTATTGCCTGGTGATCGCCGCTGTGTGGCAAGCCTCGGGCTTCATCATGGCGATGTTCCTCGCCGGCCTGCGTGGCGTTGATCAGTCGATCATCCGTGCCGCGCAGATCGATGGCGCGAGCATGCCGACGATCTACTGGAAAGTGGTGCTGCCAAGCCTGCGTCCGGTGTTCTTCAGTGCAGTGATGATTCTGGCGCACATCGCGATCAAGAGCTTCGACCTGGTCGCGGCGATGACCGCTGGTGGCCCGGGTTATTCCTCCGACCTGCCGGCGATGTTCATGTATTCCTTCACCTTCAGTCGCGGCCAGATGGGCATGGGCTCGGCCAGTGCGATTCTGATGCTCGGCGCGATCCTCGCGATCATCGTGCCTTACCTGTATTCCGAGCTGAGGACCAAGCGCAATGACTAGTCTCGCCGCCAAACCTGCTATCAGCCTGAGTCGCATCGCGATCTACGCGGTGCTGATCATCGCCGTACTGCTTTATCTGGTGCCGCTGGTGGTCATGTTGCTGACCAGCTTCAAGACCCCGGAAGACATCAGCACCGGCAACCTGCTGAGCTGGCCGACCGTGGTCAGCGGCATCGGCTGGGTCAAGGCCTGGGCCACGGTTGACGGTTACTTCTGGAACTCGATCAAGATCACCGTTCCGGCCGTAATCATCTCCACCGCCATCGGTGCGTTGAACGGTTATGTACTGTCGTTCTGGCGCTTCCGTGGTTCGCAGTTGTTCTTCGGTCTGCTGTTGTTCGGCTGCTTCCTGCCGTTCCAGACCGTGCTGCTGCCGGCCTCGTTCACCCTCGGCAAGATGGGCCTGGCGAGCACCACCACCGGTCTGGTGTTTATCCATGTGGTTTACGGTCTGGCGTTCACCACGCTGTTCTTCCGTAACTACTACGTGAGCATTCCGGATGCGCTGGTAAAAGCTGCACGTCTCGACGGCGCGGGTTTCTTCACGATTTTCCGCCGCATCATTCTGCCGATGTCGACGCCGATCATCATGGTCTGCCTGATCTGGCAGTTCACTCAGATCTGGAACGACTTCCTGTTCGGTGTGGTGTTCTCCAGCGGTGATTCGCAACCGATCACGGTGGCGCTGAACAACCTGGTCAACACCAGCACCGGCGCCAAGGAATACAACGTTGATATGGCAGCGGCGATGATCGCCGGCCTGCCGACCCTGCTGGTCTATGTGGTCGCAGGCAAGTATTTCGTGCGCGGGCTGACAGCCGGCGCAGTCAAGGGGTAATCATGGCAACGCTCGAACTTCGCAACGTCAACAAGACCTACGGTGCCGGCCTGCCGGACACCTTGAAGAACATCGAACTGTCGATCAAGGACGGTGAGTTCCTGATCCTCGTCGGCCCGTCGGGCTGCGGCAAGTCGACCCTGATGAACTGCATCGCCGGTCTGGAAACCATCACCGGCGGCGCGATCATGATCGGTGATCAGGACGTCAGCGGCATGAGCCCGAAGGATCGTGACATCGCCATGGTGTTCCAGTCCTACGCGCTGTACCCGACCATGAGCGTGCGTGAAAACATCGAATTCGGTCTGAAGATCCGCAAGATGCCGCAGGCGGCGATCGACGAAGAAGTCGCGCGCGTGGCCAAGCTGTTGCAGATCGAACACCTGTTGAACCGCAAGCCGGGTCAGCTCTCCGGTGGTCAGCAACAGCGTGTGGCGATGGGCCGTGCCCTGGCGCGGCGGCCGAAGATTTATCTGTTCGACGAACCGCTGTCCAACCTCGACGCCAAGCTGCGCGTCGAGATGCGCACCGAAATGAAACTGATGCACCAGCGCCTGAAAACCACCACGGTCTACGTGACCCACGACCAGATCGAAGCGATGACCCTGGGCGACAAGGTGGCGGTGATGAAGGACGGCATCATCCAGCAGTTCGGCACGCCGAAAGACATCTACAACGACCCGGCCAACCTGTTCGTGGCGAGCTTCATCGGTTCGCCGCCGATGAACTTCATCCCGCTGCGCCTGCAGCGCAAGGACGGCCGACTGCTGGCGCTGCTCGACAGCGGCCAGGCGCGTTGTGAACTGCCGATGAGCATGCAGGACGCCGGCCTCGAAGATCGCGAAGTGATCCTCGGCCTGCGCCCGGAGCAGATCGTACTGGCGAACGGCGAGGGCAACGGCTTGCCAAGCATCCGCGCCGAAGTGCAGGTCACCGAACCGACCGGTCCGGACACCCTGGTGTTCGTCAATTTGAATGACACCAAGGTCTGCTGCCGACTGGCGCCAGACGTGGCACCGCAGGTGGGCGAAAACCTGACGCTGCAGTTCGATCCGTCAAAAGTGTTGTTGTTTGATGCCAATACCGGTGAGCGCCTCGGCACTGCCGGCCAACCGCAGACCGATGCGCGGTCTGCGAACGTGGCGCAATTCAAAGGCCGCTGAAGATCAATGCTGGAATGCGGTCATGTGGGAGCTGGCTTGCCAGCGATGAGGCCGGCACATCCAACATGGATGTCGCCTGAAGCACCGCCATCGCTGGCAAGCCAGCTCCCACAGGGATTGGATTCCAAAAGGAGCACGCGGTGGATTGCCTGTAATCCATCGCACTTTATGTAAACCGCGTTAGATAAAAACAGTTAATAACAATAAAGACGAGGATGTAGGGATGAAAAAGAAACACGTCAATGCCCGGTTGATCTGCCAAGTGTCGGCTGCGGCGGCCTTGGTGCTGGCCGGTAACGCCATGGCGGCGGATGCCTTCAGCTCCGACTCGAAATGGATGACCGGTGACTGGGGTGGCGAGCGTACCAAGCTGATCGAGCAGGGTATCGACATCAAGGCTGACTACGTTGGGGAAGTCGGTGGCAACCTGAACGGTGGCTACAACGACGACAAGACCGCGCGTTACGCTGACCAGTTCGGTCTGGGCGTGGCACTCGATCTGCAAAAGCTCTGGGGCTGGGATAACACTCAGGCGAAGATCCAGCTGACCAACCGTAACGGCTACAACATCTCCAACGACCGCGTTGGCGATCCGCGTGCCGGCACCTTGAGTTCGTCGCAAGAAGTTTATGGCCGTGGCCACATGGTGCGTCTGACCCAGTTGTGGATTCAGCACCAGTTCTTCGACAACAAACTCGACGTCAAGGCCGGTTACTTCGGTGAAGGCGAAGACTTCAACACCTTCCCGTGCGACTTCCAGAACCTCGCGTTCTGCGGTTCGCAAGTGGGTAACTGGGCGACCAACATCTGGTACAACTGGCCAGTCAGCCAGGCCGCGATCCGTGTGAAGTACAACATCAACGACGAGCTCTACGCGCAGATCGGCGCGTACAACCAGAACCCGTCGCAGCTGGAACACGGCAACGGTTTCAAACTCAGCGGCAGCGGCACCAAAGGTACCGTTCTTCCGGTCGAGCTGGTCTGGTCGCCGAAGGTCAACAGCCTGCCGGGCGAATACCGCGTCGGTTACTACAAGAGCACGGCCGATGCCGACGACGTTCGTGAAGACGTCAACGGTTTTGACGCGGCAACCACCGGCGACGCGTACAAAACCCACAGCAGCAAAAGCGGCTACTGGTTCGTGGCGCAACAGCAACTCACCAGCCATAACGGTGATGCCTCGCGCGGTCTGAATATCGCCGCCAACGCCACGTTCCACGACAAAGACACCAACTTCATCGACAACTACCAGTCGGTGATGTTTGTCTACAAAGGCCCGTTCGACGCGCGTCCGAAGGATGACGTCGGTATCGGCGCGGCGCGTATCCACGTCAACGATGACGTGAAGAAAAACGCCGAACTGCTGAACGCTTCCAACGGTGTTTCGGATTACGACAACCCGGTGTTCTCGCCAATTCGTGAAACCGAATACAACTACGAGATCAACTACGGCTTCCACGTCACCAACTGGCTGACCGTACGTCCTAACCTGCAGTACATCACTCACCCGGGTGGTGTGGATGAAGTGGACAACGCATTGGTCGCTGGCCTGAAAATTCAGTCTACGTTCTAACGCGTCTGCGATAAGCTCCTCTCTATGTGCGCATATTTGCGGACAGCCAAGGCTGTCCGCTTTTTTTTGGGGGCTGGCGCAGCCCGTAACAGATGAATTCGGAACCGTGGCAAATGCATGAGCATCCGCTACAACGCTTCTTCAAATCCCTGCGTGAACAACCGGTGTTCGCCTGGGAGCGCTATCAGATGCGCGACGTGTTGGTGATTGATCATCCGCTGTGTCAGGCGGTGTTCAGTCGTCAGGGCGCACAGTTGCTGCACTTTCAGCCGCGTGGGCAAAAACCGTGGTTGTGGTGTGCGGCGAAGTGGCCGCACGTGGGGGCCATCCGTGGTGGCGTGCCGGTGTGCTGGCCGTGGTATGGCCGTCATCCGAGCGAAAACGCCTGGCCATCGCATGGTTGGGCGCGACTGCTTGACTGGAAGTTGCTCGACAGCAGCACCGCTGACGATGGCGTGCGCCTGCACTGGCAGTTGCAGCTGTGTGACTGGCAGGTTGACCTGCATGCCCATTTGGGCGAACGCATGGAATTGCGCCTGAGCACCGAGCATCAGGACGACATGCCGTGCCAGTTGAGCCAGGCTTTGCATGCGTACTGGCGTATTGGCGATGTCGGTGAGATAGCGCTGTCTGGGCTTGAAGGGGCGCAGGGTTATGACCAGTTGAATCGGCAGATCTGCCAGCAGGAAGGCGAATTGCGGGTCGATGGCGGCTGTCAGCGAGTGTTCCAGCACGACGGCGAATTGCAGTTGAAAGATCACGCCTGGCAGCGCGAGTTGTGCATCGATACCGGTGACAGTGCGGACACGGTGGTCTGGCATCCCGGAGCGCGGCCGTTGTTGGGCGTGAGCTGGGATGAGATTTCGGAGTTTGTCTGCGTGGAAGCGGCGGCGGGTGGCACCGACAGCCTGCACTTGGCGCCAGGGGAAAAGGCGCATTTGAGTTTGCAGGCGTGGGCGGCGGCTTGAGTGTGTCAGTCACATCGTAGCCCCTCACCCTAGCCCTCTCCCGGGGGAGAGGGGACCGAATGGGGGGGGCGAGAGATTCGCCGACCTGAACGAATGACGTTGAATCCATAATCGACTCGGTGTTTCAGGTCGATGTATAGCGCAAGACAACTCGGTCTGCCCCCTCTCCCTCGGGGAGAGGGCTGGGGTGAGGGGCTTCTGATCTTTAGTTGAATTCATCCCCAACCGGATACCGGCTGGCATTCAAGCTCTCTTTGATCTTGCGCAGATGCGGCTGGAAATCCACCCCGCGACGCAAGGTCATCCCGGTCGCCAACACATCCAGCACGGTCAACTGAATGATCCGCGAAGTCATCGGCATATAAATGTCGGTGTCTTCCGGCAGCGGAATGTTCAGGCTCAAGGTACTCGCCTTGGCCAGCGGCGAGTTCTCCGCCGTCAGACCCAATACCGAAGCGCCGTTCTCGCGAGCAATGCGCGCCACCTCGACCAGCTCACGGGTGCGACCGGTGTAGGAAATGATCACGAACAGCTCACCGGTGTGCGCCACCGACGCAATCATCCGCTGCATCAGCACATCGGCGTGCGCGGTGACGGCGAGGTTGAAGCGAAAGAACTTGTGCTGCGCATCCAGCGCCACCGGTGCCGAAGCGCCGAGGCCGAAGAAGTGGATCTGCCGCGCCTGAATCAACAGGTCGACGGCGCGGCTGATCAGGTTCGGATCGAGCGCCTGACACGCACTGTCCAGCGAGGCGATGGCGCTGCCGAAAATCTTCTGCGTGTACGCCTCGGGATTGTCGTCAGCCTCGACCGCCCGGCTGACATACGCCGCGCCACTGGCCAGGCTCTGGGCCAGTTGCAGCTTGAGTTCGGGATAGCCGCTGACACCGAACGAGCGGCAGAAACGGTTGACCGTCGGTTCGCTCACCGAAGCCGCCTGGGCGAGGGCGGCGATGCTGAAGCGGGTGGCCTGCTGCGGGTTGAGCAGGATCACCTCGGCGACCTTACGTTCGGCCTTGTTCAGCTCTTCAAGGCGACTCTGGATCTGTTCCAGTAAATTTCGCACGCGGTCCATATGGAATTCCTGATTCACCGACGCAAAGGTGCGCCGGGCTATGCAAATTGGGCCTTTGATATGGCCCGTAACGGTGGCCTATCCTACTGATGGCTCCGACCGACCACCACTCGGAATCTGTATTTTGCGAAAATGTTGTCGTTATTACTACATTTTCCCTTGAGTGATGCCTTGAAAAAAGGTATTTGTAGCTTAACTTGATAAAAGAACAAACATCATGCCTTCGATTACGGTTGAACCGTGCACCTTTGCCTTGTTCGGCGCGCTTGGCGATCTGGCCCTGCGCAAGCTGTTTCCTGCCCTTTATCACCTCGATGGCGCCGACCTGCTGCACGAGGACACGCGCATCATCGCGTTGGCCCGTGAAGCTGGCAGCGAGCAGCAACACCTGGCGTTCATCGCCGCCGAATTGCGCCGTTACGTGGGTAAAGAGCTGGACGAGGCGGTCGCTGAGCGTTTTCTCGCGCGCCTGACTTACCTGCACGTCGACTTCCTCAAAGCTGAAGATTATGTAGCGCTGGCTGAACTGGCCGGCAGCACGCAACGCATGATTGCCTACTTCGCCACGCCGGCAGCAGTGTACGGCGCGATCTGCGAGAACCTGGCGAAAGTCGGACTGGCAGAAAACACCCGCGTGGTCCTGGAAAAACCGATCGGCTCCGACCTCGAATCCTCGCGCAAGGTTAACGACGCCGTAGCGCAGTTCTTCCCGGAGAATCGCACCTACCGCATCGACCACTACCTGGGCAAAGAAACCGTTCAGAACCTGATCGCCCTGCGTTTCGCCAACAGCCTGTTCGAAACCCAGTGGAACCAGAATTAC
The DNA here is from genome assembly GCF_031931925.1 of Pseudomonas sp. rhizo66. Lineage (NCBI taxonomy): Bacteria > Pseudomonadati > Pseudomonadota > Gammaproteobacteria > Pseudomonadales > Pseudomonadaceae > Pseudomonas > Pseudomonas sp. rhizo66. The sequence goes on from NZ_JAUJWZ010000014.1 coordinate 123,863, forward strand.
ATCTCCCACGTGGAAATCACCGTGGCCGAGAAGGTGGGCATCGAAGGCCGTTGGGGCTATTTCGACAAGGCCGGCCAACTGCGCGACATGATTCAGAATCACCTGTTGCAGCTGCTCTGCCTGATCGCCATGGACCCGCCGGCTGACCTGTCCGCCGACAGCATCCGTGACGAGAAAGTAAAAGTGCTCAAGGCCCTGGCGCCGATCAGCCCGGAAGGCCTGACCACTCAGGTGGTGCGCGGCCAGTACATCGCCGGCCACAGCGAAGGCAAATCCGTGCCGGGTTACCTCGAAGAGCCGAATTCCAATACCCAGAGCGACACCGAAACTTTCGTCGCTCTGCGTGCCGACATCCGCAACTGGCGCTGGGCCGGCGTGCCGTTCTACCTGCGGACCGGCAAGCGCATGCCGCAGAAACTGTCGCAGATCGTCATCCACTTCAAGGAACCGTCGCACTATATTTTCGCGCCGGAACAACGCCTGCAGATCAGCAACAAACTGATCATCCGTCTGCAACCGGACGAAGGCATTTCCCTGCGCGTGATGACCAAGGAGCAGGGCCTGGACAAAGGCATGCAACTGCGCAGCGGCCCGCTGCAACTGAATTTCTCCGACACCTGGCGTAGCGCGCGGATCCCCGATGCCTACGAGCGGTTGTTGCTGGAAGTGATGAACGGCAATCAGAACCTGTTTGTCCGTAAAGATGAAATCGAAGCCGCGTGGAAGTGGTGTGACCAACTGATCGCCGGGTGGAAAAAATCCGGTGACGCGCCCAAGCCGTATGCGGCCGGGTCGTGGGGGCCGATGAGCTCCATTGCATTGATCACGCGGGACGGGAGGTCGTGGTATGGCGATATCTGATGTGCAACTGCCGGCGGGCGTGAATGCCCACGAATACAAGAGCCCGGTGCTGTTGGCCGAAGGTCTGGCACTGAACGTCGCCAAGCAATTGAGCGAAGCCATTGCGGCACGCGGCAACGCGGTGCTGGTGGTGTCTGGTGGTCGCAGTCCGGTGGCGTTTTTCCAGCACCTGGCCAAGCAGGAGCTGGACTGGTCGAAGGTCGTCGTGACCCTCGCCGACGAACGCTGGGTGCCGGTCGAGCATGCCGACAGCAATGCCGGTTTGCTCAAGCAATACTTGCTCAAAGGCCCGGCGGCCAAGGCGCAGTTCCTCAGCCTTTACAGCGCGGCGGCCAACGTCGAGCAGGCTGCCGAGCAGGCTGACCGCTTGCTCGCCGAATTGCCGCCGATTGACGTGCTGGTGCTGGGCATGGGCGATGACGGCCACACCGCGTCGCTGTTCCCCGACAGCCCGAACCTCGCTGAAGCCTTGCAGGCTGATGGCACGCGCCGTTGCTGGCCGATGCTGGCGCCGAGCGTGCCGCGTCAGCGCCTGACCATGAGCCGTGCGCTGCTGGCTTCGGCGAAACACAAGATTCTGTCGATTTCCGGTCAATCGAAACTGACCACCCTGAATGCCGCACTGGCATCCGACGACGTCGCCGCCATGCCGGTGCGCGCGTTTCTGCAACCTACGTTAGAGATTTACTGGTGCCCATGAGCCAAGGAACAGCCGCTATGACAACCCCATCCCCGACCGTTTCCATGGCGGACAAAGTTGCCCTGATCGACAGCCTCTGCGCCAAGGCGCGGATCCTGCCGGTGATCACCATCGCTCGCGAACAGGACGTGCTGCCACTGGCCGACGCACTGGCTGCCGGTGGTCTCACCGCGCTCGAAGTGACCCTGCGTTCGCAGTTCGGCCTCAAGGCCATCCAGATCCTGCGCGACCAGCGTCCGGAACTGATGACCGGTGCCGGCACCGTGCTCGATCGCAACATGCTCGCGGCAGCCGAAGCCGCTGGCTCGCAATTCATCGTCACCCCGGGCATCACCCGTGACCTGCTCGAAGCCAGTGTCGACAGCCCAATTCCGCTGTTGCCGGGCATCAGCAACGCCTCCGGCATCATGGAAGGCTACGGTCTGGGTTATCGCCGCTTCAAGCTGTTCCCGGCTGAAGTCAGCGGTGGCGTGGCGGCAATCAAAGCCCTCGGCGGCCCGTTCGGCGAAGTGAAATTCTGCCCGACTGGCGGCGTCGGCCCGGCCAACATCAAGAGCTACATGGCGCTGAAAAACGTCATGTGCGTGGGCGGTAGCTGGATGCTTGATCCGGAGTGGATCAAGAACGGCGACTGGGCCCGTATTCAGGAATGCACCGCTGAGGCACTGGCGCTGCTGGACTGATTGTTACCAGACACTTCGTTGTGTGTTCTACGGCTTTACGGTGCGCTTGGTCGGTGCACCGTTTTTTTTTGCCTGAAAATTGCTATGTAGAGGCTATGTAGGAGCTGTCGAGTGTAACGAGGCTGCGATCTTTTGACCTTGCTCTTGAGCGCCAACATCAAAAGATCGCAGCCTTCGGCAGCTCCTACATCGACACCGTTACGACGCGATACATAGTTACCGCACAGCCGCGTTTGCGTGGCGCTAATCTGCGTTCATCTTACGGAAGAGAGAACGCCCCATGGACGACCATCAATCAGTAGCCTTGTCCCATCCTCTGCGGCAACGGCAAACTCATATCCCTGACAGCTTCGATTGGCGCAAAACCGAAGGCAAGGTGCGCAACATCAGTGGCGGCATCGAAGGCCTGCCGCTGGTTTTGCGTCTGGCCCTGGTCGACGCCATGACCGGTGAACCGGTCGTCGGCGCCCGGGTCCGGATCGAACAGCACCTTGGCGCCGACATCCTGTGCGGTACTCAGTCGACCGACAGCCAGGGCCTCGTGCGGTTTACCAGTATTTACCCGGACCAATACCCTGGCGGCGCTTCGTGCATCGCCATGAGCGTGTGCATCGCCAGCGACGATCAAGGTTCGCAAACACATCACGAAGCCTGGAACGGACGGCTGCACCTGTCCTGTGCCTGTCGCTGTGAGACCGTCGGGAATGACGCCTCGCGGCTGGAGTTGCGACCGCTTGCCGGAGCGGGTGTGGAGGATGGCTACTTCGGTTGCCAGACGATCGGCGTCGACACCTTTGCGGTGTCGTCGCAGATCGGCCTTGCCGGCTACGAAAAACCCACGGGCGCGGTGTTTTAGCGCAGCTCGTTCAGTGCGCGCACCAGTAGTTGCATCTCGGCAGCGGTGGTGGTCAGCCCCGGTGTAATGCGGATGCTCGGCCCGCTGGCTGCGCCGTGGCGCACTACGGTGAACAGGTTGTAGTCATTGAGCAAGCGCTCGGCCATCGCCTGTTGATCGTCATGCCGGGTGAAGCGCATGGAGGTGATGCCGCAATACAGCCGTGGATCGTCTGGCGTCATCACCTCGATGCCCGGCAAGTGCCGCACCGCGCTGACCCACAGGTTGCGCAGATAATTGAGGCGAGCACCTTTGGCCGGTGCGCCGCCGAGGGAGCGGTGCTCCTCGAACACCAGCGGCAAGGTCATCAGCGCCGGAATGTTGGGCGTGCTGTACGAAGTTCGCGCGCGGATGTCATTGGCCGGGTAATGCATTTCACCCATGTCCGGATCAATGTCGGCCAGGCGTTGCGGCGCGATATAGAGGAAGCCGAGGGTGAGCGGTGCACCGATCCATTTGTGCAGGTTGTACCCGGCGAACGCGATGCCGAGGGCATCAAGGTCGAACTCGATCTGACCGAGTGCATGGGCGCCGTCGAGGATGACGTCGACGCCATGTTCTTTGGCGAGCGCTGCGATGGCTTGCACCGGCATCACCAGACCGGTGCGGTGAGTGACGTGAGTCAGGGCCATCAGCTTGATTTTTGGATGACCGACGAAGGCTTCGCGGTAAGTCTTCACCAAGCTGTCGTAGCTTGCCGGGTGCGCGTGGGCAATCTCGATCACCTCGGCGCCGCGCTGCCTGGCGAGCCAGCGCATGGCGCCTTTGACCGTGTCGTATTCCAGATCGCTGATCAGCACCTGATCGCCCGGCTGTAAGCGCTTGTAGTTGCGAATCAGCGATTGCAGGCCTTCGGTGGCGTTGCGGGTAAACGCCACGCTCTGCGCGCGTACGCCAATCAGCTCGGCCAGTTGCGCGCGGATATCGAGGTTGTCGTGCTGTTCGAAACGTTGGCGCACGTACACCGAGTTACTGTTGTTGATCAGCTCGATATTGCGCTGGTACTCCTCGATCACCGTGCGCGACATGCGCCCGAAATAACCGTTCTCCAGGTTTACGGGCCCGGATTGAATGTCGTAACGATCAGCGAACGTTTGCCAGAAGGCTTCGTCACGGGCGCGGCGGGTGTTATCGGGCATGGTTGGCTGACTCAAAGAGAGGAGAGCGCTTCAATGGCGCGGAGCAGGTTTGCCGTGTTTGGCACGCAGCGGTTCGAGCAGGTCCGAGAGGCCGTTATGGTCGATCTCCTGCATCAGCGCGAGCAAGCCACCGAGCTCGCCGTGCGGGAAACCTTCGCGGGCGAACCAGTTCAGGTACGGCCCCGGCAGGTCGGCGATGATCCGGCCCTTGTATTTGCCGAAGGGCATTTCGCGGGTGATCAGCAGTTCGAGTTTTTCGGGATTCATCAATGGGATCGTCTGGCTTCAAATCAGCTTGGAAAATACAGGCATTCTGCATGCAGGCCAAATGACAGATCATGCAAATAACCGTGATACAGATAGTTCATTTATCTTTAAATATCTGATTTAAAACGACTTTTTAAAAATAAAAAAGCTGGCACGCACGCTGCAATATCCCTTGCATCTTCAACCAATCGCAAGGAATTGAAAAATGACCGACATGAATAAAGAAGCCATCTCTGTACTCAATGACCTGATTGAAACCAGCAAGGATGGTCAGGAAGGGTTCAAGACTTGCGCTGAGGACATCAAGCATCCAGAACTGAAAACCCTGTTCGTGACTCGCTCCGCTGATTGCGCAACCGCTGCAGCAGAACTGCAAGCCGAAGTTCGCAAGCTGGGCGGCGATCCGGAAACCTCCACCAGCGTCAGCGGTGACCTGCACCGTCGCTGGGTCGACGTCAAAGCCATGTTCACCGGCAAAGACGAAGAGGCTGTGCTGAACGAAGCCGAGCGCGGTGAAGACCACGCACTGAAGGCTTATCGTGAAGCCATCGAGAAGATCAACAAGCACAATCTGGTCGGCATTCGTGATCTGGTTGAACGCCAGTACCACGGTGTGCAACGCAACCACGACCAAGTGAAAGCCCTGCGTAACCAGGCTCGCGCCCGTTCGTAAGCGGTTGCCGGTTATAAAAAACGCCAGCTAGTCTGGCGTTTTTTTATGGGACTGGGAAAAGCAAGAGCAAGAGCCCCTCACCCTAGCCCTCTCCCGGAGGGAGAGGGGACTGACCGAGGTGTTCTTTCGAGCTACATCGACCTAAAATATCCAGTCGAACTCAAAATCTGAAAACAGCGGAGATCGGCTCCCTTTCCCCCTCGCCCCTGGGGGAGAGGGCTGGGGTGAGGGGGAAAGCTCTCACTGACACACTACCAATCAATCAGCCAATGCTAATCGCCGGCAGTGTCGGCAACGTCACCGTTTGTTGCTTGCGCGGCGCCAGAATCTCCGCCTCGCCATCCACCACCAACTCATCACGCTGGTTGAACACGCGCGTGGCAATGCGCACACGAAACTTCGGCAGCTTCTCGAGAATTTCCAGGCGCACGGTCAACGTGTCACCGATCTTCACTGGCTTCTGAAAGCTCATCTGCTGACCGATATAAATAGTGCCCGGCCCAGGCAGCTCGCAGGCCACAGCGGCACTGATCAGCGCGCCACTGAACATACCGTGAGCGATACGCTCCTTGAACATGCTCGCAGCGGCAAACTCCGCGTCCAGGTGCACCGGGTTGTGGTCGCCCGACATCGCGGCGAACAGCTGAATGTCGCGCTCTTCGACGGTTTTGCTGTAGCTGGCAGTCTGGCCGACTTCGAGGGCTTCGTAAGGGATGTTGGTAACCTGGGTCATCGGTCTCGATTCCTGTGACGGATTCAGTGAATCCACAAAAAAATTATTCGCTGCGCTGAGGGCGCGGATGGCTCAAAGCCTGATCGATCCAGGCCAGCACATCAGCGATCACTTCGTCGCGATTGGTTTCGTTGAACAATTCGTGCCGCGCCTGCGGGTAGATCTTCAGTTGCAGGTGCTGGCTGCCGGCCGTGCGCAAGGCATTGGCCAGATCTGTCAGACGCTTGCCTTCACTCACCGGATCACATTCGCCGCCGATTACCAGCAGCGGCAGGCCCGGATCGATCTGCGCGAGATTGGACGCTTTGCTGATCTGCTGCAAGCCGCCGAGCAGGTCGATCCACAATTGATTGGTGCAGCGAAAGCCGCACAGCGGATCGGCCGCGTACTTGTCGACCTCCACCGGATCGCGGCTCAGCCAGTCGAACGGCGTGCGCGCCGGTTTGAATTTTTTGTTGAACGAGCCAAACGACAGCCATTCGATCAACGCACTGCGACCCTTGCCGCCCTGACGCAGTTTTTCCAGGCGAGCGATCTGCCGCGCAGCGCGGTACAGCGCAACGGGCTGAAAGTTGGAACCACTGAGAATCGCCCCGTGTAGGCTGGCGCTGTGATGCAGCAGATAACCCTGGGCGATGTAGCTGCCCATGCTGTGCCCCAGCAGGATGATCGGCACGCCGGGGTGCTGCTGACCGATGTGCTGATTGAGGCTGGCCAGATCGCCGAGTACTTTGCACCAGCCGTCGTCATCGGCGAAGTGGCCGAGGGTGCCGTGATTGGCGGTTTTGCCATGTCCGCGTAAATCCGGCGCGTACACGCCATATCCTTTGTCGCAAAACGTGTCGGCCAGTCGCGCATAGCGGCCGCTGTGTTCCGCCATGCCATGGGCCAGCAGGATCACCGCTTTCAACGGCGCCGCCGGCAGCCATTGATTGACGAACAGGCGGCTGCGGTCACTCGCGTCCAGCCATAAGGTGTCGTGGATCATGGCGATTCCTTTGCTCAGAGTCGGATCATTGTATAGCGCGTCTGATCAGCCCACGCCACGGCAGGAAGATTCACACGGTCAATGACGGCTTTGTCCATATTTGCCTCAATGGCCATAGCTGCTAGTGTCCGTGAAGCTCCGCTTTTTCAGAAATGACAGAAAGCGGCCCCGGATCAGCTCAGGTAAAGAGGACAAGAACAATGCAACCTGATTTCTGGAACGACAAACGCCCGGCCGGCGTACCGCTGGACATCGACATGGGTGAGTTCAAGTCGGTGATCGAGGTGTTCGAGCGTTCCTGCAAGAAGTTCGCTGATCGCCCGGCGTTCAGCAATATGGGCATCACCCTGACCTACGCCGAACTCGAGCGCCAGAGCGCCGCCTTCGCCGGTTACCTGCAGGCGCATACCGATCTGGTTCCGGGGGATCGTATCGCCGTGCAGATGCCCAACGTCCTGCATTACCCGATTGCCGTGTTCGGTGCACTGCGTGCCGGGCTGATCGTGGTCAATACCAACCCGCTGTACACCGCGCGGGAGATGCGCCATCAATTCAAGGATTCCGGCGCACGAGCACTGGTGTACCTGAACATGTTCGGCCAGAAGGTCCAGGAAGTGCTGGCTGACACCGACATCCAATACCTGATCGAAGCGAAGATGGGCGACTTGATGCCCACCGCCAAAGGCTGGCTGGTCAACACCGTAGTCAGCAAAGTGAAGAAAATGGTCCCGGCGTATTCGTTGCCGCAGGCGATCTCCTTCAAGAGTGCGCTGCGCATGGGCCGTGGCCTGGGGATCAAGCCGCTGAAGGTCAGCCTCGACGACATCGCCGTGCTGCAATACACCGGTGGCACCACCGGGCTGGCGAAAGGCGCGATGCTGACCCACGGCAATCTGGTGGCGAACATGCAGCAAGTACGCGCCTGCCTGGCGCAGCTCGGCCCGGACGGCCAGCCGCTGTTGCGCGAAGGTCAGGAAGTGATGATCGCGCCGCTGCCGCTTTATCACATCTATGCTTTCACCGCGAATTGCATGTGCATGATGGTTTCCGGCAACCACAACGTGCTGATCACCAATCCCCGCGACATTGCCGGTTTCATCAAAGAGCTGAAGAACTGGCGCTTCTCCGCGCTGTTGGGCCTGAACACCTTGTTCGTGGCGCTGATGGATCACCCGGATTTCAAGACCCTCGATTTCTCCAGCCTGAAGCTCACCAACTCCGGCGGCACTGCGCTGGTCAAAGCCACCGCCGAGCGTTGGGAGCAGATCACCGGTTGCCGCATCACCGAGGGTTACGGCCTCACCGAAACCTCACCGGTGGCCTGCACCAACCCGTACGGCGACCAGTCGCGGCTGGGTACGGTCGGTTTGCCGGTGCCGGGTACATTGCTCAAAGTCATCAACGATGACGGTGTCGAGCAGCCGATGGGCGAGCGCGGCGAGTTGTGCATCAAAGGCCCGCAGATCATGAAGGGCTACTGGCACAAACCCGAAGCCACTGCCGAAGTGCTGGATGCCGAGGGCTGGTTCAAGTCCGGTGACATTGCGGTGATTGATCCGGACGGGTTTGTGCGCATCGTCGATCGCAAGAAAGACATGATTATCGTCTCCGGTTTCAACGTGTACCCGAATGAAATCGAAGACGTGGTGATGGCGCATCCGAAAGTCGCCAACTGCGCGGTCATCGGCGTGCCAGACGAGCGTTCGGGGGAGGCGGTGAAGCTGTTTGTGGTGGCGCGGGAAAGCGGGGTCAGCCTCGAAGAACTCAAGGCCTACTGCAAAGAGAATTTCACCGCGTACAAAGTGCCGAAACACATCGTCTTGCGTGAGTCATTGCCGATGACGCCTGTCGGGAAAATTCTGCGGCGCGAGTTGCGCGATATCGCTTAAAGGTCAAAAACACAAAGATCGCAGCCTTCGGCAGCGCCTACCTTGGAATGCATTTCCAGTAGAAGCTGCTGAAGGCTGCGATCTTTTGCTTTGAGTCCCCGAAAACCGGGGCTTTCAAGCTGTTCTAGGATTTTTGCTCTAAAATGACTGCTAGCTAGTCTTGAGTCATGATAATGACTGTAGGGGCCGCTTTTGGCTCTAGTCGACCCTTGGCAAAGCTGCTACTCTCGGCGCGCTTTGTGACTTCTCGGCCTCTGTAAAAGCCAGATTCACCAATACCAAACACACACCAATAATAATCGCATCAAATGCGGTGAAGAATTCGCGTTGCTGAGGAGTGGGCTTCCATGATCGAAGACTTTTGGAAGGATAAATACCCGGCTGGAATTGCTGCCGACATCAATCCGGACGAGTATCCGAACATTCAGGCAGTGTTGAAGCAATCCTGCCAACGCTTCGCCAACAAACCGGCTTTCAGCAACCTGGGCAAGACAATCACCTACGGTGAGTTGTACGAATTGTCCGGTGCGTTTGCCGCGTATCTGCAACAGCATACCGATTTGCAGCCTGGCGATCGAATCGCCGTGCAACTGCCCAACGTCCTGCAGTACCCGGTGGCCGTCTTCGGTGCGATTCGCGCCGGGCTGATCGTGGTCAACACCAACCCGCTGTACACCGCGCGGGAAATGGAACACCAATTCAACGACTCCGGCGCCAAAGCCCTTGTTTGCCTGGCCAACATGGCGCATCTGGCCGAAGCCGTGGTGCCGAAAACCGGCGTCAAACACGTAATCGTCACTGAAGTTGCCGACCTGCTGCCGCCGATCAAGCGCCTGCTGATCAACAGCGTCATCAAGTACGTGAAGAAGATGGTGCCGGCTTATCACCTGCCCAAAGCCGTCAAGTTCAACGACGTGTTGAGCAAGGGCCAGGGCCAACCGGTGGCCGAAGCCAATCCGGACAGCGGCGATGTCGCGGTGCTGCAATACACCGGCGGCACCACGGGCGTGGCCAAGGGCGCGATGCTCACCCATCGTAACCTCGTCGCCAACATGCTGCAGTGCAAAGCGCTGATGGGTTCCAACCTCAATGAAGGTTGCGAGATCCTGATCACGCCGCTGCCGCTGTACCACATCTACGCGTTCACCTTTCATTGCATGGCGATGATGCTGATCGGCAACCACAACATCCTGATCAGCAACCCGCGCGACCTGCCGGCGATGGTCAAGGAACTGTCGAAGTGGAAGTTCAGCGGTTTCGTCGGCCTCAACACGCTGTTCGTCGCGCTGTGCAACAACGAAGGTTTCCGCAAGCTGGACTTCTCTGCGCTGAAAGTCACCTTGTCCGGCGGCATGGCCCTGCAACTGGCTGCTGCCGAGCGCTGGAAAGCGGTCACCGGTTGCGCCATCTGTGAAGGTTACGGCATGACCGAAACCAGCCCGGTGGCCACGGTCAACCCGATCCAGAACATCCAGATCGGCACCATCGGTATTCCAGTGCCTTCGACCCTGTGCAAAGTCATCGACGATGCTGGTGTCGAGCAGCCGCTGGGTGAAATCGGCGAGCTGTGCGTCAAGGGCCCGCAAGTGATGAAGGGCTACTGGCAGCGTCAGGAAGCCACCGATGAAATGCTCGACAGCGAAGGCTGGCTGAAAACCGGTGACATCGCGCTGATCCAGCCGGACGGTTACATGCGTATTGTCGATCGCAAGAAAGACATGATTCTGGTCTCCGGTTTCAACGTCTACCCGAACGAACTGGAAGACGTGCTGGCGACCCTGCCGGGTGTGTTGCAGTGCGCGGCCATCGGCGTGCCGGACGAGAAATCGGGTGAGGCGATCAAGATTTTCATCGTCGCCAAACCGGGCGTGACCCTGACCAAAGAGCAGGTGATGGAGCATATGCGCGCCAACGTCACTGGCTACAAGGTGCCGCGTTCGGTGGAGTTCCGCGATGCGCTGCCGACCACCAACGTCGGCAAGATCCTGCGCCGCGAGTTGCGGGATGAAGAGCTGAAGAAGATCAAGGCCAAGTCCGCCGCCTAAACACGAAGCCCCGCAGATGCGGGGCTTTTTGTTGGGGCCGCAGGGTTTGAGATATCTGTTGTTCGGTTAAACCAGCCCCTCACCCCAGCCCTCTCCCAATGGGAGAGGGGGAAAGGGAGCAGATCTTCATGCTGTTCAGAACCTGAGTTCGACTCGATATTTCAGGTCGGTGTACCTTGCCCAAACACCTCGGTCAGTCCCCTCTCCCTCTGGGAGAGGGTTAGGGTGAGGGCTATTGACGGAACGGCGCGAAATTCACGTTAGTGCCCGCCGGGCGCATGTCCTGCAGATACGAATCCTTGTCCGCACTCAATTCCAGGCTCAATGCCGCTTTACGCTTGCCTTCGTTGCGAATCACCAGACCTTCAAGCTTTTCACGCAGGAACACCGTCGGCACTTTCAGGTGCAGCAGTTCGTCGGTGGCCGGCGTGTGCATCAGCAAGTGAATCCACTCGTACTGACCCACGGCCAGACGCGACACCGGCAGGTCGAACCACCAGATGTTGCGGTTGCGGTTCAGTTCGGCGAAGTGGCAGTTGTTGGTGCCGAGCACGGCGCCGCCCAGTTCCTGGTTTCTGCGGGCGATGGCGAGCTTTTTATCGAGTTTCATAACATTCCTGCGAGGATCGGTTCATTGGCGCACAACGCCCATAGGTGCGCATTCTCCGGGCAACGCACGCAAACATAAAGCCCAACCTGCACGGCGCGACGAAATGAGCCGCCGAAAATAAATGAAACTTGGCGCAAACCCGGCCAGTCAATCATTACGTACTGACTTTTCCCCTTTAATGCATCAAGGAGAAACACCATGAGTAGCACTGGCGATAAAGTAAAAGGCATGGCCAACGAAGCGGTCGGCAACGTCAAGCAAGGCGTCGGTAAAGCCACCGACAACAGCAAGCTGCAAGCCGAAGGCAAGATCCAAGAGAAAAAAGGCGAGGCCCAGCAAGCGGTCGGTAAAGCCAAGGACGCTATCAAAAAAGGCGTCGACAAGGCGTAATTCAGCCTTGAACGAAAGACACGAACGGCCATCCAAGGATGGCCGTTTTTGTGTCAAAAGCCTGCAGCGACCCGACGGGGTTCGCCAAACAGGCTACCGTGATGTAAAAAACGGCCCCTGAGTCGCCACGACTTCAACCTGTATTGCGGCGAAAGGAGACGCGAATGATTTTTCCGGACATGAAAGGTCTGCCCCTGCACCGGGTGATGGTGCGCACGGTCACTGAATTCGTCGACGACGAGATGTCGACCTACGCCTCGGCACTGGCCTACCAGATGCTGTTCTCGCTGTTCCCGTTCATCCTGTTCCTGATCGCCCTGATCGGTTTCCTGCACCTGCCGGACTTCTTCTCCTGGCTGCGCCTGCAATCGGAACTGGTCCTGCCACCGCAGGCGCTGGAGCAGGTCAACCCGGTGATCGACCAGTTACAGCAGTCCAAGGGTGGCCTGCTTTCCGTCGGTATCGTTATCGCCCTGTACACCGCCTCCGCGGGCGTACGCTTGATGATGAGCGCGATGAACGCCGCGTATGACGTGGTCGAAGGCCGGCCGATCTGGAAGCGTTTTCCGCTGTCGATTGTCTACACCGTCGGCATTGCCGGCATGCTGCTGGTGGCCGCCGCGCTGATGGTGCTCGGGCCGCAGGTGATGGGCTGGATCGCCGCGCAGGTGGGGCTGGAAGACTTCATCGTCACCGTGTGGACCATCGCGCGCTGGCCAGTGATCGTGATTCTGATGATGGTCGCCGTGGCACTGATCTACTACGTCATGCCGGACGTCAAACAGGAATTCCGTTTCATCACACCCGGCTCGGTACTGGCTGTGGTGGTATGGATCATCGCCTCGTTGGGCTTCGCCTTTTACGTGAAAACCTTCGCCAACTACAACGCGATGTATGGCAGCATCGGGGCGATCATCGTGCTGTTGCTGTACTTCTACATTTCCGCGGCGGTGCTGTTGCTCGGCGCCGAGATGAATGCGGTGATCGAACACATGTCCAGCGAGGGCAAGGACTCGGGTGAGAAAGTCCCCGGCGAACTCGATGAACATCCCAAACAACACGTCTCGGGCCTGGGTCGCGATCATTCGCTCAAGCCGGACACTGACGAAGTCTGATCATGATCCGTGAAATTCTGAAAATGGGCGACGAGCGCCTGCTGCGCATCGCCCCGCCAGTGCCGGCCGAGATGTTCGACAGCCCTGAGCTGTGGCAACTGATCGACGACATGTTCCAGACCATGGAAAGCGTCGGTGGCGTTGGCCTGGCCGCGCCGCAGATCGGTGTCGATCTGCAACTGGTGATCTTTGGTTTCGAACACAGCGAACGTTACCCGGACGCTGAAGCGGTGCCGCAGACAATCCTGATCAATCCGCTGATCACACCGCTGAGTCCGTTGATGGAGGAGGGCTTTGAAGGCTGTCTGTCGGTGCCGGGTTTGCGTGGCGCGGTGGAGCGTTATCAGCAGATTCGCTATGAAGGGTTTGATCCGAAGGGCGAGCCGATTGTGCGTATTGCTTCGGGCTTCCACGCCCGCGTTGTGCAGCACGAATGCGATCACCTGATCGGCCGGCTGTACCCGTCGCGCATCACCGACTTCACTAAGTTCGGTTTTACCGAAGTGATGTTCCCGGATCTTGATCCAACCGCCGACGATTGATCCAGTGCCCAGCACATATCCCTGTGGGAGCGAGCCTGCTCGCGAATGCGCAATATCAGTGACAGATTCTGTGACTGACACACCGCTTTCGCGAGCAGGCTCGCTCCCACATTGGTTTTTGCATGTCCTTCAGGATTGAGCGGGAACCCTTTCCATCGCAATCATCGGCTTGCTCCGCGCATACCGGCTCAAGCGCTCTGCCATCGCCTGCGGCAGGGCCGGGTCGAAAGTGAATCCGCGTCGCTCATAAAAACCGCGCAAATCCGGATGACAGAACAGCCACACCGGCTCGCTCACATCCTGCACCGCCGCCGCGATCAACTGCGCGGCAACCCCCTGCTCACGACACCCCGGATCGACAAACAGCCCGGTCAACCATTGCCCGCCAGACACCGGCCGCAAGCACAACGCGCCAACAATCTCGCCCCGCCGTGCGACCCAAAGTTGCGCATCGCGAACCGCTTTCATCGAGGATTGGTGGCTGCGGTAAAACTTGTTCATCAACGGCCATAATGACGCTTCGAGCAAGGTGTATTGGGTATCGGGCATGGGATCGGACTGTCGGCGTGCAAAGCGGCGATTATAAAAGAACGGATGGCTCTGGATAGGTGTATACCTGACTTCACATCCCCTGTGAGTGGAGTACGCATCATGTCCAAAGGTATGGATTCAAAGAAAGCCGCGAAGAAGAAACCGGCCAAGACCGCGATTGAAAAGCGCGCGGAGAAGAAAGCCAAGAAAGTCGACATCTTCGGTCATTGATCACGCCTTTCCGGAGCCCGGTTCTCGGGCTCCTGCCTGTACCTGAAAATAATCTGCAAGATTGCACCGCGTCGTTGCACAGAAGAGTGGCCGACCTGGCTGTTGCTGAGCCTGAATTTTCATCTTTAGCACCACGACTTGCCCTGGCTTGCGTGGTAGGACTTGCCAAACACACCCGCTCCCCTGTGGGAGCGAGCTTGCTCGCGAAAGCGTCCGCTCCGACAACATTTCTCCCCGCGCTGAACCGATTTTTGTGCAAAAAGTGCCAGATACTGGCCGACTAGTGGCCTTGCGCAAGGCTTCGCGCTGGCTATGCTTCTTCTAACTAACTATGTCGACCGTCATGTCAAAACATGCCGGACACACATCGTTGGTCCGTGAATTCATGCTGCCAGAGTGCGCAACCCAAGGCACCGACACTGAACCAACAAGGAGCGTCGCTTACATGGAAGTTCTTCTACGCGTTAGGGCTGGCCCGCGTGCGGGCTATCAAGAGAAGGATGTCTTGATTAGAGCGTTGCTGCATGGACGCTCCGATTGATCATCATTTATCACCTGACAACTTCCTCCCGTGGAGGAATGCGTGTGCCTGTTCTGTGGAACGTAGTGGTGGATCTTGAAAGAACTGAACTTTCATCAAATCAAAAGTCCGCGCGGAAGGTGATACAACCATGTTCAACCTACATCACAAGGCTGACCTGCAGGAAATCGAGCGTTTCAGCTGCGCTCTGACCGAAGCGAATGCAAAGTTGGCCGCGATCAGCCGTTCAATGGCAATGATCGAGTTCACCCCTGAAGGCATCGTTCTGGATGCCAATGAAAACTTCTGCAAGACCATGGGTTACAGCGCCGATGAAGTGCGCGGCAAACACCATCGGGTGTTTTGTGAAGAGGTTTTTTATCGCAGCGAAGAGTACGCAAAACTGTGGCGTGATCTGGCTCGCGGTGAGCCGATCAGCGGCACTTTTCTGCGCTTGAACAAGGCGGGCAGTGAAGTCTGGCTAGAAGCCAGTTACATGCCGGTGTATGGCCCGGACAAGCAAGTCCAGAGTGTGATCAAAGTTGCAGCCGACATCACCGCTCGGGTCAATAAGGAAAACGAAGAGGAAAGCATGCTGGCGGCCATCAGTCGCTCGATGGCGGTGATCGAGTTCACCCCGCAAGGCAATGTCATCGCCGCCAACGACAACTTCCTCAAGACCATGCAGTACTCGCTCAACGAAATCGTCGGCCATCACCACAGCCTGTTCTGCCATCGTGCCGAAGCCGAGTCCGCGCAATACAAGGCATTCTGGGCCTCGCTCAACCGCGGCGAATATCACTCCCATCGTTTCGAGCGCAAGAACAAGTCGGGGCAGATGGTTTACCTCGAAGCCTCGTACAACCCGTTGTTCGACGCCAAGGGCCGCTTGTACAAAGTGGTCAAGTTCGCCAGCGACATCACCCATCAGATGACCACGCTGCAGAACGCTGCCGAATCGGCCCACAGCACCTCGGTACAAAACGACGCCTGCGCGCAAAAAGGCTCACAGGTCGTGCAGCAGACCGTGCAGATCATCCAGGACATTTCCCGCGACCTCAACGAAGCCGCCGCCAGCATCGATGCCGTGAGCAAACAGTCGGACATCATCGGCACCATCGTCCAGACCATTCGCGGCATTGCCGATCAGACCAACCTGCTGGCGCTCAATGCCGCCATCGAAGCGGCGCGGGCCGGTGAACATGGGCGCGGTTTTGCCGTGGTAGCGGATGAAGTGCGCAGCCTCGCGGCGCGGACCAGTCAGGCGACGCTAGAGATTGTCGAAGTAGTGCGCAAGAACCATGACCTGTCGCTGAGTGCGGTGTCGAGCATGCAGTCGAGCCTGAGCCGTACCGGGCTCGGGGTTGAGCTGGCGAATGAGGCGGGGGAGGTGATTCTGGAGATTCAGCAGGGATCGCGGCATGTGGTGGATGCGATCAGCCAGTTCAATGAAACCCTGCAACTGAACTGATTCCACAAAGTGGCCTGTAGGAGCTGTCGAGTGGAACGAGGCTGCGATCTTTTGATTCGTTGTTGGAAGCAAGATCAAAAGATCGCAGCCTTCGGCAGCTCCTACAGGGATACCGTGCGGTAGCTAGGAGTCCGTGGTCTCAGAGCGCAGCGAGAAACTTGCCCGCCTGTTTGTCGCTGTCCTTCACATCGTTGTCTTTTTCCGCCTGCGCCAACTTAATCTTGTCTTGCAAGCGCTCGGCGATCTCCTTGCCGATTGCCAGTTGTTTCTCCGGCGGCATGGCTTTGATGTCGTCCTCGGTCAGCCCCATGGACTGCAGGATACTGTCGCGCAGACGCTGCTCCGGCGTCTTGCTCATGTAATCCTTGAAGTCGTCGGTGGCAGATTTTGCCGAAGCCGTGGTGGCATCAGTGGCTTGCAGGTTGACGCGGGTCTTGGCGAAGGCTTCGTCGACATTGTCGCTGATGCGCGTGGCTTCGCTGACTTGCTGGGTGGCGATCTGCGTGGCCGAGTCCTGCACTTTGGCAGTGGCTTCGGCGGTTTGCGCCTGGGTCTGGTTTTGCAGGGTTTGCAGCATGGCGCCGTGCAGGCCACCTTGCAGACCGGCGGCAGCCGTGGTGGTGGCATCGTCATTCAGCGCTTTGGGCAGGTGAATGATTGGCTGGTGTTTGGCACTGACCAACATGATGAATGGACCTGTAGGTAATTGCAGACTCGGGTCTCTCAGCAATTACCGTGCCTGTGTAAAAAATCCTTTTATATCAGTTGGTTGGCATTCTTCGTGGACGGGGCGAGCGGTCATCCCTTGCCGATAAGCGGCAGAGGATGACCGTGTCCCCGTCAGCGATGGGCAATGTTCTCCAGCGCCAGATTGCGTGTGCGCGGACCGAACCAGCCGATGGTCAACATCACGATCAGCATGCTGCTGACGATAAACGCCAATACCCCCGGCGTACCGAAATTGTCGAGAAACAGGCCGATCAGCAGGCTGCTGAACACCGTCGACAAGCGGCTGAACGAATAGCAGAAACCCACGGCGCGGGCGCGGATATTGGTCGGGAACAGTTCGCTCTGGTACGAGTGATAACTGAAGCTCAGCCAGGCGTTGCAGAAGGTGATCATCACCCCGCAGAAGATCAGCCCGAATGCGCTGGTCTGCAGGGCGAACAAGGTGCCGAAGGTCATGGCGCCGAGGGCCGAGCCGACGATCTGCCATTTGTTTTCAAATCGATTGGCGAACTTCACGAACAGCAGCGGCCCGAGCGGGTAGGCGAGGGTGATGATGAAGGCGTACATCAAACTGTGGGTGACGCTGACGCCTTGACCGGACAGCAGCGCCGGCAACCAGTTGCCAAAGCCGAAGAACCCGATCGCCTGGAAAATGTGAAAGACGATCAGCATCAATGCGCGACGGCGATACGGTGGCTGCCAGATATCAGCGAAACGGCCCTTGCCTTCGACATCGACCGGAACGGCTTCCGGGGCGTCCAGTGGTCTACCGTGATCCTTCTCACAACGGGCCTCGATAGTGTCGAGAATCTGGTTGGCTTCATCAAAGCGGCCATGCTGCGCGAGCCAGCGCGGCGACTCCGGCAGACGCTTGCGCAGCCACCAGATAAACAGCGCAAACACCGCGCTGGCCAACACCACCCAGCGCCAGCCGGACACGCCGAGCGGCGCTTGCGGCACCAGCCACCACGACATCAATGCCACCGCCGGCACGGAGAGGAACTGCACGAAAAACGCGAAGGCAAACGCCGAGCTGCGCATGCGTTTGGGCACCAGTTCCGAGAGGTAGGCGTCAATGGTGACCAGCTCGATACCGAGGCCGATGCCCACCAGAAAGCGCATGCAGATGATGCCCAGCGCCGAACTCTGAACCCCCATCAACACCGTCGCCACCGTGTACCAGACCAGTGCGAAAGTGAAGATCGCGCGGCGGCCGAAACGATCGGCCAACGGGCTGAGCAGGCTGGCGCCGAGGAACAGGCCGAGGAAGGTTGCCGAGGCGAACGCCGCTTGATCGGAGAAACCGAACACACCCTGATTGCCGGTGGCAAAGAGGCCGTCGCGGATCAGCCCGGGGCTGATGTAAGCAGTCTGGAACAGGTCATAGAGTTCGAAAAATCCACCAATCGACAACAGCGCCACCAGCCGCCAGATCGTCGCAACTGCGGGAAGGCGATCGATGCGGGCGGACACCTGAGCGGCGCGTATCGGGTCGATGCCGTCGCTGTGCGCGGCGGCGGGGGCGTGTGCAGTCATGGGCGGATCCATTTTTTATTGATGGAAAAGCTTAGCCTGCTATCGGAGTTGGCGGATTGTGAATATCGGCGGTTTGACCGGATAAACCGCTGTTTTCTTGCAATATCTGCTTACCAATTAACGATTTATGCCGCAGCCGCCGAATCGGGAAGTGCTGAGGCTGGCAAGCCGAAGATCCGGTCGAACAACCAGTTGAAGGCGAACGTGTAGCACGGGATGAAAATGATCAGCGCCAGATCCAGTAGAAACGCCTGCACCAGACTGATGTTCATCCACCACGCAATCAACGGAATCAGAAACACGATCAGCGTCAGTTGAAAGCCGACGGCGTGGGCGATGCGTCGTTTCACCGTGCGCGTGCGCGACACCTGCCGACTTTCCCAGTGCTCGAACAACGAGGTGTAAATGAAGTTCCAGGTCACGGCGATGGTGGTGATGATCACCGCCAATGGCCCGGTGCTGCCTGGCGACGTGCCGGACAGCAGTGCCAGACCGAGGGCGGAGAAGGTCATGCCGATCACTTCGTAGAGCGACACATAGACCAGTTTGCGTTTGACGCCTTGCATGGGGATTTGCCTCTTTCTTGCCGTTTGTTGGCCAGCGGGACTGGCGAAGGCGGCGAAAGATAGCTTCAATAGGGCTGACAGAAAAAGTCAGCTACTTTCAGTTCTATTGATAGGTGTTTGAAGTGAATTTCAACAGCGACAGCATCGAGCTGTTTCTTGCCGTGATTGAACGCGGCTCGTTTTCGGCGGCGGCGCGGGCGTTGGGTCGAGTGCCTTCCGCTGTCAGCATGAGTATTGGCAACCTTGAGGCCGAACTCGGTTATTTGCTGTTCGACCGCAGCCACCGTGAACCGCAGCCCACGGCAATGGCGCTGTCGCTGGTGCCACACGCGCGGCTGATCGCCGAGCAACTCAAGCAACTGCAAGTGCACGCGGTGGAGTTATCGCTGGGGCTGGAGAGCAAGTTGTCGATCGGCGTGGTCGCCGACATCGACCGGCGGCGTTTGCTGGCGGCGATCAAGGTGATCGCCGAGCGCCATCCGCTGCTCGATATCGAAGTGCTGACCGCGCCACAGGATGACGTGTTGGCGATGCTGCACAGTGGCCGGGTCAGCGTATGCCTGGCGTTCGCTGGGCTGAGCATGAATGTACTGGAGCGTTTTCAGTTTGTCGGCAGCGAACGGATGATCGCCACGCTGGCGGCGGACAGTCCGCTGTTGCAGGGGCAGGATGTGTTTCTCGAGGATCTGGTGCATGTGCGGCAGATCATCGTCGCCAGTCGCGACTTGCCGATCAGTGAAACGCGGCCGTTGGTGGCGGAGTCGTACTGGCGCACCGACAGCCTTGAGACGGCGATGGAAATGGTCGAGGCGGGATTGGGTTGGGGTAACTTTCCGCTGTCGGTGGTGCAGCCGCGACTGGACAGCGGACGGCTGAAACGCCTGAATTTTCGCAACATCGAAAACGGTCTGGTGATGCCGGTGCACGCGGTGTGGCTCAAGAGCCAGCCACTGCAGAAAGGCGCGCATGCCCTCGTTGACCTGCTCAGCCATTGAGCCCAACACAAAACCCCTGTAGGAGTGAGCCTGCTCGCGATAGCGGTGTGTCATTCAACACATGCGTCGCCTGACACACCGCTATCGCGAGCAGGCTCACTCCTACAAGGGTTGTGTTTCAACTCAGCATTTGTAAGCACCACATAAAACTGTAGGAGCTGCCGAAGGCTGCGATCTTTTGATCTTGTTTTTAAGAGCAAAATCAAAAGATCGCAGCCTTCGGCAGCTCCTACAGGGGATCGCGACAGTTTCAGGTGCTTTCGCGGATCTTCAGTTCAAAGCCCATGTCTTCAACCGGACGCGCCACGCTGTTACCCGCCATCAACGTCAGCATCTGCTCCGCCGCGCGCCGGCCAATCGCTTCGCGCGGGGTGTTGATGCTGCTCAGGCGCGGCACCATGTGCTCGGACATCGGCAAGTCGTTGAAACCCAGAATCGCTACCTGCTCAGGAATCTTGATGCCGTTGCGCAGCGCCTCCAGCAACGCACCCTGCGCCAAATCGTCGTTACCAAAGAAGATCGCATCAACGTCCGGATGCGCCGCGAGCAATTGCAAAAACAACTCCCCGCCCAAGCCCACCGATGAAGAACGAGGCGTCAGTACTTCCAGATCCGGGTCGTAACGCCCAGCCTTTTGCAACGCTTTGCGAAAGCCTTCACCGCGCAACAAGGTTCGCTGATCGAGCTGCGCGCCAATATAAGCCAGGCGCTTGCGCCCGCGAGAGAGCAAATGCTCGGCCGCTGTTTCGCCGGCACTGAGTTGCGAGAATCCCACGCAATTCACCCCGGCGGCGCTGTCCAGTTCCATCATGTACACGCAGGGAATGTTGCTCGCCTCGATCATCCGCCGCGAACTTTCCGTGCGGTCAAACCCGGTCAACAAGAAACCGCGCGGCTGATAGGCCATGTAGTTGCGCAGCAGGTTTTCTTCTTCATCGCGCGAATAGTGGAAGTTGCCGATCAGCACTTCGAAGCCTTTGGGTGTGAGCACCCGATGAATGGCTTCCAGCGTATCGATAAACAGAAGGTTGGACAGCGAAGGCACCAATACCACCACCGAATGGCTCTGCGCCGAGGCCAATGCACGGGCGGCAGGGTTGACCACGTAGTTGAGTTCGAGCGCGGCTTTCTGCACTTTCTCCACAAGGTCAGTGGCCACGGTGCTGACACCGCGCAAGGCGCGGGAGGCGGTAATCGGGCTGACACCGGCCAGGCGGGCAACTTCATTGAGGGTGGGACGGCCGGTGGTGCGCGTGTTTTTATCGTTTTTAGGGGAGGTCATCGGGCGGCTTGCCAAACAAAAATCAAGGCACTAAGGTAGCGCTGTCCTGATGCAGCTGTAAATGCGTAAGCGAGGTCCTGCCTGATCTTCGCTTTTTGGCGTTGGGAACAAACCTGCTGCAACCCAAAAAAACGACAAGAAGGCGTCGGCAACTTCTGCCTGTGCACTAGAGTCATAGCTAGCAAAGGTAGCGCTGTCTGCGCGCTGAGGTGTTATATGAGTCATCCCATCACCGCCCTGGTCATCATGGGCGTTGCCGGTTGCGGCAAGACGTGCGTCAGCGAGGCCCTGTGCCAATTGAGCGGCGCCACTGCCATTGAAGGCGATACTTTCCATCCGGCCGCGAACATCGAAAAGATGAGCGCGGGGATCCCCCTGAACGACGACGACCGTGCCGGCTGGCTCGACAGCCTGTGCGATGAACTGCGTCGCGTCGACGCGCTGGGCGAACGCCCGGTGCTGACCTGCTCGGCCCTTAAACACAGTTATCGCGAAGTGTTGCGCAGCGCCTTGCCGGGCCTGGGCTTCGTGTTTCTTGAATTGACCCCTGAAGTCGCCGCTGAGCGTGTGTCCCATCGTCCGGGCCACTTCATGCCGGCGACGTTGATCGAAAGCCAGTTCGCCACCCTCGAATCGCCGAAGGGCGAGCCGCTGACGTTGGCGTTGAATGCTTCGATCCACAGCGTTGAAGAACTGGCGTCCCAGGCTCACGTCTGGTGGCAGGCCCATGGTCTGAAACAGGCGGTATGAGTGTGTTGAAAGAGATAGCGCTGTCCTCCCGACTTCTGTTTAACCCGTTTTAATAACAACAACAATCCAGGAGACACCCCCAATGTTTGGCATGTCCCACGACGCCTACCTGCTGCTCGATGCAGTGGTCACGGTAATCGGCCTGATTATCCTGATCACCAAATTCAAGATTCACCCGTTCATTTCCCTGACCATCGCCGCCGCGTTCCTCGGCCTGACGTCGGGCATGCCGATCGGCACCATCATCAAAGCGTTCCAGGACGGCTTCGGTGGCGTGCTCGGTTTTGTCGGCATCATCCTCGCGTTGGGCACCATGCTCGGCAAAATGATGGCCGAATCCGGCGGCGCCGATCAGATCGCCCAGACCCTGATTCGTGCGTTCGGTAAAGACAAAGTCCAGTGGGCAATGATGTTCGCCGCGTTCCTTGTCGGCATCCCGCTGTTCTTCGAAATTGGCTTTGTCCTGCTGATTCCGTTGGTGTTCATCGTTGCCCGTCGCACCGGCGTGTCGATCATCAAGATCGGTATCCCGCTGCTCGCCGGTCTGTCCGCCGTGCACGGTCTGGTGCCACCGCACCCGGGCCCGCTGCTGGCGATCGGCGTGTTCGGTGCTGACATCGGCAAGACCATCCTTTACGGTCTGATCGTTGCGCTGCCGACCGCAATCATTGCCGGTCCGATCTTCGGTACGTTCATCGCCAAGCACATTCCGGGTCACCCGAATCAGGAACTGGTCGATCAACTGGCCCGCGAAAACGACGACTCGGCGAAGCTGCCGAGCTTCACCATCACCCTGATCACCGTGCTGTTGCCGGTGTTCCTGATGCTGCTGAAAACCTTCGCTGACGTGGCGCTGCCGGACGGTCACTTCTTCCGCACCTGGATGGACATGATCGGCCACCCGATCTCGGCACTGCTGCTGGCCTTGCTGTTGTCGCTGTACACCTTCGGGCACAAGCAGGGCATCGGTTCCCAGCAAATGCTCAAGTGGCTCGACGCGAGCCTGGCGCCAACCGCCGCGATCATTCTGATCATCGGCGCCGGTGGTGGCTTCAAGCAGATGCTGGTGACCAGCGGTGTGGGCGACGTGATCGGCCACATGGCGGTCAGCGCACAGATCTCGCCGATCCTGCTGGCGTGGCTGGTGGCGGCGGTGATTCGGATTGCGACCGGTTCGGCGACTGTGGCGACCATCACTGGCGCGGGCATTGTCGTGCCAGTGGTGGGGATGATCCCGGGCGTCAACCGTGAGCTGTTGGTGTTGGCCACCGGTGCCGGTTCGTTGATTCTGTCCCACGTGAACGACGCCGGTTTCTGGCTGGTGAAGCAGTACTTCAACATGACCGTGGCCGAGACGTTCAAGACCTGGACGGCGATGGAAACCATCCTCTCCATCGTCGCGCTGGGCTTTATCCTGCTGTTGTCGCTGTTCGTTTAAGCGGCTTCTTGCAGACACAAAAAAACCGCAGCGATGCGGTTTTTTTGTGGGTGATCGTTCCCACGCTCTGCGTGGGAACGATCAGAGGTGTGTCAGTTACTTCGTAACTAAGCCATCCGCCCGGAACATCCCGCGAATTCCGCGCACTGCCTGACGAATCCGGTCCTGGTTTTCAATCAGCGCAAAGCGCACATGGTCGTCGCCATACTCACCAAAGCCAACCCCCGGCGAGACGCACACCTTGGCCTCGGCCAGCAGTTTCTTGGCGAATTCCAGCGAGCCCAGATGTGCATACGCCTCGGGAATCTTCGCCCAGACATACATCGACGCCTTCGGATTCTCGACCATCCAGCCCAGCTCATGCAGGCCTTTCACCAACACATTACGACGCTGGCGGTACTGCTCGGCGATGTCGCGCACGCACTGCTGATCGCCTTCCAGCGCGGCAATCGCCGCCACTTGCAGCGGGGTGAAGGTGCCGTAGTCGTGGTAACTCTTGATCCGCGCCAGCGCGTTGACCAGTTCCGGGTTACCGACCATGAAACCGATGCGCCAGCCGGCCATGTTGTAGCTCTTGGACAGGGTGAAAAACTCCACCGCGATGTCCTTGGCCCCCGGCACCTGCATGATCGACGGGGCTTTCCAGCCGTCGTAGACAATGTCAGCGTACGCCAGGTCGTGAATCACCAATACGTCGTACTGCTTGGCGAGGGCGATCACTCGTTCGAAGAAATCCAGTTCCACGCACTGCGCGGTCGGGTTGGACGGAAAGCCGAGGATCATCATCTTCGGCTTCGGGATCGAACCGCGGATGGCCCGTTCCAGTTCGTCGAAGAAGTCCACGCCCGGCACCAGCGGCACCGAACGCACTTGGGCACCGGCAATCACCGCGCCGTAGATGTGAATCGGATAGCTCGGGTTCGGCACCAGCACGGTGTCGCCCTGGTCCAGGGTGGCCAGCATCAAATGCGCCAGGCCTTCCTTGGAACCGATAGTGACAATGGCTTCGCTTTCCGGGTCGATATCGACCGCGTAGCGATCCTTGTACCAGTTGGAAATCGCCCGGCGCAGGCGCGGAATGCCCTTGGACGTCGAGTAACCGTGGGTGTCTTCGCGTTGGGCGACTTGTACGAGTTTTTCGACAATGTGCGGCGGCGTGGCGCCATCGGGGTTGCCCATGCTCAAGTCGATGATGTCTTCACCACGACGCCTGGCGGCCATCTTCAGCTCGGCGGTGATGTTGAAAACGTAAGGGGGGAGTCGATCTATGCGCGCAAAGCGGCGCGGCGAACCTTGTTCGGCCATTGTTGCCTCGGATAACGTAAGCGCCCGGAACCGTCCGAGCGACGCTGGTCACTGCGGTGACCTGTGGCGGAAGATAAGGGCGCTGATGGCATACTGTCCAGCCCGTTTGTAAACATTTTTTTCCGAAGGAAAATGGTTAATGGAATTCACCAGCGGCTTCTTGCTGAGCCTTTCGCTGTGCCTGGATATCGGCGTGGCCAACATCGCCATGATCACCCTGGCGATGCAGCGCGGTTACTTTCAGGGCTTCGCGCTGGGCCTCGGTACCTGCGTCGGTGACCTGATTTACGCGGTGCTGGCGCTGGCCGGCATGACCGTTTTGCTGCAATACGAAACTGTACGCTGGGTGCTGTGGATCGGCGGTTCGGCGCTGCTGATCTACTTTGCGGCGAAGATGATCTATTCGGCGATTCACCACGAGGCGCAGTTGGCGGCGACGGCGGAAGTGGGGCAGAACTCCCATCGCAAAGAGTTCTTCCGGGGGATTTTTCTCGCCATGTCGTCGCCGAGCGCGATTCTCTGGTTCGCGGCGGTGGGCGGCACCTTGATTGCACGTTCCGGTGGCGGTGGCCCGCTCAGTTCGGCGCTGTTCCTCGGTGGTTTTCTCTGCGCCGGACTGCTGTGGTCGGCCGGTTTGTGCTTCGCCGCGAGCCATGGCGGCAAACTCCTCGGTGACAAGCTGTTGCGCTATTCCTACCTGGCATCTGCAGCGATCTTCTGCTATTTCGCGGTTTACGTGATCGTATCTGGCTACAACGAATTTGTTGGTTCGGGCGCCGTCGAGCAGTTGCACGCGCTGTAACCGTGCGAATTGGATCGGGCTTTCTATACTCCCAGCCGAACCCCCTTTTTTGTTCCAGGAGTCGAGTCATGGATGAGCAAAAACGCGTCGAAGTGGCTGAACCTCGCTTCGAACATGGACATTTCCTGCTGATTGCAGGCTTTCGCGGTCGATTTACCCAAGACACCGCCAAAGACATCCCGGCGCTGTGGGAAAAGTTCTTGCCGCAGTTGGGAAAGATCCCAGGGCAAAAGAACGAAGTGACTTACGGAGTCTGCAGCAATTTCGACGGCAAGGGCGGCTTCGATTACATCGCCGGGGTGGAAATCGACAAGCTCGATGACCTCGACCAGAAGGTCTACCAGTGGGTCGAAGTGCTGCCTCGGCAATACGCAGTGTTCGAGCACAAGGGACCGCTCGAACAACTGCCGCAAACCCTGCAATACATCTACAAGACCTGGCTGCCGACCTCGCACTACGTGGAACTCAACGCCCCGGAACTGGAGCGTTACAGCGCCGATTTCAATCCGCGACTGCATACCGGCAAACTGGAAATCTGCGTGCCGGTCGATTCCAAGGCCTGAACCCGATGCATGAGGCGGTTCACTGATCCGCCTCATGCTTTCAACGCTGTTTACGTCGCGCCCGCAACAGGTCGATGCCCAGAGTGATAAAGCCGAACGTACTGATGCCCAACACCATCAACAGGCCGATTTCAACGCTGCTCATAAGCGGTTTCCCCCAAGGGTGATCAGAGACACACCGCAGAAATAGCCCGACAAGCGCCCGAAGAAAAGCGCTTATACGCAGGCTTTACGCCGCCCCTGCACATCGATATGCAGACCTTATTCCTTTATGCTTTCGGCACTTTCTTCTGCTGATTTCCGAGCCGCCATGAACACCCTCATCCGCAACGTCACCGCCGCCGACCTGGACCGCTGCTACGCCATCGAAACCGTTGCCTACGAAGGCGACGAAGCGGCCACCCGCGAGAAGATCGCCACGCGTATTGCCACCTGGCCCGAGGGTTTTATCGTCGCTGAGGTGGATGGCGTGGTGGCAGGTTTCGTCAATTCTGGCGCGGCGTTTGATGTGCAGATGTCGGACGAGGCGTTCAAGGAACTGATCGGCCACGACCCGCAAGGACCGAACGTGGTGATCATGTCGGTGGTGGTGCACCCGGATTATCAGGGGCAAGGTCTGGCCAAGCGCTTGATGGGTGAGTTCATCGAGCGTATGCGCGGGATGGACAAAGCGACGATTCATTTGATGTGCAAGGAACAGCACATTCCGTTGTATGCCGGGTTTGGTTTTGCCTACATCAAACCGTCGGAGTCGGATCACGGCGGCATGGCGTGGCACGAAATGATCCTTACGCTCTGAGGCCAACCCGATCTCCACTGTAGGAGCTGCCGAAGGCTGCGATCTTTTGATCTTGATTTTTTAACAGCAAGGTCAAAAGATCGCAGCCTTCGGCAGCTCCTACAGGGGATTGTGTTCTGTCAGTAGAGGCTGTCGCTTACACATTTTGGCGCTTCTCGGTCGTAGTTGTCGGCGTCGATCAGCCCGTGGTTAGAAACGTTCGTTGGTTTCTACTCCCTACAAAGAATGCTCTGAACTGCAGTCACCGCCTTATCGAGAACGGCTTCCTCACTTAGGTCGGTTGTATCGATTCTTATCCAGTTCACCAGACCGCAGCGCTCATAACTGGATCTAACTCGATTCTGATAGTCAATGAAGCCCTTCTGGGGGTCTGCATTGGCGCCGTCATAGGCTCCACTCTCGCTAAGGCGAAATGATCCTTTTCTCTGTGCTGCCAGTGCCGGATCAACATCTAAGAAAATTACGAAGTCAGGTTTTCTAATTGTTGAGAACATTGTCAACGCATCCTCAGCCAAATCAGTGCTCTTGAGCAAAAAACGCGCCAGGTATTTATAATGCCAACCATCGGCGATGCAACTTTTGCCAGAATTGATTATAGGCGTTATAGCTGCATGATCTGTGGCCTGAAACCACGCAGTTATGAGGCTCATCCAGTGTTTGTCACCTAATTGTTCCAGGGGAGCGTTGTCCGGATAATCCCATAAGACTTCGCGTAGCCGAGACATATGAAACTCTGTATAGCCTGTAGGCACTGGAGGACGATTTTTGTCTATATAGTGCAATGCAGAATGGGACTCAAGAATTCTGTCATATGTCGCTCGCGCAACCGTTGATTTTCCTGCACCATCGGTACCTTCGAATGCAATAAATAGTCCCTTGTCCAAAGAGTAACTCATGCAAAACCTCCTAAGTATGCTTCAGTGTCTAAAGAGTTTCGTCCACTTCCTTCTATTAGCGGTTTAAAGCCTTCTCTTTGATAAATTTCTGACATCTTTTTACCGAGTATATTCAGGAAGTCAACGGAAGGCCGTGCTTTTGTAGAGTAGTGTGAACCGGCGTCAGGGTGGAATACTGCAACCGCAGGCACCACTCCCATATTTCCGAAGTATTCGATGCCTTCAATGATTGACTCTAAAGGTTCCATGCCCGCCACAAAGCCTGCGTATACGTTTCCGCGACCAAGAACATCGACAGCGGCTTCAAACGCAGAGAGGAAGCGTTCTCTTGTGTAATCCTGTGATTTTCCAGGGCAAACTTCAGAAAACAAATCTGCATTGAACACTTCTAAGCTCATGGACAAATTATTGCCCAGTCCTTTGAATCGCTCGAATAGCCGGAAATCTTTGGGTGGCATCGAAATTAAGTGGTATTCGAGTTTGCTTGCGGTGTTTCTCTCTTTGACTCGCTCCATTAAGTCTAGATGCATTGAGTAGCCTTTGTCATAGTTTCGGATCGTGCCGCCATTAAACAGTACCCTCTTGTAACGCCCACTCTCGACCTCGGTAGCTATCTCTACTGCTTCTCCTGCCAAATCACCTTTGATGCGCATTTTGTGATCGGAAAGGTTTTCTCTGGCAGCGTCAAGAGAGCAGAATTTGCACTCACGGTTATTATTGAAGTAATAGCAGTGACCAGGCGAGAATACTCCAAGGGTGGAGTTTCCATAGACGGTCAAATGTTTTTCAAATAACTCACCGTTGCTTAAATGTTTTCCATAAGCCACAGGTCTAGCGGGGAAGGTGATTTTTATAGTTTTGTTTCCATACCTTAATGCAGGATATCCTTGTGCTAGGACGACTTGGAACGCTGAATTAGGATTGTAGTTTGCGGCTGTGATAATTTTTTCTTCGAGAATTATTTCCTGCGGTGTATGGGTGTTTGACTCAAGTATTACACTGTCCCCTGTACCATATGCTCGTCTTTTTTCAATGTGAGTCGATTGGTTCTGAAGGTAATCTAGAAATTCTTTAGAGAAATTAACACCGTTAGACAATAGTTTGAGCTTTAGGGCGACTGTTTCGAATAGCATAATTCGTCTCCAGTTCAGCGAGTTATAAAAGTAATCGTATAAGTTCTTTCGTGGATAGGGCTATTAACGTTCCGTTGTCCGATAGCGATGTTTTTGAAGGAGGGAGACTGTTTCTGATACCACCTTTGTCGTCAAATAATGCACCACCCGCCTCTCTGAGTATCAACTCTGCTGCGGCAATATCACAACTCCGTTCGTGTCCGGGTGCGCCTACGTCAATAAAAGCATCAAGAACCCCGGCGGCAATAAGACAGATTTCCAACGAGGAACAGGAATAAATTCGAACCTTCGCTGCGGACCATATTATTTTTTCAATTCTGGATCTCTCCTGAACGTCTTTGGGGCGATGTAAAGAAATTCTCATATCTGTTAGAGAGTGGGTGGTGCGTGTTTTAAGTCTTTTAACAATTATCGAGGACTGCAGATACGCTCCCTCGTTTAATGCTGCCGTGTACACCAAATCTCTTGATATGTCATACACCCATCCAAATATATATGCGCCTTCGTGATAAAGTGCCACGCTTGATGTGTAACCAGGGAAACCAAGCACTGCGTTGTGCGTAGCGTCTAATGGGTCAATAAGAAGTGAGAACTCTTCGCTTTTATCTGAGGTGCTGAAGTTGTCAGTTTCTTCCGAATATATTGTGATCTTGAAACTGATATTTGAAATGCATTCAAATAATATAGATTGGCAATCTAAGTCTGATTGTGTTTGGGCGTTTATCCACTTGTCTTGTGGTATGTCGTAGTCAGGTAAGCATACGAGCGTTCCAGCCCAATAGCGGCGTAGTTGCTTCCTGGCCTTGTAGAGGCATTCTTCTAGTTCAGAAACGTGTTTATCTCTGAATAAAGCTCTCATGTTGGTTGCTCAGATATGAGTTGTGTGTGCCAGGTTTCTCTGTTTAGACGTGATGCGTAGAGTCTCACTTCAAATAGTTTCCCTCCGTAAACGGCGTAATCCGAACTCATGAATGCGCTAAAAGTTTTCGGGAACAATGCGAGAGTTTTTACCTCGGCTTCATATCCGATTCTTTTTCTAATCATATTTCCAGCTTGCCTAAGGCTACCGCCTGTATATGACTTGTCTATAATCAGCCAGGGCTCATTTGTTATTTCTTTGTGAGGGAAAACATCCAAAAACTCACTATCACGCGTCAGTAAATTTGCATCGTTTTGCCGATGGATTTCTGAAAAGAATATCTTTTTATCTCCTGTTGCCGCGAGGTAACCTAGAGCAATAGGTAGTCCGGCTGATAATAAAAAAAGTTTGTTCTTGGATAGTGTTTTGATTTTATGCCAAATTGGATGGTCTTCGTAAATATATCGGGTGTTCAACGTAATGCAACTGTCCCAGTGCTCATGTGATATGTAAGCACTGTAAAATGCGCAGAAGCGATTGTGGAAGTTGATGGTGTCATCATTGGTGTCTGTGAGTAATCTGTTTTTCGATATACCACGCTTCGTTGATTGGTTGTGTGAGGGCTTTTTTTGATCCGCCAATTTCGGTAAGATTTTTTCAATTAACTCATTTTTAAAATCGAGGAGATTTTGCTTGCTTGGCCCAGAAATAGCTATTTCTGGTGATAGGCCATCGCCTAATATTTTGCGCATGCCTTCAAATTTTGATTGATTAATTGCTGAATTTATTTGATGCCAGGTTTTCACTATTTGTAGATCAGACATGTAATTAAAAACCGGCTCAAGATTGCTCAAGTCACAAATCATTAGCTCGGGGTGGCGTAGTTCGAATAAAGCACGTTGAAGATGACACCCATTAAGTAATGCGTTGCGGTATGCGTAATAGTCGGTCGTTTGTAATCCACTCAATGTTCGCCAGGCATGATGCTCGCTAATTATCGTTGTCAAAGTTGACTGCTGATTTTTTGTGTTGATAAATGAGGAGGTCTGTCTCATTGGTCGATCCTCGCAAAACTAAATTGGAAAGGTCAGCTCTGTTTTGGTCGGCATAGGTTTTCTTCATTGCAGAGATTTTTTGATGCGTATTCTAATATGCGCCTTAATCTCCAGAGTAAAAGCAGCATTAAAGTAAATGAACATAGTACTAATGCCAGGAATATTGAGTGTACGGTGTGCTCGTACAGCAATAATAGGGTTGCTGACAAAAGCACACCAAAAATGTTTAGTGTCAGTATTGTCATTATTGTGGGTATCCAAAAGTCATTCATGCTTCTCAAAGTCAATCTGGAGATAACGAAAATGAACTCAAATATTAAAAATGGTATTGAGATAATGATGTTGTTTTCTATGAGGATCCTCGTCGCTGTGTCGGATGTGTAGATTAGAGCGATATTTTCATTAAACAAAAAAAACGAAGCTAGGATGGGTGTCAGTACGAGTAATCCAAGCCCGATAGACAGTAGGAAAGTTTCTGAAATTGCTTGGATATCCTTTGTGGCGTAATGGCGTGCTGTGATTATGCCTGCGGCATTTCCTATTCCTATAGAAATCATATATATGATGCTGGCTGCATGGATAGAAGCTTGGTATGCAGAAAGGCTAATGTCATTTATATGTTTCGATATCAGGGGAAGTAAAAAGAAAAGGAGGCTTTCGCTGCCAAAGCACAGTGCCATAGGGAAACCGTTAATCGTGTACTTTATATAATCACTTCCTGAGATCTTGTGGGGTAGAGAGTTTTTAAAGTGTCTGTTCATTGTGGTTCTGAAAAAGACCAGCGCTGCGCACGAGAATACGTAGCGCAGGCAAACGTATGTGATGATGAAGTCGGATAAATTTATACTTGGCTCTATGTTTGTGAGTGCGATGCATGTCAATGCGAGTGCGCTATTCATTAGCCATGTGTAAGTGAGTTCGTATTGCGTTTTTCTCATGCCGTTATAGATGTTGAAAATAGTGATCTGTAGAAATACGGCAGGCAACGAAATCGAAAGTGTTAAAAGTACTTTGAAGTCTTCCAGGTTGCTGGGTTTGGTATCCAGTTCTAAAAATATTTTACCCGCTAGAAATATCGTGACTGGGATTAATAGTCCATAAAAAATTGCAAGATTAAATGATGTGGTTATTTCGGACTTTATGTTGCTGGTACTTAAGTTGTTAGCACCTGCAACGATTACTAATGTTTTTGAAAAGAATCCGATGCCGACAACTGTCAGAAAAGATGTTGAAGCCAAAGCGAATGATGCTGTACTCAGAGAGTCGACAATGTAATGGCCTATAAAGGAGAAGAAAATCAGTGACCCTATCATATCTCCCAATCTGGAAAGCATCAGCGGTACAGATAATTTAAGTACTTCCATAACATGGGTCGTTTGTGGCGTTGCGGGAGGAGTTAGTCCCATTCTTTAAGTAATGTCGTTAGCGGAGGAGTCTGGGAAGCAGCAAAGTATTTTTTCCTAAAGTAGTACTCGCACACAGATGTTTTATGTTTGGTTTGTTTTCGTTCATTGAATTCTTTGTCAAGTGCGGCAAGGGAGGTTTTTGTCGTTGGATAGATATCTATTGTTTTTAGAAGGCCTTCAATTGCCAGGAATACCAAGTCCATGTAGTCCAAAATCTCTTGGATGTAGGATCTGCATTCTGTTTCTGTAGTTGCTCCTTGCCTGGCCAAATCGAAAAACTTATTTTTGATGGCGTC
The DNA here is from genome assembly GCF_031931925.1 of Pseudomonas sp. rhizo66. NCBI lineage: Bacteria > Pseudomonadati > Pseudomonadota > Gammaproteobacteria > Pseudomonadales > Pseudomonadaceae > Pseudomonas > Pseudomonas sp. rhizo66. The sequence goes on from NZ_JAUJWZ010000014.1 coordinate 156,556, forward strand.
GAATCCTTCAATTCGATACATATTGGAGTATACCCACTTATAATGCTTGTTCGACGTGCCAGTGAGGTAGGTGAAACTCATGGATGTTTTTAGCATCATGTCCCTGGCTATCTCGCAGCCCATCCATAGATTTCCTGACTGCCAACAGCCTTGAATATCCTGAAATGCGTAAAAGACTGGAAGCTTTTCGCGATGTGCAATGTATATATGTTTTTTTAGAGGGATTTGTGATCTTATTGAATTAAATTTTTCTTCGTTGGTAATTGCATGTCCAATAATAGAGCGGTGAACGATGTTGTTCTCTGTATTTGTGAGTACAGGGTTATATAGAAAGCGCTGGTCAGAAATCACTTCGTCAAATGCTTTGTTGATTTTTTTATATATATCTTCAATTTCTGAGAAGGTGATGTAGTCGGCATCGATGTGGATGCTCGTATCGCCGTAGAAGTCGGTCGTGTTGTGAACTTTTTCGCTTTTTGTAATATGGCGATAATCTTCGTCTGTGACAAAAGCATGTTCGATGTCTTTAATGCTGCAAGCTTTGGGGCGTTCGTCGCAGAGTATAATGCAGTCGATGTCGGAGTGAATTGTTCCGATGCCCTCGATTAAAGAGCCGGAAACAATCAGGATGCTTGTCGGTTCTAAAGATGCTTTCTCTCGGAGATAGCTTTTCGGGATTGAGATTTTTCCATCCAGTATGATTATTTCATTGTGCGTGATTTTTGACTTTGAGGTCTTTATTAGAGTGTCTATCATATTGCTCTCTTCGTTAAAGTCGAGTGATGCAGAGCTTTAAGTATTCGTCTCTATGTCATAGCCTGATGTTCAAATATATATAAGCTGTTGAGTAATTAATAAAATTGCTCATGGCTAAACCTAGAGTGGTTGACAGTAAGTCGTCAATATCTAGGATGAAAATCAGAATTTACTTACAGGGTTTTATCGGTTTTAAATGATTTGGGATTTGCTCGTGGGATAACTCTTACAGGATGATTGCTTAGTCCTGTAAGAGAACATGAGATCTTTTCAGTAGAGGCTTTCACGCACCCGCTTCGGCGCTTCCCGGTCGTAGGCCTCGGCGTCGAACTGACCGTCGTTCAAACGTTTGTGGAAGGCGCCGGCAGAGGGCAGGGCCGAGCGCGGCAGGTGGGTTTCCGGGTTCCAGGCATCGGAACGCACAAACGCTTTCGAGCAGTGAAAGAACGCCGCTTCCACCGTCACCAGCAACACCGTTTTCGCCGGTTTGCCATTCACCGCAAAGCTTTCCAACAGCTCAGGCTCAGCACTAATCACTGCCGTGCCATTGACCCGCAACGTCTCACCAATCCCCGGAATGATGAACAGCAGCGACACCCGCGAATCCTGCAGCACATTGCGCAGGGTATCGATGCGGTTGTTGCCCGGGCGATCGGGAAGGGCCAGCGTACGTTCGTCAATGATCCGCACAAACCCGGCTTTGTCACCGCGCGGCGAATTATCCAGGCCATCGGCGCCCACCGAGCTGACGATCACCAGCGGCGACAGGCGCACCATCGCCTGATAATCCTCGTTGAGAAAACCGATCTGCTTACGCACGGCCCGCTCGTGCGGCAGTCCGTAAATCGCTTCCAGCGCTTCGATTGAATCGATCATCGTTGCATCCCTCGATGACTTAGAAAAACAGGCCCATGCGCCGTTCGTAACCGATCCGGCCCTTGTACGCCTCGCCGCTGTCGACGTAGCCGTGCTTGGCGTAAAGCGCAATTGCAGCGTCATTGTCGGCATCCACCGACAATTCCAGCCCCTTGATCTCAGGCCACGCCTGACGTGCAACTTCGGGGAGTGCTTGCAGACAAGCCTTGCCGTAACCCTTGCCCTGGGCGCGGCGATCGACCTGCAACGCATGCAGGGTGGCGCTGTGTTCATCGGCCCAGGCCGGCAACACCGGCGGGCGCTTGAGCAACAGAAACGCCACCGGTACTTGATCTGCCAGCAGCGCAAAACCTTTCACGCCGGGGCCGGGCTTCGACAGCAGCGTGTGCAAGGCGCCATGGATATCGCCGGAGAACTTGATCTGCTCGGCATGGATTTCAATCGCCTCGACTTGCTGACGCTGCAAGGCGTTAAGGCTGTCGTACGGCACGAGTTGGGCTGACACGGGAATTTCCTTTTTCCTACAAAGATGAGCCTCGGATTCTAGCGATTTTGTCTTCTGCAGAAATTTTTTGTTTCGTCTGTCGATCCGCCCGCTTGCCGGACGACTAAGGGTGTCTTCACAACAAAAAACACGGAGAACACCATGAGCGCACAAACCGAGATCCAGACCCTGATCAACACTTACCGCGAAGCCGTCATGACCAAGAACGTCGAGAAAGTCATGGCGTTGTACGCCGACGACATCGTCTCTTTCGACGCGATCAAGGCCCTGCAATTCAAAGGCAAAACGGCCTACCGCGCACACTGGGTCGAGTGCATGGAAATGTGCCCCGGCCCGCACATTTTCGAGTTCCATGAAATCGCCATCGAAAGCGCCGACAACATCGCCTTCGCCCACTGGGTGGCCAACTGCGGCGGCACCAATGACAAGGGCGAAACCCAGAGCTGCTGGATGCGCGTCACCGCCTGCTATCGGCAGGTTGGCGGGGCGTGGAAAATCGTCCACGAACACTGGTCGGCGCCGTTCGATCCGATGAGCGGCGCGACCCTGTTCGATGTGCAGCCCTGATCTTCAGCCATAGTTGATCCGTCCGCTTCAGGAGAACGCCATGAAGTATTTATGCCTGGTCTACAGCGATGAACGCCTCCTGCATTCATCACCCGACAGCCCGGAAGACGCCGAGTGCTGGGCCTACGCCGAGTCGATTCAGGGCAGCGGGCGGATGGTTGCCGCCGAAGCGCTGGAGTCGGTGCAGACCGCCACCACCGTACGGATGCGCAACGGCAAACTGTCGATCACCGATGGCCCGTTCGCCGAAACCAAGGAGCAATTGGCCGGTTTCTACCTGATTGACGCCAAGGATCTCAACGAAGCGATTCAGGTTGCCGGCAATATTCCGGCTGCGCGGGTGGGCAGCGTGGAAGTACGACCGGTGCGGCAATTGAATGTCTGAGGTCAAGGCGCGGGTCGAGCAGGTCTACCGCGAAGAGTCGCGGCGGATCCTGGCGACGCTGATTCGCTTACTGGGTGATTTCGACCTCGCCGAAGAGGCCTTGCACGAGGCGTTCTTCGTCGCGGTCGAGCGCTGGCAGCGCGACGGCGTGCCGGACAACCCGCGCACCTGGCTGGTGTCCACCGGGCGTTTCAAGGCGATTGACGTGTTGCGCCGTCGTGCGCGGTTCAAGGCCTCGCAGCCGCTGTTGCTGGCGCAACTGGAAGAACTGGAGCAGGCCGACTGGAGTGGCGAAGACGTGGAAGACGATCGTCTGCGGCTGATCTTCACCTGTTGCCACCCGGCGCTGGCGGCGGATGCGCAAGTGCCGCTGACCTTGCGCGAAGTCTGCGACCTGACCACCGAGGAAATCGCCCGCGCCTTTCTCTGCGCGCCGGCGGCGATTGCCCAGCGCATCGTGCGGGCGAAAGCCAAGATCCGTGACGCGAAAATCCCCTATCAAGTACCGAGCCTGAGCGAATTGCCCGAGCGCCTCGACAGCGTGTTGCGGGTGATTTATCTGGTGTTCAACGAAGGGTATTCGGCGTCGGGCGGGGCCGAGTTGACTCGGGAGGAGCTGACCCGCGAGGCGATACGGCTGGGGCGGCTGTTGATGGAGTTGATGCCGGAGCCGGAGGTGATGGGGCTGCTGGCGATGATGCTGTTGCACGAATCGCGACGTCCGGCGCGGACATCGCCGGACGGTGAACTGGTGCTGCTGGATGATCAGGATCGATCACTCTGGGATAGCGAGTTGATAGCCGAAGGTTGCGCGCTGGTTGAGCGTGCGCTGACCACGCGGCGCTTCGGGCCGTATTGTTTGCAAGCGGCGATTGCCGCGGTGCATGCCGAGGCGCCGACGGCGGGGGAGACGGATTGGGCGCAGATCGTCGGTTTGTATGACGTGCTGTTGCGCGCGGTACCTTCCCCGGTGATTGAGTTGAACCGCGCGGTGGCGGTTGCCAAGCGCGACGGGGCACTGAACGGATTGAATCTGATTGAGGGGATTTTGGCGCGCGGCGAGTTGCAGGATTACCACTTGGCGCACTCGGCGCGGGCGGAGTTTTGTCGGCAGTTGGGCAGGGTGGAGGAGGCGAGAGCGGCGTATGTGCGCGCTTTGGAGTTGACCCGACAAGAGCCGGAGCGGCGGTTTATTGAAGGGCGGCTCATGGCGCTGGAATGGCCCTCACCCTAGCCCTCTCCCAGAGGGAGAGGGGACTGATCGGGGGATATTGGAGAGGTTCACCGACTTGACAGCTCAGTTGGGAATCCATGATCGAACCAAATTTCACGACCCTATATACCGCAGCAATCAATCCATAATCGACTCGGTCTTTCAGGTCGATGTCTGACGCAAGACACCTCGGTCGACCCCCTCTCCCTCCGGGAGAGGGCCGGGGTGAGGGGCTTTTGAGCTCATATCCAATGAATCCATAATCGACTCGATTTTTCAGGTCGATGTATCACGCAAGACACCTCGGTCGGCCCCCTCTCCCTCCGGGAGAGGGCTGGGGTGAGGGTGGCTCGATCTTCAACCGCTATTCCAGCATCTTGCTCAACAACCAGCTCCCCGCCGGCCCCGGCGGATACAGCCGCGACCACAAGGCATCGACAAACACCGGTTTCGGCCAGCCGCGCACGTTCAATTCCACCAGTAAATCATTGCCAAAACGCTGCGCCAGCCAACGCGGCAACGGTGCCCAGCCAAAGCCTTTTTCGGCCATTTCCAGCAACATCAGATAACTCGGCGCCGACCACACCCGACCTTTGCCGCGACTGTCATAGGGATTGACGATGGTCGCCAGACGCAATTCGCGGTGCTGTTCCAGGATGTGCTGATCAACATGATCAAGCTTGGCCAGCGCGTGATCACGATTGACGAACAAGGCGATTTCCGTGCGCTCGGCCACCGTCGACGTCGCCAGATCCGGCGGGTAGTGCTCTTGCATTTCGGCGAAGGCCAGATGCGCGCGACCGCGCTGCACCAGTTCGATCAGGTCATCGCATTCGGCGATCAGGCATTCGAGTTCCAGATCTGGATAACGCTGCTCAAACCCGACCAACGCCGCTTCAAAACGGTACGACTGATAAGTGTCGGAAATCGCCACGGTCAGCTTCGGTTCGACGCCTTGGGACAACTGCCGTGCGGTCATTTCCAGGCGACTGCTGGCCGCCAGAATCGCCTCGGCGCGTTGCAGCATCACATGCCCGGCCGGGGTCAGGGTCGGTTTGCGGCTGCTGCGATCGAACAACACCAGATCCAGATCGATCTCGAGGCTGGCCACCGCTGCGCTGATGGTCGACTGACTGCGCCCGAGTTTGCGCGCCGCTGCCGAAAACGAACCTTGGGTCGCCGCCTGGACAAACGCCAGCAGCACTTCGTGCGAGATCATCAACTATCGCCTTGATCGATGGTTATTGATTATGAAGTATCGATGCGAGCATGGACCATGGCAACCATCTTCACTCAAGGAGTCAGGCCATGACTGCTCATAAGTCCATCACTGAACGTATTTTCCAGGCCGTTGGTTTCGAACTGCTGGCCATCCTGATCTGCACCCCGTTGCTGGCGTGGATCATGCAAAAACCGATGCTTGAAATGGGCGCGGTGACCGTGTTGATCGCACTGCTGGCGCTGGCCTGGAACGTGGTGTTCAACCGTTTCTTCGACCTTATGCTGGCGCGCCTGAACGTTGCGCACAGCGCTTGGGTGCGTGTGGTGCACGCGCTGCTGTTCGAAGGTGGTTTGATCGTGATGGGTGTGCCGTTGATTGCCTGGTGGCTGTCGGTCAGCCTGTGGCAGGCGTTTTTGCTCGACATCGGCGTGCTGCTGTTTTTCCTGCCGTACACCTACGTTTATCACTGGGGCTACGACGTGGTGCGTGAGCGCTTCATGACCCGTAACGCTTGCCAGAACTAACTTCGATCCCCCTGTAGGAGCTGCCGAAGGCTGCGATCTTTTGATTTTGTTTTTAAAGACAAGATCAAAAGATCGCAGCCTTCGGCAGCTCCTACAGGGGGCAAGTGTTTTCAGCGTTGGTTAGAGGAACATGCCACCGGAGGCTTCAACCCGCTGACCATTGATCCACTGCGCACCCGGCGACAGCAACAACGCCAATGCCCCGCCAATATCATCCGGCTGCCCGGCCCGGCCCAATGCGGTGTTGCTGGCGACCATCGCATTCACCGCCGAATTGTCGCGTACGGCGCCACCACCGAAATCAGTCTCGATGGCGCCCGGCGCGAGAATGTTCACACCGATCTGCCGTGCACCCAGCTCTTTCGCCTGATAACGGGTCAACACTTCCATCGCCCCTTTCATCGCCGCATAGGCGCCGTAGCCCGGCAGGCTGAAACGGGTCAGGCCGCTGGAAATATTGATAATCCGCCCGCCGTCGTTGATCAGCGCGAGCAATTGTTGAGTCAGGAAGAACGGCCCTTTCAACTGAATATTCATCAGCAGATCGAACTGCTCCGGCGTGGTCTCGGCAAACAGCGCATGCACGCCGATCCCGGCATTGTTGATCAGGAAATCAAAGCGCTGACGGTCGAACGTCTGCTGCAATGCCTGCTCAACACGTGTACCGAAATCGGCAAAGCTTTCGCTGCGGCCAACGTCCAGTTGCAGCATTACGGCTTTCGCGCCGAGTGCCTGCAGTTCGGTTACCAATGCGTGGGCTTCATCGGCGCGGCTGTTGTAGGTACCGATGATGTCGATGCCCTGAGCGGCGAGGTGCAGGGCGGCGTTTTTACCGAGGCCTCGACTGGCGCCGGTGATCAATGCGATTTTGCGGTTCATGGGACGTCCTCGATTGCAGTGAGTGGTGATGGGACTCAGTTTATTTATCCGCCCTGAGGTGATAAACAGAGTGAATCCGGAATCACTGATCGGCTCAGCCGAACAATCAACGAGTGGCCCATGAACAAACTGGAATTGCTGCGCACCTTCGTCCGGGTCAGCGAATTGTCGAGTTTTACCCTCGCCGGCGAAAACCTTGGCTTGCCGCGCTCGACCGTGTCGGAACATGTGCAAGCGCTGGAAGCCCTGCTAGGTACACGCCTGCTGCAACGCACCACGCGCAAGGTGCAGGCGACGCAGGACGGCCTGGTGTTGTATGAACGCAGCAAGGATCTGCTCTCGCACATGGACGAAATCGAAGGACTGTTCCGCCAGGACGAGGCTTCGCTGACCGGACGCATTCGGGTCGACATGCCGAACATTCTCGCGCGGCGCCTGATCATGCCGCGCCTGCCGCAATTCATGGAGCGTCACCCGAACCTCGAACTGGAAATCAGCAGCACCGATCGCCGCGTCGACTTGCTCAGCGAAGGCTTCGATTGCGTGGTGCGCATCGGCGCGCAGCCGGATCAGTCGGTGGTGGCGCGGCACCTCGGCGACTTCCCCATGGTCAACTGCGCCAGCCCCGCCTACCTCGAGCGCTACGGTGTGCCGCAGACACTGGAGGACCTGGCGCAGCACCGACTGGTGCACTACGTCGGCGTGCTCGGTTCGCGTTCGGAAGGGTTTGTGTACGAGGAGGGCGGTCAGGTTAAACGCTTGCCGATGGCCGGCAGTATCACGGTCAACAGTACCGATGCTTACGAGTCGGCATGCCTGGGCGGGTTCGGTCTGACCCAGGTGCCGCGCACCGGTATGCAACCGCATCTGGAAAACGGCGAACTGGTCACCGTGCTGCCGCAATTCACCGCGCCGGCGATGGGCATTTCATTGCTCTATGCGCGGCAGCGGCATTTGCCGCTGCGGGTGCGGGTGTTTATGGACTGGCTCGGCGATCTGATTCGCTCTGCGCTCTAACCAACACCACACATCCAAATGTAGGGGATTTGTGGAGCGTCAGAAAATTTGGGTGAACAGCCAATAGAGGCTGCCTGACAGCAGAATGGCAGCGGGGAGTGTCAGCACCCACGCCATCAGCAAATTACGGATGGTCTTCATCTGCAACCCGCCACCGTTGGCGACCATCGTCCCGGCCACACCGGACGACAACACGTGCGTCGTCGACACCGGCAAACCAAACATGTCTGCCGCGCCGATGGTCAGCATCGCCACGGTTTCCGCCGAGGCACCCTGGGCATAAGTCAGGTGGGTCTTGCCGATCTTCTCGCCGACCGTCACCACAATCCGCTTCCAGCCGACCATGGTGCCCAGCCCCAGCGCGATGGCCACGGCGATCTTCACCCACAGCGGAATAAACCGTGTGGCGTTGTCGATCTGCTGCTTGAACAGTTGCAGCTTGCCGCTGGTATCGGCGTCGAAATTGCCGACCTTGTTCTTGTCCATCAGGCGAATGCTTTCGCTGGCCAGGTACATGTCGTTACGCACGTTGCCCATGGCTTCGGCCGGGACTTTCGCCAGCGAACCGTAGCCTTTTACCTCTTCGCCGATGTGCCCGGTGAGGGCGGCGAGCGCCGGGATCAGCTGCGGCGTGGCGTCCTTGCTGCGCACGTAATCGGAGAGCACCGCACGCGCGTCGGCCGGCGTCGGCAGCGGGGCGCTTTTCACCAACGCCTGCTGGGTGACTTGCGCCACGGCGGCGAACTGCAGCGATTGTTCTTCCGGCATGGTGCGGTTCAAGGCGTAGGCCATCGGCAGCGTGCCGACCAGAATCAGCATGATCAGGCCCATGCCTTTCTGGCCGTCATTGGAGCCGTGGGCGAAGGACACGCCGGTGCAGGTCAGAATCAGCAAACCGCGAATCCACCACGGCGGCGGTGTGTTGCCTTTCGGCGCTTTATACAGCGAACGATTCTTCACGAAGGCGCGCAACGCCAGCAGCAACAGCGCCGCACAACCGAAACCCACCAGCGGCGACAGCAGCAAGGCGTAACCGATCTTGGTCGCCTGCGCCCAATCGACACCGCTGGTGCCGTCACGGCCGTGCATCAAGGCATTGGCCACGCCGACGCCGATGATCGAACCGATCAAGGTGTGCGAAGACGACGCTGGCAAACCCAGCCACCAAGTGCCGAGGTTCCACAGGATCGCCGCGATCAGCAGGGCGAAAATCATCGAGAAACCGGCAGACGAACCAACCTGCAGAATCAACTCCACCGGCAGCAGCGCGATGATGCCGAACGCCACCGCGCCGCTCGAAAGCAACACGCCGAGGAAGTTGAAGAAACCCGACCAGACCACCGCCACATTCGGCGGCAGCGAGTGGGTGTAGATCACCGTCGCGACGGCGTTGGCGGTGTCGTGGAAACCGTTGACGAACTCAAAACCCAGGGCAATCAGCAGCGCCACCCCGAGCAGCAGGAACGGCGTCCATGTGGTGACCACCGTGCCGAGTTCGTGCATGTCGTGCATCAGGCTGTAGGCGGTGAACAGCATCCCCATGGCCAGCACCGCGAAAAAGATCACGTAGGTGAACGGGCCGGTTTTTTTATCAAGAGCCGGCCTGCCGCTGGCGGCGGACGCAGGGCTGCCGGTCAGGGAGGGAGTAGCCATGGCAGGACAATCCTGAGCGAGGGAAGGAATGTCGCCCATGATCGTTGCAGAATGTTACAGAGAGACTGCGCCATGTCAGTGTTTGGCTGATTAACCTGACCATTGATCTGGAGGCAAAATCAAAAGATCGCAGCCTTCGGCAGCTCCTACAGGGGGAACTTATTCCAAGGTAGGAGCTGCCGAAGGCTGCGATCTTTGCTCTTAGTAATCCCCGCGCTTGCGAAACGCCCAACGCCCGGCAATCACGGTAAACGTCGCCACCAGCGCAACCAGAATCCAGAACCCTTCCGGATCCTGCGCCAACGGCACCCCACCCACATTCATCCCGAAGAAACCGGCAATGATGTTGATCGGCAGCGCCAGCACCGTGACCACGGTCAGGGTGAACAGCGTGCGGTTGCTCTGTTCGTTGAGGTTGGCGGCGATCTCTTCCTGCAACAGTTTGATCCGCTCGCCGAGGGCGGTGAGGTCGTTGATGATCAGCGCAAACTCCTCGGTGGATTTGCGCAGTTCCTTGACGTCCTCCTTCTGCAACCAGGGCGGTGGCCGGTTGAGCAGACGCAGCAGTGAACCCGGCTCCAGCGCCAGCAGCCGTTGCAGGCGCACTAGCACCCGGCGATTGGCACCGAGTTCGGCACGGTTGGTCGACAGCCGCGAGGAGAGCAATTCATCCTCGACCTGGTCGACGCTCATGCTGGTCTTGCGCACGATCTGCGTCAGCACTTCGCCTTGATCACGGAGCAGATGCACAAGCAACTCCGAGGGTGAACGAAAGCGCTCGCCGGCCTTCACCGACGAGCGCAGTTTGTCCACCGAGTGCAGCGGTTGCAGACGCGCACTGACGATCAGTTTGCTGCGCACACAGACCCACAGCGTCGACACGTCCGAGGAGACCATGCTGCTGAGGTTGAACACCACATCGTTGACCACCGCCAGCAACGCCGAGTCGACATGCTCGATGCGCGTCGACCGCGAGCCTTCATGCAATGCCTCGAAAAACTCCTCGGGCAATTGCAGATGACTTTTCATCCAGCGCTCGCACGCCGCATGCGCCAGATTGAGGTGCAGCCAAAGGAATTCACCGCTGTCGCTGTCGGCCTGCAAACAGCGCAATGCCGTGGCCGAGTCGACTTCGCGGCCACGTTCACCGGGCAGGAAGCGATAACCATAGAGCAGGCCAAACAGATCGGGATCGCGATGGCTGATATCGAGGCTGTGGTTCATGAAGGCTCGCTGCGAGGAGGGTGCGTCGGTCGCGCAAATGGCAGGTTCACTGAGCCGCATCATCGCAATGTCACATGACGTTTATGTGACAGCAAAGTGACGTCAATTCAGCGACTTACCGGCGGTCTGATTTTCTTCAAGAAGTGCTCTGGTGCGCCGATCACAGGTGCGTTAGGTTGCGCGCCATTGGCCATGAGCCAAGGCTCGCCGACAGGGATGTCCGGCAAAATTTCACGCCTTACCGGGCGTGCCTCATCCTTGTCCTGAGTATCTTTCGATGCTGCAAAAATCCCTGAGAGCGCAAATTCTCGCCCTGCTGAGCGGCAGCCTGCTGGCGGTGCTGTTGATTGCCCTGGCCTGTTTTCATTTCCTGTCCAACGGCGTGCAGAGTTACAGCCAGTTGATCGCCGGTCCCTTGCACACTTCGCAATTGATCGACGAGGCCAACCTGCAATTCAAGGTGCAGGTCCAGGAATGGAAAAACGTCCTGCTGCGCGGCAAGCAACCGGCGGATCTGGCCAAGTACTGGGGCCAGTTCGAAGACCGTCAGCGCGCTGTGCAGAACATCCTCGGTGAACTGGCCAGCCAGAAAGGCATCGAACCGGCGCTGAAAACCCGTATCGAACGTCTGCGTGAAGAACATCGCTTGCTCGGTGCTGCCTACCAGAAGGGCCGCGATGCCTATGTAGCAGCCGGTGGCGATCCGACGGCGGGCGACAGCGCGGTCAAAGGTGTCGACCGTGCCGCCAGCGATCAGATGAGCGAACTGGTGGCCGAGTTGCGCAAACAGGGCACCGAACAATCGGCGCTGATCAGTGCCGAGGCCGATCGCACCGTGTGGCTGGGGCTGTTGGTGATGCTCGCATCGAGCCTGATGATCGGCCTGCTGAGCCTGTGGCTGGTCAACCGCAACCTGGTCGAACCGATTCGCAAACTGATCGATTACGTCACTCAGTTGAGCCGCGGCAAACTCGCCGAGCGCGTGGTCAGCGACCGCCAGGATGAACTGGGCAATCTCGGCGCCGCCGCCAACATCCTGCGCGATTTCCTCGCCGAAACCTTCACCCGTTTGCAGCGCAGCGCCAGCGATCTGGACAGCGCCAGCGGTGAGTTGAACGCCATCGCCACGACCATGGCCGGCGGCACCAACGAGCAGTTCAATCGCACAGATCAAGTGGCCACGGCGATGAACGAAATGTCCGCCACCGCCCAGGAAGTGGCGCGTCACGCCGCCGACGCCGCACGGGCCGCCGACGATGCGGATCAGTCCGCCCAGCAGGGTGAAAAGGTCATGCAGAGCACCATTCACTCGATCACTCAGATGCGCGGCGAAATCGCCAATACCGCCACGGTGATCCGTCGTCTAGAAGCCGACAGCGGCCGCATCGGCAAAGTGCTGGAAGTGATTCGCGGTATCGCTGAGCAGACCAATCTGCTGGCCTTGAACGCGGCAATCGAAGCGGCGCGTGCCGGTGAGGCCGGGCGTGGTTTTGCCGTGGTCGCCGATGAAGTGCGCAACCTCGCACAACGCACTGCCGAGTCGATCATCGAGATCAACCAGATCATCCAGAGCGTGCAGACCGGCGCGGTGGACGCGGCGCAAGCCATCGACAGCGGCCAGACGCGCAGTGATGAAAGCGTCGAGCAGGTGACCCAGGCCGGCGCGATGCTGGAGCGCATCACCCACGCGGTGGAAGCGATCCGCGACATGAACCGTCAGATCGCCACCGCTGCCGAAGAGCAGACCTCAGTGGCCGAGGACATCTCGCGCAACCTTACCGAGATCACCTCGATCGCCAGCACCAACCTCGACAATGTGCAGCGCACCGAAAGCGCCAGCCAGAACCTGCATGCTCTGTCGGGGCAACTGAACGAAGTCACTGCTCGCCTGAGCGCCTGACGGCATTGACCGTGTACCGGTTCGGATACCGAGTCGGTACACAGTCGATCTCAAATTGAGGCGGCTGTGGTCGATGACCGGTTATCCATAACCGTTATTGGAGTACTTCCATGGTCAGCATCACGTCTGTTTCGATCAATCAGACCGTTAGCACACCCACCAGCAAAACGTCGATCAGTGACGTTGGTGACGACACATCTACCTCAGCAACCGCCAGCACGGGCGCGACGGCCGATACCGGTAAAGTCGGCGCCGGTGGTGGGGCCGCTCCGGCGGGTGACAGCAGCTCCAGCAGCAGTGAAGAGTCGGATTCGGTAAAAGAACTGCGCAAGCAGATTGCCGAGTTGCAGAAGCAATTGCAGGAGGAGCAGCAAGCGCTGCAAGCGGCGCAGGCGAAGCAGGAAAGTTCGGATGCCAAGGCTGTCGAAGTAGGCGCCGCACAGGCGCAGATCACTGCCACCTCGGCCTCCCTGTCAACTGCAACGGCCTCGCTGTTGCAGGCGTTGCAAGATTCCGACTCGAGCACTTCGGGTTCGTTGGTCAGCACCTCGGTGTGATGCCTTTTCCCCTCACCCTAGCCCTCTCCCGGAGGGAGAGGGGACTGACCGCGGGGACTATTCGAGCTACGCCGACCTGAGATTTCGAGGCGCACTCAGGTCCTTGGTGTTTCCTTGTCGGCATCAAGATTGCGAGTCGAACTCAGGTCTTGAATAGCCCCCGATCGGCTCCCTTTCCCCTCGCCCCCATTGGGGGAGAGGGCTGGGGTGAGGGGGAGAAAATCTCACTGACACCAAATCAAAAAAGCCGAACGCAAAAAAGCCGCACGATCTTTCAATCGTGCGGCTCTTGGCGGTGCGTTCAATCAAGTGTCTTGCTTGTTGCTCAGCACTTTGCCGGTAGTTGCATCAAAGTCCACATCGAACTCTTTACCGTCAGCGGTCTTCAGTTCAACTTCGTACTCATAACCGTTGAAGTGGTTATCCAGGTCGGTGTCAGTGATGGTCGCACCCGGGTACAGTTTCAGCGCTTCGGCGTTCATCGATTCCAGCGACTTGATCTTGCCTTCCTTGACCAGTTGCGGGATCTGGTCGACGCGGACATCAGCCTGGGCCAGGCCAGCGGTGAGGGTCAGGGCAGCGGCGGTAAACAGGGCAGTCAAAGTTTTCATGAGTTCGTTCCTTGCTTGTTTAAGTGCGTGTTCTGTTGAAGTGGGTTCAGATTATCCACTGCAACTTAACTCACCCTTAAAACAACGCATCGCGCGCAGGACTCGCAGGAGCGAACCTGCTCGCGATGGGAATACCCGGATTTCAGATCAGAACCCGTTGTTCTTCAACACCTGATCAACACTGCCGGCCGCCGGGCGTTTGTAGAACTTCAACAGTTCGCTGGCGCGGTTGGTGAAGATGCCGTCGACACCGGCTGCCATGACTTTCTCGAAGTCCACCGGCTCATCAACGGTGTAGACGTGCACCAGCATGCCCTGATCGTGGGTGTATTGGTTCATCCACGGTTGCACCAGATCCGAATAGCTCTGGTCGCCGCCCTTGGTCAGCTTCGCCGACGGGCCGGTGCCGATTGCACCTTGCGCCTTGGCGTAGTCCACCCATTGCTTGAATTCGGCTTCGGACTTGGGTTCTTGTTTGCCGTAGAAAACGTTTTTGTCTTTCTCGCCGGACTCGGCAAAGGTCACTTTCGATTTCGGTTCGATGCTGCCTTCGCCGACCCACAGCAGGAGGATCTTCGGCACTTGCGGCATTTCTTTTTCCAGCAGGGCGAGGCTGTTTTTCTCGAACGTCTGCAGGATCACCTTGCCTTTACCCTGACCAACACCTAGTGCGCTTTTCGCCAGCTTCGAACCGGCCGGGCTCAGCCAGCCACGATCCTGAAGTTTCTCTTTCAGGTCTTTCTCGATCCCGGGAAACAGCTGCGGCTCTTTGGTTTCGATGTACAGGCCCGGCTTGTGTTGCGGATTGGCCTGGGCGATGTCGATGATTTCATCGAGGGTCAGAATTTTCAGCCCGGCGTAGGACGGGCGGGCGCGATCCGGGTACTTGGTGTTGAACCAGCTGCCAGCGTCGAGGGTTTTCAGTTCGGCCATGGTGAACGCGGTGGCCGAGGCATCCTTGCGCTCCGGAAACTTGGTGGCGACGTCGGTGGTGCGTTGCAGGTTGTCGTCGTGCAGGGCGAACAGCACGCCGTCCTTGCTGCGCTGCAGGTCCATTTCCAGGTAATCGGCGCCGAGGTCGCGGGCCAGTTTATAGGACGCGGCGGTGGATTCCGGAGCATCGAAGGACGCTCCACGGTGAGCGATCACCGCCGGGTGCGGGATGCCATTGGCGGCAGCGATCGCCTTCGGGTCGGTTTGGCTGGCGGCGTGTGCCTGACCGAGGCCGAGCAGCAGGCTCAGGACCAGAGCGCTTTTGGTGAAAGTGGCGGGCATGTTCGAGTTCCTTTCGCAGGGCATTTTCAAAGACGTACCTTTTAACAACTGAATCGATCGCGTGCTATCGCAAGACCGACATAAACGTATTAAAAGCGATTTTTCCTGCACTTTTGTGGCGCGGTTTGCAGTACGCTTGCCCTCGGCAGACGTCCCGGCAGAGGGCGCGCCGCTCCGTTGCCCTGCGTGTAAACCATCGATCATCTTTCGTGAGGTTTACCATGCGCATCACCTCCCAACTCATCTGCCAGGCTGCCGACGATCTCAAGGGTTTTGTCGGCCTCAACCGCAAGACCGGCCAGTACATCGTGCGCTTCAGCGAGGATTCGTTCGGCATGGACGTGGCGGATGACGGCATTGTTCCTGTGAATGAATTCGTCTGGGTGCCGGCAACAGCACAGACCATGACCCTTAAACGCGAGTTGATTCAGTTGCTGCTGGATCAGAACATCGATGAGCGGATCAACATCACCGAACCGTTGCGGGTGTATATGAGCAAGGTTGAAGTGCCGGAGATTGTCGCGGTGCGCAGTCTGGTGCGCGGCTGAAGTTTTTTAGTGGCTGTACCGGCCCCATCGCTGGCAAGCCAGCTCCCACAGGTACGTTGTGATCTTCAGAGCAGCGCATAACCTGTGGGAGCTGGCTTGCCAGCGATGAGGCCGGTGAGTTCACCACCCACATCACAGGCTGAACCGATACTCACGCTCAACCCGGCACACCCGCGTATGAAACGCCGAATACCATTCCGAGCGCCCACGCTGTTGAATCAACCGATGCTCCGGGTTCTGCCGCCACGCCAGAATCGCCGCTTCGCTTTGCCAGTACGACACCGTAATCCCCACGCCATCCGCCCCTCGAACCGACTCCACGCCAAGAAACCCGGGCTGTTCGCGCACCAACGATTCCATGCGCAAAGCCGCCTCGGCATAGCCGTTATCACCCTCGGTACGGGTCGAGGTAAAAATCACCGCAAAGCAGGAAGTCATCAACGCGCCTGCGCGCAAGCGTCGACAAACGCGCGCACCAGCGGCGGCATCTGCCCTTTGAGCGCGGCACGTTCCGGCTGAAACAACGTCGCGACAAAGAACCGGTGATCCTTGAGTTCAATCGCACGCAAATCCCCTGACGAATCATGACCCACAGCTTGTAGCCGATCGTTCAACAGTTGCCGTTCGAACAGCGGATTCACACCGAAGCGGCAGCGGTAGCCTTCACTAATCTGCGACGTTTCGTACGCCTTGGCGATCAACGAGCCGGGCACCAGGTGAATGCTGTCCACCGCTTCGACCAGCGAACAGGTCAACGGCGTGAGTACCGCGCGTTCTGAGTCGGGCGATGTTTCACCATGTTCCGCATCCACCCAGCCCAACACGTTGCGGGAAAATTCCAGCACCGCATGCTGAAAACCGCCGCAGGTGCCGAGGAAAGGGCGCTGCTGTTCGCGGGCAAAACGGATTGCTCGCAGTGCGCCGTCTTCGCTTTTATAAGGACTGGCGGGTACGCACCAGAAACCGTCGAACTCGCCGAGTGGCGTGTCGGCGTGAATCTGCTCGGTGGGCAGCCATTGGAATTGCACGTCCCGGTTGAGGTGTTCGGCAACCAGACCGAGGGCGACAGGAATGGCTTGGTGAGCGGTGACTTGCGGGTCGTAATCGCCAATCAGGGCGATACGGATGGCGCTGTTTTCCATGTGAGTTCCCTGCGCTTGTTGATTGATGGCAGTCACTATAGATTGGCGTTCACGCACTCAATATTGGCGTTTGTCCAAGTGATCAATGCAGCCACGCACTATCAGCTCGACTACCCTGATCTGGCCCTGATTCTTGCCTTGGTACGTGGCGGCTCTCTGGCCCGGGCTTCACAGCTATTGAAGGTCGATGTGTCGACGGTGTTCCGCGCCGTGCGCCGTCTCGAAGCTGCACTGGGCCAGCAACTGTTCGAAAAAAGCCGCGCCGGTTATCTGCCGACAACCCTCGCGCAGACGCTGGCCGAGCAGGCCGAACGCGCCGAACAGGCATTGGAGGCCGCGCGCATTGGTGTGGAGCAGGGCGGCGAAGTGGTCAGCGGCACGGTGCGCCTGACCTGCACCGATTCGGTGTTGCAGGGCTTGTTGCTGCCGGCGCTGGCGCAGTTCATGCCCCAATATCCGGCGCTGACCCTTGAGCTGAGCACCTCCAACGATTTCGCCAACCTCAGCCGCCGCGATGCCGACATCGCCCTGCGCCTGACGCGTACACCGCCGGAGCATCTGGTCGGACGGCAACTGGCGAAGATTTCCTACCGGGTCTGCGCCAGTGCCCGCTATCTGCAGAACGTCGATGCGACGGATCTGACAGCGCTGACCTGGATCGCCCCGGATGACTTTTTACCCGATCACCCGACCGTCGCCTGGCGTCGCCAGCACCTGCCCGGCGTCACTCCGGGGTATCGCTGCAACAGCATGTTGTCGGTGACCGAACTGGTTCGCGCCGGTCTCGGCGTGGCGGCATTACCGGACTTTCTGGTCACCGAGGGTGTGCAGGCGTTGAGCGAGCCGCTGCACGGTTACGACACCGCGCTGTGGCTGCTGACGCGCCCGGATTGCCGAGCCTTGCGCTCGGTGGTGACGCTGTTCGATGAATTGGGGCGGGCGCTGCGTTTGCCGTGATCAGTGCTGCGAGTTCTGGCGCATGTGAGCGTGCAGTTCACTGGTCAGGCTGGCGATGCGTTCGGTAAGGTTTTTGGTCATCTCGGTGAGGCGGGTGTTCTGCTCCAGCAGTTCAAGCAGTTGCGCGGTGTTCTTCGCCGCTTGGGCCTGACGCTCGGTATTGGCCTGTGCCAAGGCTTCGCGGTGTTGCGCGTCGGCATCGGCCTGCGCCTTGTCGCGCGCGGCCTGACGGGTTTGAGCGAGCAGAATCAGCGGCGCGGCGTAGGCAGCCTGGAGGCTGAACGCCAGGTTGAGCAGGATGAACGGGTAAACGTCGAATTGCGTCACGCCGAACACATTGAGGCCGATCCACACCGCGACGATCACGGTTTGCGCACCGAGAAACAGCGGCGTGCCGAAGAACCGCGCAAATGCCTCGGCGCGCAGGGCAAACTTGTCGTTGCCGAAGGTGGTGTTGAGGTGGGCGTGGGGGCGGTGGAAGCGCAGGTGATCGACGGGGGCCGCTTCAGGTGTGGCGGGTTTTTCAGTGGTCATGATGCACTCGGCAGGACTTGAGACTGAAGCTCACTATAGTCCTGCATTACGGCTCATGGCCCTTTCGCGAGCAGGCGCGCTCCCACATTGGATTGCATTTCCTGTGGGAGCGAGCCTGCTCGCGAAGGTCGCGCCTCGGTCTACTGTCCCAGCAGCGATTACCCCGGCACCCGCTCATTGGCAAACATGCTCACGGCATCCACCGCCTCACTGGCACCATCACGAATCTGCAAAATCACCGTCCCCGCCTGATTCGCCAGTTCGACCCCTTGCGCCGCACGACCCTGGGTGCCTTCCATGCTCTTGATGGCCTGGCGAGTCTCGTTCTGGATCAGCCCGATCATGCTGGAAATCTCCGCAGTCGAGCCGCTGGTGCGAGCCGCCAATTGCCGCACTTCGTCCGCAACCACGGCAAACCCTCGGCCCTGTTCACCGGCGCGTGCGGCTTCAATCGCGGCGTTGAGCGCCAGCAGATTGGTCTGGTCGGCAATCGCGCGGATCGTGTTGACGATGGCGGTGATCTGCTCGGAGCGCTCGCCCAGTTGGGCAATCAGCGTCGAAGACTCGGCAATGTCTTCGGCGATTTCGCGCATTTCGCTGGCCGCTTGCTGAATCACCTGCGTACCTTGCTCGGCGACTTTCCGCGTCGCCACGGAGATGTGATACGCCGCACTGGCACTGCGCGCGTCCTGCTCGTGTCGCTCGACCCGGGCGGTGACGTCGGAGGCGAATTTCACCACTTTGCACAAGCGCCCGGCAGCGTCATAAACCGGGTTGTAATTGGCTTCGAGCCAGACGATTTGCCCGCGTTTATCCACGCGTTCGAACTGCCCCTGGAACAGCTCGCCTTGGTTCAAGCGTCGCCAGAAATCCTCATAGGCGCTGCTGTTGACCAGTGCCGGCGTGCAGAACAACCGGTGATGTTTGCCTTTCAGCTCCGCGAGGGTGTAACCCATGCGCGTCAGAAAATTCTGATTGGCTGTGAGAATACTGCCGTCGAGGTTGAACTCGATAATTGCCATTGCGCGGTCGATTGCCTGCAATTTGGCGTTGGCTTCGCTCTCCTGCTGCACCTTGGCGGTCACGTCCATGGCGTACTTGACCACTTTCACCACGCGTCCCGAAGCATCCTTGATCGGGTTGTAACTGGCCTCAAGCCAGATCGGCAGGCCCCTGCCGTCAACCCGTTCGAACGTACCGGACTGAAACTGGCCGTTTTTCAGGCGTGACCACAAATCGGTGTATTGAGCACTGCGCCCGAACTCCGGCGTGCAAAAGCGCCGATGGGGCTGGCCGATCACTTGTTCGGCGGTGTAACCCATGGTCTTGAGAAAGTTGTCATTGGCGCGGAGTACGACGCCATCGAGGTCGAACTCGATCACCGCCATCGAGCGATTGATCGCCTCAAGCAGGCCGGCTTGTTCGGTGAGGGTGCGTTGAAGATCGTCGACGACGGATTTGTGGCGATTGAAGAACATGTTCGCAGTACTCAGGAAGTGGGGAAGATCGAGGATTCAGTCCCTATTTCCGCGCCGGCAGACCGAATGCGCGCACGGCATTCGGCAATGACTGCTCAATGCCAGCATTCCGTAGCTGGCAGATGGCTACTTATACAAAACTTCATAAAGTTGTACAAGGAAGTATTTTTTTATAATTTTGTATAACTTTTTAGGCGTTGGCGTTGTCCGTCGCGGTCTTGCTCAAGGCCACGCTGATGGTGTTACGGCCCGTGTGTTTCGCGGTGTAGAGCGCTTTATCGGCATCGTCCAGCCAGTCGAGGGCATCCTTGTACAAAGGCTGATACCGCGCCAAACCGATACTCAGGCTCACTCGCAACGCTGTCACGTGCGGATGACGATAGTGCTGCAACGCCTCGCGCAATTGCTCCATCAGCGCTTCGGCCTTGTGCAGGGGCATTGTCGGCAGGATTACGCAGAACTCGTCACCGCCGTAGCGCCCGGCCAATTCGTATTGATCGAGCAGGCGTTTGAGCTCCTGACTCAAATGCCGCAGCACCTCATCGCCGACGATGTGCCCGAAGCTGTCGTTGATCTCCTTGAAATGGTCGATGTCGATCAGCGCCAGCGTGGCTTGGGTGTTGTGTCGGCGGCACTGCTGGAATCTCAAGTGCAGCAGGTCCTTCCAGGCCCCGTGGTTGAGCAGGCCGGTGAGGCTGTCGGTACGGCTGAGGGCGCTCAGTGCGCGTTTGTGTTGGGACAGTTTGATCGCCAGGCGATAACAGACCATGCCCAGCGCCAACGGATACAGGGTGAGCATCGGCAGGCAGGCCCAGACTTGCACCTGCGTCATCGTCAGGCTGAATTTGACACCAAAAATCGCCCAGCCCAGCAGCATGCCAGCGAGTTGGGCGAGGGCGCCAAACACGAACAGACGTTGGCCGCCGGCGGCGACGTTGTTCATCGTCATCATCGACAGAATGGTCACGGTAGTCAGCGGGTTGAACTGAAAGCACGCCGTCCAGAAACCGCCGAACATCGAGTCGTATAACAAATTGCGGCGTTCAGCCTGATACGGGAACGTCGAGCGGGTGGAGATCTGGTAAGCCAAGTGTGGCCAGGCGAAGCCGTTGAACAACAACAGCGCCCACAGCCAGTCGGGCATGTTCAGCGGATACAACGCCGCAGCGACGCTAAAGAATCCCACGCCCAGACCAATGGCTCTGGGCAGATAAATACGTCTGGCGAATGACAAGCCTTTGCCGCGTTGGTTTTCCATGATGCCCTGCGCGAAATTCATCCTGAAATACTTTGCAGTATTTTCTCAGGCTAACCGTTCGTCGGTCGATTGTCGGACATTGTCATTTATTCCAACGGGAATAATCAGTGTCCTTCCGAGCCATTTAATCGTTGTTTCGCGCGGGAGAAGGGCGATTTAGAGCTGATAGCGGGACAGAAACATCTCCAGTGCCGATTCGGCGACGGTGTTCTGCATATCGACATCGAGGGCGGCACGGCCCATCGACATCTGCGGCCAGAAAGCAAAGGTCTTGAGCAAGCCTTGTACTTGATGTGCGGCGAATTCCGGATCGACCGGTTTCAGCCGACCGTCCGCCTGTGCGGCGCGTATCCACACGGTCAGACCTTCCTCGCGCTCGCCCATGCGCTCGATCATGTTCTGCGCACGCTCCGGCGAGTGAATGGTGGCGGCAATCGCCACGCGCGCCAGGGTCAGGAAATTCTCGTCAGCCATCAACTGCACCTTGGCCTGAAGCATCTGCCGTAATTGCTCGCGCAAGGGCTGATCGCGGCTATAAACGACGGAAGGCTCGGCACTGATGCGTGCCCACAACTGGTTGAGAATTTCGGCGAACAACTCTTCTTTGCTGGGGAAATGGTTGTACACCGTACGTTTCGACACACCGGCGGTGGCGGCAATCTTGTCCATGCTGGTGATCTCGAAACCGTGGGCACGGAACTCGGCAATCGCCGCCTGGATAATGGCTTCGCGTTTACGGTCGGTGAGGCGCTGTGGAGCTGTCATAAGTACGCTTCGGCAGAGAAAGGGTGAAATTACACTTGGCAGTTTACTTGTCATCCGCTTTGATGCAACCTAGAAACTACACCGAGCAGTGTAATGTTGCGTTAATCCTCGCAACCTAAAAAACAGAAGTTCGGCCTATGCGTGCAGCTTTGGCCATTTATCGTCCCACCGTGGAAAAACCGTGAATTGCGCGGTTTTTCTGGAGTCATTCAGTCATGGCCAATCCAGTTTCGATCCCGGATAACACATCCACGCCTGAAGCCTCGCGGCAGCATCAGGGGCTGTTTCGCAATCATGCACCCGTGCAACGTGAAGGCGTACGCAAAATGCTGCGGATCATGTGGAACATGATTTTCCACAAGCCGCGCAACACCCGGCCCGCCGCGCCGATCCCGGTGCAGGCGTTGACTCGGGAAGAGCTATTGGCGGCGCCCAACCACAGCGTCTATCGACTCGGTCACTCGACCCTGTTGCTGAAGCTGCGCGACAAATTCTTCATCACCGACCCGGTCTTCGCCGAGCGCGCATCGCCGGTGCAGTGGGCCGGGCCGAAACGCTTCCACCAGCCACCGATCAGCATCGACCAGTTGCCGCCGATCGAAGCGGTGATCCTGTCGCACAACCATTACGACCACCTCGATTACCAGGCCGTGCTCAGACTGGCCGCCAAGACCAACCTGTTCCTGACCCCGCTGGGCGTCGGCGACACCCTGATCAAATGGGGCATCGAAGCCAGCAAGGTCCGCCAATACGATTGGTGGCAGGGCGCCGAGATTGCCGACATCCAGTTCGTCGCTACACCGTCGCAGCACTTTTCCGGCCGTGGCCTGTTCGATGGCAACAGCTCCCTGTGGGCATCCTGGGTGATGATCGACGGTGACAAGCGGATCTTCTTCAGCGGCGACAGCGGCTACTTCGACGGCTTCAAACGCATCGGCGAACAGTACGGCCCGTTCGACCTGACCCTGATGGAAACCGGCGCCTACAACGTCGAATGGCCACACGTACACATGCAGCCTGAAGAAACTCTGCAAGCGCACATCGACCTCAAAGGCCGCTGGCTCTTCCCGATCCACAACGGCACCTTCGACCTGGCGATGCACGCCTGGCACGAACCGTTCGACCGTATTCTGGCACTGGCGTGGGAACGCAGTGTTTCGATTACCACGCCGCAGATGGGTGAGGCGTTTAACATCGCTCAACCGCAACGCGGGGAGGCGTGGTGGTTGGCGGTTGAAGGGGAGAGTGAGGCGGTGGTGCAGAGCGCTTAATGAGTTTCAGGTTAAGCAAACACCACTTCAATTCGGCCTTCTTTCCGTGATCGGGGGGCCGATTTCACTACGATCTGCACGTCTCGCCCAAGATGTGAAAGACATTCCATCATTTTGGCTTCACTGATTCCTCGAAATTTTCCCCGCAGCATTTCGGAAAGTTTCGGCTGGGATAATCCAAGGATTTCAGACGCCTGAATCTGAGTGAGATGGCGAGCCTTGATGATCTCGCCGATCTTCGCCGCGAGCTGCGACTTAACCTGCATTTCACTAGCATTGGGCAGTTCGAGGTCTTGGTAGACGTTCCCGCTACCTTTTTCAATTTCTATCATTTTCTGATCCTTTCGCGTGATCCTGAGCGGCTCGAAGACGGTTTCGTATCAGATCAATGTCGGACTGAGCCGTTTTGATTCCGGTAGTCGACTTCTTTTGAAAGCAGTGCAATACATAAATGGCACTGCCGAATCGAACCGTGTAAATGGCGCGGTAGGTGTTGGTATCGAAGTCTTCGATCAGCTCTAGCACACCTGCGCCTCCAAACCCTTTCAGGGGTTTTGCATCCGGATGCTTCAAGCCACTCTGGGCCAAATCCAGTGCATAACCAAAAACATCCTGTACGTCTGTGGGCATCTGCTTGAGATCTTTCTTGCTACTGCAGACCCACAAGAGCGGCTTCCTTGCACTCATGCGAAAATATACCTATTTAGGAATAAAGATCAACTCGTTCTCTCAATCAGCCATCGCAAAATCCCCACGGCCCACCGCTTCCGACGAAACGCCCTGAGAACTCGCACTACGCCCCGGCGCAAACCCGGGAAAGAACACCAGCCCCTGCGCCTCGAACCGATAAGCCAGCGCCAGTCGCACCGCATCCGCGACATCCTGCTGCGCTTCAAAGCGTTGAATGTCTTCAACCGAAACCTCAGCCTCCCGCGAGAGCTGTTCCACGCTCCAGCCCAGCATCGCTCGGGCCTGGACGCAGTGCGTCGGGGTGAACTGGAAAAGGGCAATGCGTTCGAGGATGTGGTTCATCGCAAGAGAGGCCATGGTGTGCTCCGGGCTCAAGAGTGCTGATTGAAAATGTACTGTGTTTTTGTACAGTTGTTTTCGGCCGGGATCAAACGCATTTTTTGATTTGCGCTAATTCGCCGCCTCCAACCAGACGGACGGTGCCTGCCCGAGGATCCGCCGGAACATCGTCGAGAACGCCGCCGGGCTTTCATAACCGAAGTCCAGGGCGATGCGTGTCACCGCTTCACCCGAGGCCAAGCGCGCCAGCGCCAGGACCACGCAAGCCTGCTGCCGCCATTGCCTGAAGCTCAAACCGGTCTGTTGCCGAAACATCCTGTTGAAGGTGCGCAAGCTTATGTGTAACTGCTCGGCCCACTGCTGTGGAGATTGATGGGCGTACGGCTGATGCAGAAAGGTCTGACACAGGGAAAGTAGTTTTCCGTCAGTCGGCAGCGGAATGTGCAACGGCAGTGGCGCACTGCGCGTCAGTTCATGCAGCAACAGGTCGATCAACACGCCATCGCGTCCGCTCAAGTCATAGGCCAGTGGCAGTTCCACCGCCTCCATCAGCAACTGCCGCATCAACGGCGACACACTGATTACCTGGCAACGCTCGCCCAAATCCACTGCGCCCGGCTCGATGTACACGCTGCGAGTGCTGACCCCAAGCATTAACACCTCATGCGCCACCCCCGGCGGGATCCACACCGCGCGCTGCGGCGGCACTACCCAATTGCCGTCATGGGTACTGACCTGCATCACACCGGTCGCGCCATACAACAACTGCGCCCTTCGATGCGTGTGAAAGGGCAGCAGGTGACCGTGGGAATAATCCGTACCGATCGCCACCACGGCGCGCGGCGTGTCATCCAGCAGATTGATCGAAACATTGCGCATCAGGCGTTTCCCAGTGATTGGCGTAAACGCAAACATTATTGGCTGAGTTGCTTAAGCAGGCCAGGCGAAGCCGCATTATCGTCGATCGCTCTCCCTTCACGGACGCCCGCCATGTTCTATTTACTGCTGACCCTCTTCGGCTGCCTGACCGGCATCACCGCCGTGCTGTTCGGCTTCGGCGGCGGCTTCGTCGTGGTGCCGCTGCTGTATCGCCTGCTCACCGCCAGCCACGGCGCCGACGACCCGATTGGCCAATCGGCGATGCACATCGCTGTCGCCACTTCGACTTGCGTGATGATCGTCAACGCCCTGATCGCCACCGACAAACACCGCCGCGCCGGCAACCTGATCCGCCATTACCTGTGGCCGTTGGGCGGGTTTATCGCAATGGGAGCGATCGTGGGGGCAATAGCGGCGGTGTGGGTCAGTGGCGAGGTGATTCGCTATGCGTTCATCGGCTACCTCGGCGTGACCATTGTCGACTGCCTGCTCAGACGAGGATTTCTCACGCAAAACGCTGACGTCATCCCACGCCGACTTGGCGTTATGGAAAATTCCGCAGGTGGCGTAGGCATTGGCGTCATTGCGACGTTTCTTGGTGTAGGAGGAAGCGTCATGACCGTGCCGTTGCTGCGCCGTTGTGGGTTGAGCATGTCGCAAGCGACGTCCATGGCCAATCCGTTGAGCGTGCCGGTGGCAGTGGCGGGGACGCTGACGTACATGGCGTTGGCCGGGTTCAGTCAGGCTGACCTGGGCGCGTGGTTTGTCGGGTATGTGGATTTGCTGGCGTTTGCGCTGCTGACAGTGGGCTCGCTCATCGGGATTCGCTTGGCCGCGCCATGGATTGGGCGGATCCCGGATCGGGTGCATGCCTGGGTCTATATTGGGTTGCTGGTTATTGTGCTGTTGTGCATTTCGGTTAAATGAATCATTGCCAGGCTATAGCGGAAGAAACCAAAATCGATAACTTAACGCTGTGCTCAGCAACGACCAGAGAACCAGGATGTTGATCTTCAATTGCACCGAAGCCGCCAGTAAGTTTTTCAGCCGTGTTCACAAAGGCAAAAAGATCACGCCGGTGGATGCCAAACCGCCGTCCGCAATCATTGAAGATGATGAGCTGAGCGGCGCTGACGAGCAGTGGCTGGTGCACGCGATAACGGTACAACGCAAGCATGTGTTGCTGGTCATTCACGTCAAAACCCGCTATTGCCTGATCTTCGCTGATGCGAAAAAGGCTGACACAGAAGACTTTGTTGATCGATTTGTGGATCGTTGGGTCAAGGGGATAGTGATCAACGCACATCATCATGACCTCGGGCAGTGGCTTAACCCGGAGTTGATGTTGGCGCGGCTGAAACAGACTTGTGAGCATCAACGGTTCTATCGACGTAGCCATCGCAGCGCGCAAAAACACATTGATGAGATTGCATGGATGTTCCAGGACAAGGTCGCCCATACGGGGTCTTTGCCACCGGATGAAATCACCGCGATGGTATTTGACGAGCAAATGAATGACACGCCTAGGAACAGCAAGGGCGCCAAGTCTTACTACTTTCCTGATGAGGAAATGGCCCTTCACTGGCTGCGTCATTACTGCTTCCTTGATGACGTCCAGCTTCATGCTGCCAAGGAACGTCGCCAACAAATGGCTCGGGAAATTGCGGCCCTTGAGCACGAAGCCTGGCTTAAAAAGTACGAGCAGGAAAACTCGAATAGTTAAGCGGCCCCCGCCATAATCCGCAGCGTATTTTTCAGCGTCGGCGCCTATACGCCGACGCGACCTCCGATTCCTTCAAGGATTGATTCATGCTCAAGGGACTGATGCGCCTGGCGCCATATACCGCGGCGCTGTTCACACTGATTTCCACTGCCCATGCTGAAGATGGCCGGCGCGTATTTACCGGTACGTTGGGTAAAACGCCGATTGTCGTGGAGCTAAACACCACGCAGCCGGATGAAGTGACTGGGCGGTATTTCTACGAGAAATATCATCGCGACCTAGCCCTCAGCGGCTCGCTACAAGACAGCACGTTGAACCTTGTTGAAGGTAACAACCGCTACGGTGACGACAAACCGCTACCAACCTTGAAGTTGGAAGAAACCAGCAACGGCTGGCAGGGCGAATGGCAAAGTCCGCAGGGCAAAAAGCTGCCGGTGAAACTCTCCGAGGCCAGACTTCCCGCGCCCACCTCAGCAAATTTGCCGTTCATTGCCGCACTGCCATACGGCGAGCCTTACGAGTATTTGCGTCTGCAGGGACTCAAGCTCAAACCGGCGAAGAAAGAAAACTTCATGGGCTACGACCTGCAATGGTGGACGGAGCCTGAGACAAAGATTTCGCTGTTCAGCGTGGAGTCCGGATTGTCGAAAGATGATCAGCAACGGGTTAACCAGCAGTTGCTCGGGCGCCTCTGGAATGAAGTCATCAGCTATCACGGCTGCCAATTACAGGGCGGGGAGAACGTGGAGTTCATGCAACAGGCAGAACCGAAAATGATCTCGCCAGCCGTGGTCAGCCTGAATATCTCGACCAGCTATTACTGCGGCGGCGCGCATCCCGACTTCGGCGATTCCCCGCTCAATATCGACGTGAAAACCGGCCACCCGCTGTCCCTCGAAGATGTGCTGTGGGTCGGAGAGGGCAAACCGCTGCTACATGCCGAGCGCGACAGCCTAGGCGACAAACCGCTGAGCAAGGACGAAAGTAACGCGCGCTATCAGTACGTGAGCAAAGAGTTGGTACCTTGGGTGATCAAGCAATTCACCGCGCTGTACCCCACAGAAATGAAGGCACCGACGGGAGATGACGACTGCAACTTCCAGGATGAGAGCATCTGGGGCACTTCACCTTGGTACTTCACCGAGAAGGGCTTGTACCTCGGTGCCTACTTCGCTCGCGTACAACGCTCTTGCGATAGACCCGACTGGTCGATCCTGCCGTACTCCCTCGTCAAACAACACCCCGGCGCCGTCAAACTACAACTGCCCCAGAGCTAACCAATCACTCCAGCCCCGGCGCTTCACGAATAATGAAGTGATCCAGGTTCTCGATATTGGCATTGAAGACCTCGAAAGGCTTTTCGGGGTTCTTCTTGCCCGGCACCTGCTTCAACTCCGGAGTCACCCCATAGAAGAAACAGAACAACGCCTTGTCACTATCCACCGCGTGCTTGATCTCCTCCAGAAACGCCTTGCGCTTGCGGTAGTTGTCGATCAGCTTCTTGTTCAGATAAACACTGACCGGGTACGGCTTCTTCTTACTGTCCTCGGGCTTCTTGAACCAGACCTTATCCTCGAAATCGATACGAAAACTGGCACCGCTGTGGAAGTCCTCAATCTTCTTGATTCGCCCCCAGTAAATCAGCCCCTTGTTGTCCGTCAGATACTCAATCTTCTTGAAGAACGAACTGTACGGCGCCGAATGCTCGCCGACCTTCAACGGCATGCGCTTGAGCAACTCCTTGTCCGCGAAGTTCGAAACAAAACACTCCACCGGATGCGCAAACACACTGGTCTTGTCCGGCGCCGACTCACGACTCGCCGACTCTTTAACACTGTCCGCCGCCACTCGCACCGGATCATCGCGCAACACATCCGCAGCTCCCGCGGGCGCGACAGGCTTGCGCACATACTCACGCCGGGTCAGCAACAACTCTGATGGGAAGTGCTCCTCACGCCCGTCATCCACCTCGCCATCCGCCGTCTCAACGCCAGACGCTGAAGCCTTCAAACTCACATACGGACAACCCGCCACATGCTGCGTCGTGGGTAGATTCTTGAAGTGCGGCGTGCGCACGTAATTCACGTTCTTGGCGTTGAACGTGCCCAACTCGTTGGAAGCCTCGAACGCCGAACGACAAGCATCGTTGGGGCACTGGAAGTGTTCCTTCGCAGAGTCAAACGCCACCGTCTCATCGAAATTGAGATCGCGAACATCATAGATCGACAACTTGTCGTCGAGGCTGAGGCAGTAGGCGAGATCGAATTTCATGGTGGGGCTCGGATCCTTGAGTGGGGGAGGGGTATTAATAGCGGGAGGCGGCGCGGGTTGCACTGATTGTTTTCAGGATGATTCGGAATCTGTGGGAGCCAGAGTGCTGGCGATTCTCGGCATCAAGCAGATTTCGATAATCACACCGCAATTGCAGGCCACCCATCACCCTGTGGCGAGGGAGCTTGCTCCCGCTGGGCTGCGAAGCAGCCCCAAAAAAGGTAAATGCGATGACCTAAACAGAGCAAATTATGAGCTTGGCTCTCGCTCTGCAGCCGAGCGGGAATAAGCTCTTTCATCACATAGTTTTGCGGTTCGGGGGCTCACGCTTCAACCGTTTAACCCTGTCATAAAGCGACTCGGTGAACTCCTTGCTGTCATTCGAATGATGGCAGCGCCGATGGCAGTTCGGACAAAGTGCTACAGCGTTGCTGATTCGATCAGAACCCTTATTCGCCAAATGCTTCACGTGATGAACTTCAAGGTAAGGCGAGTCATTTTTAGTGAATGGCGCCGGTTCACCGCACCCTTCACATATCCCTTTGGCTTTCTGACGGATCCAGGCTCTAACCTTCGGGTCACGTATAAATGCAGTGCTTTGGGCGGGAGCGCGCTTCGGCTTCACAATCCCCGCAGGTTCGTCTTCAAGAGGCAGTTTCTCTAGTGCCAAAGCTCTCTGCTCTAGTGCTTCTTCATCCGCAGTCGCAACCGTTGGATCCCCAAGCGTGACCCCTTTGGCAATCAACACTGCTCGGATGGCTGGCTCAACGTTGGCCCCAACGTTTCTAGCTGGCTTGTACCCTTTGATGTATTCCCTATGCATTCTCAATAAAACGGCAGAGATGTTCTGCATGCGGAATTCAACTGAGCCTTCAGTGCGGTTGTGCAACGCAGATGCACGCAGCACGCGATTCTCATGTGCCTTGTTGGATTTTTGGCCGATTCGCTCAAGCTCAAACATTTTCAGGTAGGCATCAACCGCTGCCTCAATCTCAACAACAGTCCAGTCAGTGTCTTTTTTTTTGTCGCTCATAAAATCGCCGAGGGTTGAAAACCCTCGGACGATACTGAGTGGCCATCACGGCTGTCTAGGAAAATTCCTACAGAGATTTGCGACAGTTCTCGCAAGTGATCTCACAAGCAGCACCTAACTCATCAGATGCTTCGACGACTGAAATACGTCTGCAGCCTTTCGCCACCAAGACTTCGGGACAGTCGCTTGCTGTGTCTGACCCTGCAACAGATACGGCATATCTCGTAGCCGAATCCAGCTTTCATCCTGCCAATGCAACAGACTCACGGACATCTCAGGCCATTTCAAAAAACTCAGCATAGGTAGATCTGAATCTTCCGAGGACGCAGCATCGCGTAAGGCTGGAACCACCTGATGGGTCAGCCATTCGCGCAACAGCCGATTCCCTGGGACGTAGTGATACACCAACAGCGCATACACGCCTGACTCACTGAGCATCAACTGCTTCTCAGATTGCCGGTGATACTCAATCAACAGAAAACGATGCTGATCTTTGTCCAGTTTGCTGACCATCCGATCACTGAGATGGACGCCCATCAAGCGACCAATATCGCGTGCGCAAAACCATGGCTGGCCTTCAAGGAGGAGGGCGTGGAGAGAGAGTTTGTGCAGAGTGAAGACAGTCGAACTGTGGGGTTCAGACATAGCTGGCCTCCAGTGCTGGAAGCATGTAGATGATGTTGAGGTTGAAGCTGATTTCCTTCGTGCCGAAGGAGAAATTTGTAGGCATATCCATTTACCTCTGTGTGATGTCAGCTTTCTTAAGGCTGGGTGCCGGGAGCTAAGAAACCCCACACAGAGGGCCGGACATATTCCCCTTTCGGGTCTTTTATTCGCCCACTCCCGGCATAACAGAGTTTTTGATGCGCACGGGGAAACCGTAGGCACAAAAAAGCCGCGACTGTCGGGTGCGGGCAATCCGCTGTGTGAGGTGTTTCTTAGGCACCAGGCAGCGAGCGTATGGGTATGAACGTCAGTTGTCCAGCCAGCGATTCCCGTTGTTGTAACCATACGTGAGAGGGGATTTGCTCTATTAGTCTGCATGAATTCTCCCGTATCATGCGATCTTCTAAAAATCTTTGAAAGGGAACTCAGATGCTCAACTGGACTAAGCTCTTGAATGAGAGTCGTAGAAAGGACAGGTTGAAGGCCGTAGATATATCTGCTACTGCAAATGGTAGATTTGAAATTGAACGGGATTATGATCGGATTTTATTTTCCGCGCCGACAAGAAGGCTGGCGGATAAAACACAAGTTTTTCCTTTAGATAAAAACGACAGTGTTAGAAATAGACTCACACATTCACATGAAGTCGCCACTTTGGCGAGAAGTATCGGTCTGCGTCTGGTTTATGAAAATGAGGGAATTTTTTGTGAAGCTGGATCTAGTGAGTTTTTACAAAGAAGTATTCCAGCATTACTCGCTGCTATAGGGCTGGTGCATGACATGGGCAATCCGCCCTTTGGTCATCAGGGCGAGTACGCGATCAGAAATTGGTTTGTGAAAAATAAGCCGGACATTTTTGGTGAGAGTGATGAGGGAGCGTCTGATTTTTTAAACTTTGATGGTAATGCGCAGACTGTACGACTTGTTTCAAAATTACAGATTTTAAATGATCAGTTTGGCCTTAATCTGACATATGCCACACTTGCAGCTTTGATAAAGTACCCGGTATCGACTGAGGGGATTGATAAGGAAAAGTGGAAGAAACAAGGTTTCTTTAAGTCGGAAGCAAAAATTGTTGCAGAGGTCTGGGAGGCTACCGGTTTGTCAGAGGGTATTAGGCACCCGTTAACCTATATAATGGAAGCCTGCGATGATATTGCTTATTCCGTTCTTGATGCAGAGGATACTGTGAAGAAGGGGCTTGCATCCTATTATGATCTTCTTAGGTATCTAGAAAAAAATTGTGCTGAAGACCCCGTAGCTCAAGGAGTAGTCGCTGCAGCGAGGAAGCATAGCTCTGAGTTTGAACAAGGCTCGCTTAGTCCTCAAGAATTAAATGATTGCTCGATGCAGATGTTTCGAGTTCATGCTATTACCGCGATGGTCAAAGCGGTTGTTGAGCAATTCTCTTTATTGTCAAATGATTTTGTGGGCGGGCAACAAATTTATAAGGGGATTATGAGTGTGTCCCCAGCGGCGAAGTTCTGCAGTGTCCTAAAGGATTTTGACATGGCATACGGCTTCAAACATAAAAGTGTGCTGGAGTTGGAGTTGAGAGGTAATAATTACATTGAAGAAACGATGGATATGCTGTGGGTAGGGATACACGGTAGGTTGAGCAAGGGTTTTAAGTCTGAAACTCCATTTGGGAAATATGTGTATTCAAGGATTTCTGAAAGCTACCGCCGTATATTTTCTGATCCGGGCAACGATTTGTCTGTAGGTTATAAAGAAGCTCAACTTCTTGCGGATGCAATTTCGGGCATGACGGACAGTTATTTAATTACATTGCACTCAGAATTAAAGCCACTCTATGATAGACATTGCAGCTAACAATCAAGCTTTTAAGAAGCGAGTTGTAAGGTTTTTCGACTCGCAAAAAAGAGCTGATGTAATTTATTTTATTGAGCGCCTTTCCGACGTTGGAGAGGTGCTGGTTTTTGGCGGTCTTCTGAGAGATATCGCACTTTTCGGTGCTAAAGATTTTAACTCAGACATCGATTTGGTTATAGATTGCTCCGTTGATTCATTAGCGGTTTTTTTCTCACGCCAAATTGAAGAGTTTCATAGAAACAAATTTGGTGGTTATCGGCTTGAAGTAGGTGGGTGGACAGTCGATGTGTGGCCTATTCGTGAGACTTGGGCCTTCAAGAATAATTACGTCGCATACACTGGTCGAGATAGCTTGCTTCTTACGACTATAACCAATTGGGATGCTGTAGCTTATTCTTTTAAAGAAAAAAAAATAATCTCGTCTCCTTCTTACTTGGAGTGTCTTAGGTTGGGTGAGTTGGATATTGTTCTAGCCGACAATCCTAATGAGGCGGGGGTTTTGATGAGAGTGATTCGAGCTATATGTGATAAGCATGCGAGAATTTTGATGCCCAGGGTTGTTAAGTATTTAAAGCAAGAGTTGCCAAAGTGGAGTGCCGATGAGATTGCCGCGACCCAAGATAAAGTACTGGGAAGGACATATTTGTCTCGGCAGGATTTTTATAATTTTAGAGACGAGATTTTTTCTCTTAAAGAAGATTTGTTTGGAAGTCAAGTGTTGATCAAGGGGCGAAATTTTTCCCTCGCTTTTGATGGGTGATGGCTTGACCTTGGGTGAGGTTGTTCCGGTTGGAGGGATTAATTTGAAATTTGGTAGGAGGGGCAATGTATTTAACCGGAAGGGGGCGTAAGCCTTTTTTAGAGTTTTTGAGAAACTTAACGCCACAAGCGCTAATGTTGTCGATATCATTTGTCGCATTTTTGAAGGTTCGTGAGTTCGGTGTGCAGTTCGATAATCCAACATTTGCAAGGATTTTCACTGGTGTCTTTTGCTTCGCAATGTTTGTGGTTGCTGCTTATGCGAATGCCTCATGTTTTTTGGAGGATGCATTTAAAGTCGAGGAAGTAAGAAAAGTAGAGAAGCTGTCGCTGAAGAATCAGTTTAAGAGTGTTATCGAAAAAATCAGTCGAGCGTGGCGTACTAGTCGATTTCTTTTTGTTGAAATCGTGCTTATGACTTTGGTGGTAGAGTTTGGGCTGGTTGCGGTTTTGTATATGTCTGTAGTATCTGCTCTGAAAATGTCTGGAAGTTAGCTGTGGTGGGTCTAAGAAAAGATCTTCTTAGGTTGGGTATGTTTCAAAAAAAACCTCGCACATGGCGAGGTTTTTATACTAAAAATCTGAAAGATTAATCAATCCCAGCTCAACGCCCCACCAGTCTGATACTCAATAACCCGAGTCTCAAAGAAATTCTTCTCTTTCTTCAAGTCCATAATCTCGCTCATCCAAGGGAACGGGTTAGTCGTCCCTGGATACTCTTCCTTCAAACCAATCTGGCTCAGACGACGGTTAGCGATGAACTTCAGATAATCCTCCATCATCGCCGCGTTCATGCCCAACACCCCGCGAGGCATGGTGTCACGCGCGTATTCGATCTCCAGCTGCGTACCCTGCAGAATCATCTGGGTCGCTTCTTCTTTCATCTCAGCATCCCACAAATGCGGGTTTTCGATTTTGATCTGGTTGATCACGTCGATGCCGAAGTTCAGGTGCATGGATTCGTCGCGCAGGATGTATTGGAACTGCTCGGCGACGCCGGTCATTTTGTTGCGGCGGCCCATGGAGAGGATCTGGGTGAAGCCGCAGTAGAAGAAGATGCCTTCCAGAACGCAGTAGTAGGCGATCAGGTTGCGCAGCAGTTCTTTGTCGGTGTCCGGGGTGCCGGTTTCGAACTTCGGATCGGAGATCGAACGGGTGTACTTCAGGCCCCAGGCTGCCTTTTTGGCGACCGACGGGATCTCGTGGTACATGTTGAAAATTTCGCCTTCATCCATGGCCAGCGATTCGATGCAGTACTGGTAGGCGTGGGTGTGGATCGCCTCTTCGAAGGCCTGGCGCAGGATGTACTGGCGGCATTCCGGGTTGGTGATCAGGCGGTACACGGCCAGGACCAGGTTGTTGGCAACCAGGGAGTCGGCGGTGGAGAAGAAGCCGAGGTTGCGCATCACGATGCGGCGCTCGTCGTCGGTCAGGCCTTCCGGGTTTTTCCAGAGGGCGATGTCGGCGGTCATGTTGACTTCTTGCGGCATCCAGTGGTTTGCGCAGCCGTCCAGGTACTTCTGCCAGGCCCAGTCGTACTTGAAGGGTACGAGTTGGTTGAGGTCGGCGCGGCAGTTGATCATGCGCTTTTCGTCAACGGCGACACGGGCGGAGGCGCCTTCGAGTTCGGCGAGGCCTTCGGCGACGTCGAGGGAGTTCAGTGCAGCCTTGGCGCGGGCCACGGCGGCCGAGTCGTCGGCGGTCACGGCGCGGGCTTCCAGCGCTGCGGCGCCGCCGGCGTTGTCGAGGCGGTCCATGTTGGCTTCAGTAGCGTGGCCGGCGTTGGCGCCTTTCACTGCTGCTACTTCACTGTCTTCTTTGTCGAATTCGTCCCAGCTCAGCATGACGTGTCGTCTCCTGCGTGAGGGCCTGTGCCCGTGTGAAACCTGATTGGTTGGTTTTTCACACGGTCGTACAGACCGCGTTGGATGTCGTTTTTTGCAGCGATGCACGCAGGCAAATAAACAGAAATTTTGACGGGTTCCGAGAGCCTCTGATGGGCGCAATCAGCGTTGAACGCTGCTGCGGGGCTTCAGAATGGCTTTTGATCCCTGTAAGGGAATATTGCTGACCCGTATGGGCCGGCATTATAGGGAAAAAAACACGGCTGTGCTGAGGCGAATCCGCGCATGGAGCGGTCGGGGAGGGTGGTTTTTCGACGAGAGTGAGGGTTTACAGGGCTTTGCCGGGGATAGATTTTTTTTCGTAAAAATCTCGCCATTGTGAATTTGCTCAAAAAACGAACAAAAAAACCGGTTTTTCACTACATCTAGTGTTTTGCAAGCATTTTTGACGACTTCAAACACAACTGAGCCCGACCGAAGTCGGGCTGGAATCGACCCTCAATGAAGCGCTGAGAGATCCAATTCGGTGCAGTCTCGAATCATCAATTGGTGCAGCCGTTGCCCATGATGCTGTAACGCAGGATGTGACGCTGACCTTTGGAGTCGTCGTATTCCATTTTGGCCGGAACCACTTCACAGACATTCGGAACTTCGCTCATCGACACGACTTTGGCGATGTCCAGATGAGTCGAGTAAGTGTATTCCTCAACAACCGGTTGTTGCTGCGCGACATCAGTCGGAGCCTCATCTGCCATGGCGGTTGCGCACAGACTGCTGAGGGCCAGAACCAATAAAGCTTTCATTCGGATTTACCTTTTTGAGGTCGAGTGGGGTCACGCAACCTTTTTAGGGTTGCGTGTGGAACTTCATCATTTGCGGTTATTACTTGAGAGCTGGATTAACGGCCTTCGTGGGGGCTGTAACGTTGTTAATCGCGTTTGCCTTGTCGGCGAGGTGAATTTTAGGGAGATGGGGCGGGGGTAAACAGAGCGGGTTTTGATAAACACCTTTGGCAGATTTGGTAACAATCCCCGAAATCCCCCTGTAGGAGCTGCCGAAGGCTGCGATCGTTTGATCTGGATGTTTAGAAGCAAGATCAAAAAGATCGCAGCCTTCGGCAGCTCCTACAGGCGGCGTGGGGCTAGGGGTTGAGGGTTTTGGTTCGGTATCGCTACGACTTGTAGGGGCTTGTTACTACCATCGTCGAATGGTTCTATGGGGCCGGCCCGGATACAACGGGGTCATACAAAAACAACTATTACACCGAGGTAGGAAAGATGAGTGCGGCTTCTCTGTATCCCGTTCGTCCCGAGGTTCTGGCTAACACGCTGACTGACGAGGCGACCTACAAAGCCATGTACCAGCAGTCGGTCGTCAACCCTGACGGCTTCTGGCGCGAGCAAGCCAAGCGTCTCGACTGGATCAAGCCTTTCACCACGGTGAAACAGACGTCGTTCGACGATCACCATGTCGACATCAAGTGGTTTGCCGACGGCACCCTGAACGTTTCCTACAACTGCCTCGACCGTCACCTGGCCGAGCGCGGCGATCAAGTGGCGATCATCTGGGAAGGCGACGATCCTTCCGAGAGCCGCAACATCACCTACCGCGAACTGCACGAACAAGTGTGCAAACTGGCCAACGCCCTGCGTGGTCAGGACGTGCACCGCGGTGACGTGGTGACCATTTATATGCCGATGATTCCCGAAGCCGTGGTCGCCATGCTGGCCTGCACCCGAATCGGCGCGATTCACTCGGTGGTGTTCGGCGGTTTCTCGCCGGAAGCCCTGGCCGGTCGCATCATCGACTGCAAATCGAAAGTGGTGATCACCGCTGACGAAGGCATTCGCGCTGGCAAGAAGATTTCCCTCAAGGCCAACGTCGACGACGCGCTGACCAATCCGGAAACCAGCAGCATCCAGAAAGTCATCGTGTGCAAGCGCACCGGTGGCGACATCAAGTGGAACCAGCATCGCGACATCTGGTACGAAGACCTGATGAAAGTGGCGGGCACCGTGTGCGCGCCGAAAGAGATGGGCGCCGAAGAAGCGCTGTTCATCCTTTATACCTCCGGTTCGACCGGCAAGCCGAAGGGCGTGCAACACACCACCGGTGGTTATCTGCTGTACGCGGCGATGACCCACGAGCGCGTGTTCGACTACCGCCCGGGCGAAATCTACTGGTGCACCGCCGACGTCGGCTGGGTCACCGGCCACAGCTACATTGTCTACGGCCCGCTGGCCAATGGCGCGACCACGCTGCTGTTCGAAGGCGTGCCGAACTACCCGGACATCACCCGGGTGGCGAAGATTGTCGACAAGCACAAGGTCAACATCCTCTACACCGCGCCGACCGCGATCCGCGCGATGATGGCGTCGGGCACCGCCGCTGTTGAAGGCGCCGATGGCAGCAGTCTGCGTCTGCTCGGTTCGGTGGGCGAGCCGATCAACCCGGAAGCGTGGGACTGGTACTACAAGAATGTCGGCAAGTCGCGTTGCCCGATCGTCGATACCTGGTGGCAGACCGAGACCGGCGGCAACATGATGAGCCCGCTGCCGGGTGCTCACGCGCTGAAGCCGGGTTCGGCGGCGCGTCCGTTCTTTGGTGTAGTGCCGGCGCTGGTCGACAACCTCGGTAACATCATCGAGGGCGAGGCTGAAGGCAATCTGGTGATTCTTGATTCGTGGCCAGGTCAGGCGCGTACGTTGTATGGCGATCACGATCGTTTCGTTGATACCTACTTCAAGACCTTCCGCGGCATGTACTTCACCGGTGACGGTGCGCGTCGTGACGCCGATGGTTACTACTGGATCACCGGGCGTGTGGACGACGTGCTGAACGTCTCCGGTCACCGCATGGGCACTGCCGAGATCGAGAGCGCGATGGTTGCGCATCCGAAGGTTGCCGAGGCGGCAGTGGTCGGCGTGCCGCATGACATCAAGGGCCAGGGCATCTATGTCTATGTCACCTTGAAGAATGGCGAGGAGCCAACCGAGCAGTTGCGCCTGGAGCTGAAGAACTGGGTGCGTAAAGAGATCGGCCCGATTGCTTCGCCGGATGTGATCCAGTGGGCACCGGGGCTGCCGAAGACCCGCTCGGGCAAAATCATGCGCCGGATTCTGCGCAAGATTGCCACGGCGGAATATGACGGGTTGGGCGATATCTCGACCCTGGCGGATCCGGGTGTGGTGCAGCATTTGATTGATACGCACAAGACCATGAATGTTGCTTAAGTAGCAGGTATGAAAAGAGGAAAGCCCTGTCCGGTGTATGCCGGGCGGGGCTTTTTTGTGTCTGGAGGTTTTGTGCTGGCAGGGCTGACCTCATCGCTGGCAAGCCAGCTCCCACAGGTTTTGTGGTGTGTTGGAGATT
>NZ_JAUJWZ010000015.1:0-192598 GCF_031931925.1 Pseudomonas sp. rhizo66
ATCCTGTGGGAGCTGGCTTGCCAGCGATTGGATCAACACCGCTTAGCGGTTGGAATCTAGAAGTTGCATCCGCGCGATATAAGCCTTTATTTCCAGCTCAGCCTTCTCGGGGCTGTCGAACGGCCCCTCTTGGGTATTCTCCCGAGTATTGAAATACAGTTCGCCATTGACCCGGCACAGCCGGTCGCTGCGAAAGTGCGTAGCCGGGGCTGGATCCTGAGCGCGCATTCCTAACATGATCGGTCTCCTTGGCTGAAACGCTGAAAGGCATTCAATGAGCTTATGCCTGAAGCACTTGGCACGCCCGCCCGGCCGATCAACGGCGCGGCGTCAATTTACTGCTGCGACCTGCACAGTTTCATTCGCGGCCTGGCCCCAACTGTCCCTGTGTTGCGCCGGGCAGCGCGCCTAGAATGAGCGCACTTGTCAGCAGGCTTTGGGGTTTCCATGCACATTTCATCCGGTCGCTGGGTCTACGGTCTGTTCCTGGCGCTGCTGACCGCGTTTCTCTGGGGCATCCTGCCGATCAAGCTCAAACAGGTGCTGCTGGTGATGGACCCGGTCACGGTGACCTGGTTTCGTCTGCTGGTGTCCGGAGGCTGTCTGTTCATCTATCTGGCGGCGGTGAAGCGTCTGCCCAGTCGCAAAGTGCTGGGCCCCAAGGGCGGCTGGCTGGTGCTGATGGCCGTGCTCGGGCTGGTCGGCAACTATGTGTTGTACCTGATGGGCCTCAACCTGCTCAGCCCCGGTACCGCGCAATTGGTCGTGCAGATGGGGCCGATCATGTTGCTGATCGCCAGTCTGTTTGTGTTCAAGGAGCGTTTCAGCATCGGGCAGGGGATTGGTCTGGCGGTGTTGTTGATCGGTTTTGTGCTGTTCTTCAATCAACGGCTGGCTGAGCTGCTGACTTCGTTGTCGGATTACACCGCCGGGGTGTTGCTGGTGCTGTTGGCGTCGACGGTGTGGACCTTCTATGCACTGGGCCAGAAGCAATTGCTGACGGTGTGGAATTCGTTGCAGGTGATGATGGTGATCTACCTCTTCTGCGCACTGTTGCTGACGCCGTGGGTGCATCCGCTCGAAGCGCTGAACCTGAGTCCGCTGCAGGGCTGGCTGCTGCTGGCATGCTGCATGAACACCTTGATTGCCTATGGCGCGTTCGCTGAAGCGCTGGCGCATTGGGAGGCGTCGCGGGTCAGTGCGACGTTGGCGATCACGCCGTTGGTGACCTTTGCTGCGGTGGCAATTGCGGCGCGGATCTGGCCTGAGTACGTGCATGCCGAGCAAATCAACGGGCTCGGGTATGGCGGGGCGGTGCTGGTGGTGCTGGGCTCGGCGCTGGTGGCGTTGGGGCCGTCGTTGATTGCCGGGTTGAAGGCGCGGCGGATGCGTATGGCCTGAAGATCAAAAGATCGCAGCCTGCGGCAGCTCCTGCATTGGAATGCATTCCACCCTGTAGGAGTTGCCGCAGGCTGCGATCTTTTGCTTTTAACCCTTGGCGCCAGCCTCGATCATGTTCTCC
Source organism: Pseudomonas sp. rhizo66 (assembly GCF_031931925.1). NCBI lineage: Bacteria > Pseudomonadati > Pseudomonadota > Gammaproteobacteria > Pseudomonadales > Pseudomonadaceae > Pseudomonas > Pseudomonas sp. rhizo66. The sequence goes on from NZ_JAUJWZ010000015.1 coordinate 1,523, forward strand.
GGCCGCACCCAGGCATCGAACTCTTCATCGGTCAGATAGCCCAACGCCAACGCCGCCTCACGCAAGGTCAAACCCTCGCTGTAAGCCTTCTTGGCGATCTCCGCCGACTTGTCATAACCGATGTGTGGATTCAGTGCCGTCACCAGCATCAGCCCACGTTCAAGATGTCGGGCCATGACCTCGGCATCCGGTTCCAGCCCGGCGATGCAGTGCTGCTGGAAGTTGCTGCAACCATCGGCAAGCAGGCGGATCGATTGCAGCAGGTTGTGGATGATCACCGGTTTGAACACGTTCAACTGCAAGTGACCCTGACTGGCGGCGATGCCGATGGTCACGTCGTTGCCCAATACCTGACAGGCGAGCATCGACAGCGCTTCGCACTGGGTCGGATTGACCTTGCCCGGCATGATCGAACTGCCCGGCTCATTCGCCGGCAGCCGCACTTCGGCAAAACCTGCGCGGGGGCCTGAGCCAAGCAGACGCAGGTCGTTGGCGATTTTCATCAGCGCTACGGCGAGGGTTTTCAACGCGCCGGACAGGCTGGTCAGCGGTTCGTGGCCGGCGAGGGCGGCAAACTTGTTCGGCGCAGTGACGAATGGCAGACCGGACAGCGCCGCCAGCTCTGCGGCAATCGCCTCACCAAAACCGTGCGGCGAATTCAGCCCGGTGCCGACCGCGGTGCCGCCCTGAGCCAGTTCACACACCGCCGGCAATGCGGCGCGGATCGCGCGTTCGGCGTAATCCAGCTGCGCTATGAATCCGGACAGCTCCTGGCCAAAGGTGATCGGCGTCGCATCCATCATGTGCGTGCGACCGGTCTTCACCAGTTTCATGTGTCGCGCCGCCAGTTCGGCGAGACCACCGGACAGCTCGGCGATCGCCGGCAGCAGTTGTTCCTGCACCGCTTGTGCAGTGGCGATGCTCATAGCGGTCGGGAAGCAGTCGTTGGAGCTTTGCGAGCGGTTGACGTGATCGTTCGGGTGCACTGGCGTCTTGCCGCCGCGCGGGTTGCCGGCCAGCTCATTGGCGCGACCGGCGATCACTTCGTTGACGTTCATGTTGCTCTGGGTGCCGCTGCCGGTCTGCCAGACCACCAGCGGAAACTGGTCGTCGTGCTGGCCGTCGAGGACTTCGTCGGCAGCCTGTTCGATCAGGCGGGCAATGTCGGCGGGCAGATCGCCGTTGCGGTCGTTGACCCGGGCGGCGGCTTTCTTGATCAGGGCCAGGGCATGCAGGACCGGCAGCGGCATGCGTTCCTGACCAATGGCGAAGTTGATCAGCGAGCGTTGCGTCTGAGCACCCCAGTAGGCGTCGTCCGGGACTTCGATCTGGCCCAGGCTGTCGGTTTCGATACGGCTCATCGTGCACACTCCTGTTGGTCTGTTTGCGCAGTTTAGGCCCGGTCAGGCCCAGGTGGTTCCATCGATCCGATTGTTGACCGGTAAACTGCGCCAATCAAGCGCGGCAAGGCTCGGGGGTTGAGCCACGAGGTTTTTTAGGCGCAGAATGGTCGCCCTTGGGGTTTTACCTCGCCTAGCTGAAAAGGAAACTCGATGACTCGTCTTCGTGCCATCTGCACCGCGGTTGCACTGGTTTGCGCCAGCGGCCAGGTGCTTGCCGATACCGCCAGCCACAACGCCAGTGCTGAAGCTTTCCTGACCCTGGCGCACGCTGACAAGCTGGGCACTCCGGTGTACATGCAAGTGCAGCAAATGTTCGCTCAGCGTTTCGAACAGACCAAAGCCCCGGAAGCCAAGAAAGCCGTACTGGAAACCTACCAGGCCAAGGCCAACGCCGCGCTGGACCAGGCCATCGGCTGGAACAAGCTCAAGCCTGACATGGTCAAGCTCTACACCAGCAACTTCAGCGAATCCGAGCTGAAAGACCTTGTTGCGTTCTACAAGTCGCCACTGGGCAAGAAAGTCCTGGAAAAAATGCCGCAGCTGACCCAGCAATCGGCCCAGATGACCCAGGCCAAACTGGAAAGCGCCGTGCCTGTCGTCAACAAGCTGCTCGACGACATGACCAAAGAGCTGGACCCGAAAGGCGCTGCTGCGCCGGCCAAGAAGAAGTAAGCGGAGTTCGTGATGACCATGCAACAACGCATCGAATCGACGCTGGCCCTGCTTCAGCCTGAACACCTGCAGGTGCTGGATGAAAGCCACATGCACAGTCGCGGGTTGCAGACCCACTTCAAGGCAGTGGTGGTCAGCGCGCAGTTCGACGGCCTGAACCGGGTCAAGCGCCACCAGAAAGTCTACGGCACGCTCGGCGAGCTGATGGGCGAGTTCCATGCGTTGGCGCTGCACACCTACACCCCGCAGGAATGGGCAGAGATTGGCGCCGCCCCGGCGTCGCCGACCTGTGCTGGCGGCAGCAAGCATTAAGCTTCGGTTTTTTGCTAGAATCCGCAACGCGCCGCTCACCCGGCGCGTTTTTTTTTGAATCCGGTTCACCCTTTGCGAGGGTAGCCACCTGGAGAAATACCCATGACACAACCGATTGTCGTGGCGGCACTGTATAAGTTCGTCACCCTCGAAGATTACGTTGACCTGCGCGAGCCCCTGCTGCAAGCGATGGTCGACAACCAGATCAAAGGCACCCTGCTGATCGCCGAAGAAGGCATCAACGGCACGGTGTCCGGCACGCGCGAAGGCATCGACGGCCTGCTCGCCTGGCTCAAGAACGATCCGCGCATGGTCGACATCGACCACAAGGAATCGTACTGCGACGAGCAGCCGTTCTATCGCACCAAGGTCAAGCTGAAGAAAGAGATCGTCACCCTCGGTGTCGAAGGCGTTGACCCGAACAAAAAGGTCGGCACTTACGTTGATCCGCAAGACTGGAACGCGTTGATCAGCGACCCGGAAGTGCTGTTGATCGACACGCGCAACGACTACGAAGTGTCGATCGGTACCTTCGAAGGCGCCATCGATCCGAAAACCACCAGTTTTCGCGAATTTCCCGATTACATCAAAGAACACTTCGATCCGGCCGTGCACAAGAAGGTCGCGATGTTCTGCACCGGTGGCATTCGCTGCGAGAAGGCCTCGAGCTACATGCTCGGCGAGGGCTTCGAAGAGGTTTACCACCTTAAGGGTGGCATCCTGAAGTACCTCGAAGAGGTACCGCAGGAAGAAACCAAGTGGCAGGGCGACTGCTTCGTGTTCGACAACCGCGTGACCGTGCGCCACGACCTCAGCGAAGGCGACTACGATCAATGTCATGCCTGCCGCACCCCGGTCAGCGTCGAGGATCGCGCTTCCGAGCATTACGTGGCCGGCATCAGCTGCCCGCATTGCTGGGACACACTGAGCGAGAAAACCCGCCGCAGCGCCATCGATCGGCAGAAACAGATCGAGCTGGCCAAGGCGCGCAATCAGCCGCACCCGATCGGCTACAACTACAAGCAAGCATCCACCGAGGCTTAACCATGTCTGCGCGCCTGCTCTATGTGATGGATCCGATGTGTTCCTGGTGCTGGGGTTTTGCTCCGGTGGCCAAGGCATTGGTCGAGCAGGCGCAAGCAGCCGGGGTCGAGTTGCATCTGGTGGTCGGTGGTCTGCGCACCGGCAGTGGTTCGGCGCTGGAGCCGACCACGCGTCGCTACATTCTTGAACACTGGCAAGCGGTCACCGAGGCCACGGGTCAACCGTTCAAGTTTGAAGGAGCGTTGCCTGACGGTTTCGTCTATGACACCGAACCGGCCTGTCGGGCAATCGTCACCGCGCGCAGCCTGGCACCGGATTGCGCGTGGAAGCTGGTCGGACTGATCCAGCAGGCGTTTTACGTTGAAGGTCGCGATGTCACCCAGGCCAGTATTTTGGTTGAACTGGCAGAGCAGGCTGGCGTGCCGCGTATCGAATTCGCTGCGTTGTTCGATCATGCCGACCAGCACAAAGCGACTCAGGCCGATTTCAGTTGGGTGCAGGATCTGGGCATCGCCGGCTTCCCGACCCTGCTCGCCGAGCGAAACGGTCAATTGGCGCTGCTGACCAACGGCTACCAACCGCTCAGCGAGCTGTCGCCATTGCTCGGCCGCTGGCTGGAGCGTGCGGCCTGTGTCTGATCTGGCCGATGACACGCCAGCCGTAAAGCGTGTCGACCGGCTGAGCTGGGCAGAAGTCCGGCGACTGGCACTGACGCACAAAAAATCCCTGTGGATCGCCAACGGTGTGGCCGTGCTGGCGACGCTGTGCAGCGTGCCGATTCCGTTGTTGCTACCGCTGCTGGTGGACGAAGTCCTGCTCGGCCATGGCGATGCCGCACTGAAGCTCATGAACCATGTGCTGCCGAGCATGTGGCAGCAAGCGGCGGGTTACATCGGCCTGATGCTGGTGGTCACCCTGACCCTGCGTTGCAGCTCGCTGTGCTTTGGCGTGTTGCAGTCGCGCCTGTTTGCGCGTTTGGCCAAAGACATCGTTTATCGCATTCGCGTGCGCTTGATCGAGCGCCTCAAACGCATTTCCCTCGGTGAATACGAAAGCCTCGGTAGCGGCACGGTGACGACGCACCTGGTCACCGACCTGGATACCCTCGACAAATTCGTCGGCGAAACCCTCAGCCGCTTTCTGGTGGCGATGCTGACGCTGGTCGGCACTGCGAGCATCCTGATGTGGATGCACTGGAAACTGGCGCTGCTGATTCTGCTGTTCAACCCGCTGGTGATCTACGCCACGGTGCAGTTGGGCAAACGCGTCAAACACCTGAAGAAACTCGAGAACGACAGCACCTCGCGCTTCACCCAGGCGTTGAGCGAAACCCTCGATGCGATTCAGGAAATCCGTGCCGGCAACCGTCAGGGGTTCTTCCTCGGGCGACTCGGCCTGCGCGCCCAGGAGGTGCGCAACTACGCGGTCAATTCGCAGTGGAAAACCGACGCTTCCAACCGTGCCAGCGGTTTGCTGTTCCAGTTCGGCATCGACATCTTCCGCGCCGCGGCGATGCTCACGGTGTTGTTCTCCGACCTGTCGATCGGCCAGATGCTCGCGGTGTTCAGTTACCTGTGGTTCATGATCGGCCCGGTCGAACAACTGCTCAACCTGCAATACGCCTATTACGCGGCGGGCGGGGCGCTGGCGCGGATCAACGAACTGCTGGCACGCGCCGATGAGCCGCAATACCCCGGCGGTGTTGATCCGTTCAAGGGCCGTGACACCGTTGGCATTCAGGTGCAGGGCCTGAGCTTCGGCTACGGCGATGAACTGGTGCTGGATCAGTTGAATCTGTCGATTGCCCCCGGTGAAAAAGTCGCGATTGTCGGCGCCAGTGGCGGCGGTAAAAGCACCCTCGTACAGTTGCTGCTCGGGCTCTATACACCACTGTCCGGGACCATTCGCTTCGGCGGCTCGACCCAGCAGGAAATTGGCCTGGAAACGGTTCGCGAAAACGTCGCGGTGGTGTTGCAGCACCCGGCGCTGTTTAACGACACGGTGCGCGCCAACCTGACCATGGGCCGCACCCGCAGTGACGAGGCGTGCTGGCAGGCGCTGGAAATCGCTCAGCTCGAAGCGACCATCCGCGCCTTGCCCAATGGCCTGGACAGTATCGTTGGCCGCTCCGGCGTGCGTCTGTCGGGCGGACAGCGGCAACGGCTGGCCATCGCGCGGATGATCCTCGCCGAGCCGAAAGTCGTCATCCTCGACGAAGCCACCTCGGCCCTCGACGCCGCCACCGAGTACAACCTGCATCAGGCCATGGCGCGCTTCCTCAATGGCCGTACCACGCTGATCATTGCCCACCGACTGTCGGCGGTGAAACAGGCCGATCGCGTGCTGGTGTTCGATGGTGGTCAGGTCGCTGAAGACGGCGATCATCAGCAGTTGATTGCCGACGGCGGTCTGTACGCCAAGCTTTATGGTCACCTGCAGCAGATCCAGCGCCCTTGAGTTTCGTCCCGGTTTCTGTGCTTAGTGCTTGAATTGCATTGAATAAAAACTCTCGGAACGCGCGCACAGACCCACCCTTTGCACAATCGACCCAGAGGACGGACAGACTGTCCCTTTGACTTGGCGAAAATTGGCCTAGGCTGAGCTGTCAGGAGCGGGATTTTCCGGTGTTCATCTGGCAGTAATTGCGCAAGGGATCTCATGAAGCAAAAGCGGACTCTCGGAACGCCACGGTTGTTGGGCATCGTCTGGCCATTTATTGCCGTCGTGTTGTTTCAAGCGTTATTGGGCGGCGTGAGTCTTTACGTGCTCTCGGCGGTTCGCGGTTACGTCGCCGGTGAAAGCCTCTGGTCCAAGGGCCAGAAAGACGCGATTTATTATCTTAATCTCTACGCTGACAGCCGCGACGAGGCGATCTTTCTTAAATATCGAGACGCGATTTCCGTGCCGCAAGGCGGGCACCAGTTGCGCCTGGCGCTGGATCATCAGCCACCGGATCTGGCCGCGGCGCGCGAAGGCATTCTCAAGGGGGGCAACCACCCGGACGACGTTTCCAGCCTGATCTGGCTGTACCTCAACTTCCGCCATTTCAGTTATCTGGAAACCGCAATTGACCGCTGGACGGTCGGTGACGCTTATCTGGTCGAGCTGCATGATGTGGCGCAGGAGATGCACCGCAGCATTGCGCAGAACAGTGCCAGCAGCGCCGATATCCAGCGCTGGAAGGCGCGGATTTTTGCCATCAACAATGGCGTGACCCCGGCCGCGAAAGCCTTCAGCGATGCGTTAGGCGAAGGCTCGCGGATGATTCTGCGGCTGCTGCTGTTAACCAATCTGGCCACGGCACTGGGGCTGATCGTGCTGGCCCTGTGGCGCACGCACAAATTGCTCAGGCAGCGTCATGCCTTTGCCGAGGCGTTGCAACTGGAGAAGGATCGGGCGCACGTCACCTTGCATTCGATCGGTGATGGCGTCATCACCACCGACGTCAGTGGCGCCATCGATTACATGAACCCGGCCGCCGAAGCCATGACCCACTGGAAGGCCGAACAGGCGGCGGGCCTGCCGCTGGCGGCGTTGTTCAATCTGCTCGACGACAACGCCCAGTCCGAGGGGCTGACCCTGATCGAGCACATCCTCAGTGGCAAGCTCAGTGGCGGCAGCGAGCATTCGAAACTGATCCAGCGCCTCGATGGCACTACGTTGTCAGTGACGCTGGTTGGCGCGCCGATCCGCAATGCCGGCAAGGTCAGTGGCACGGTGCTGGTGTTACACGACATGACCCAAGAGCGGCAATACATCGCCAATCTGTCGTGGCAGGCCACCCACGACGCGCTGACCGGGCTGGCCAACCGTCGCGAGTTCGAATATCGCCTGGAACAGGCGCTGCACAAACTCACGCGCCATGCCGGGCGGCATGCGCTGATGTTCCTCGATCTCGATCAATTCAAACTGGTCAACGACACCTGTGGCCACGCCGCCGGTGATGAGCTGTTGCGACACATTTGCACGCTGTTGCAATCGGGACTGCGCGAGGGCGATACGCTGGCGCGACTCGGCGGTGATGAGTTCGGCATATTGCTGGAGAACTGCGCGCCGGAGGCGGCGGAGAAAATCGCCGAAGCGCTGCGCCATACAGTGCAGAACCTGCATTTTGTCTGGAAAGGGCGGCCGTTCCTGACCACAGTGAGCATTGGTCTGGTGCATATCGCACAAATCCCGACCACCCTCGAAGCCTCATTGCGCGCCGCCGATATGGCCTGTTACATGGCCAAGGAAAAGGGTCGCAACCGTGTGCAGGTCTACCACGCTGACGATTCCGAGCTGTCGCTGCGCTTCGGTGAGATGGCCTGGGTGCAACGTCTGCACATGGCGCTGGAAGAAAACCGCTTTTGCCTCTACGCCCAGGAAATCACACCACTCAAGCCGGGTAGCAACAAGGGCGGGCACGTGGAGATTCTCCTGCGTCTGCATGATGAAGCCGGGCGTATGATTTTGCCGGACAGTTTCATTCCCGCGGCCGAGCGTTATGGTTTGATGAGTCAATTGGATCGTTGGGTAGTTCAGAACGTATTTAAGGTTATTGCTCAATGTATTGCGCAAGAACATCAACAGCCATTAGCAATGTGTGCGATTAATCTGTCAGGCATTACTATAGGAGATGACGCGTTTTTGCACTTTCTGCGAGAACAGTTTGTTAACTACGCAATACCGCCTGAAATGATTTGTTTTGAAATTACAGAAACCAGTGCAATTTCAAATTTGGGTAGTGCAATAAGATTTATCAATGAACTCAAGGGCTTAGGTTGCTATTTCTCCTTAGATGACTTTTGTGCCGGAATGTCTTCATTCGCTTATCTGAAACATTTGCCTGTAGACTTCCTGAAGATCGACGGGAGTTTCGTAAAGGATATGCTGGACGACCCGATTAACCGCGCAATGGTCGAAGTGATCAATCACATCGGGCATGTCATGGGTAAGAAGACAATTGCCGAGTTTGTTGAAACAACCCAGATCGAGCAGGCCTTGCTTGAAATCGGTGTGGATTATGCTCAGGGTTATGTTATAGAACGCCCACAGTTGTTTACCTGCGACAGTTTGCAAAGTCGGCCCGCCAGACCGCAACCGCTGTTATTCAAAGCGCCTGGCACGTTCCGTTGAAGTCTCTCGCCGATCCTTACAATCACAAATCAAAAGGAGCCGAACAGTGATCGACACTTTCAACCGAACCGGACCACTCATGGAAGCTGCAAGTTATCCTGCCTGGGCACAACAGCTCATTGCGGATTGCAGCGAGAGCAAGCGCCGGGTTGTCGAACATGAACTTTACCTGCGCATGCGTGATAACAAGCTCAGCGCCAGAACCATGCGTCAGTACCTGATCGGGGGCTGGCCGGTGGTTGAGCAGTTTGCGTTGTACATGGCGCAGAATCTCACCAAAACCAAATTTGCCCGGCATCCGGGCGAAGACATGGCGCGGCGCTGGCTGATGCGCAATATCCGCGTTGAACTCAATCATGCGGATTATTGGGTGCACTGGAGTCGCGCACATGGTGTCAGTCTGGAAGACCTTCAGGCCCAGCATGTGCCGCCCGAGTTGCACGCCTTGAGTCATTGGTGCTGGCACACCAGCTCAGCCGATTCGTTGATTGTGGCCATCGCCGCCACCAACTATGCCATCGAAGGCGCGACCGGGGAGTGGTCGGCGCTGGTCTGCTCCACAGGCGTATACGCCGCAGCGTTTCCTGAAGAGGATCGCAAGCGCGCGATGAAGTGGCTGAAGATGCATGCCCAGTACGACGATGCCCACCCTTGGGAAGCGCTGGAAATCATCTGCACCCTGGCCGGGATGAACCCGAGCAAGTCGTTGCAGGCCGAGCTGCGTCAGGCCGTCTGCAAGAGTTACGACTACATGTATCTGTTTCTGGAACGTTGCATGCAACTGGAGACGTCGGAACGCTTGTTGGTCAACCGAGAGCGCAGAGCTGTAGTCGAGAGCTGATTTCAGCTTCACGCAAAACCAATGTGGGAGCGAGCCTGCTCGCGAAGGGGTCATGTCAGTCAGCATTGCTTTGACTGATTCACCGCTTTCGCGAGCAGGCTCGCTCCCACACTGTTTTGTCTTGGTTGAACAGCTTAGCCCGCCATCGCCAGGCGGTTACGACCCTCGCGCTTGGCCACATACAACGCACTGTCGGCGCGACGCAGCAAGCTGTCGACCGATTCGCCCGGCAATAACGTCGAACAGCCCAGGCTCACCGTCAATTCAATCAACTGCCCATCTGCATAGTATTCGGCCGCCTGCGTCGCATAACGCAGCCGTTCGCCGACCATTGCGGCCGCTTCCCGGCTGGTATTGGACAGCAGCACCAGAAACTCTTCGCCACCGTAACGGAACACCATGTCGACGTTGCGCAGCTGTGTCTTGATCGTCGCTGCAATGGCTCTAAGCACGTCATCGCCGGCGCTGTGGCCATGGCTGTCGTTGACCCGTTTGAAGTGGTCGATATCGAGCATCAGCAGCGACAACGGTTGTTGATGCCGGCGGGACATATCGATTTCCCGCTGCAGGGTCTGCTCCATGGCGATGCGGTTGCCGGCGCCGGTCAGCGGATCGCGCAGGGCACTCTGAGTCGCCTCGCGATAAAGCAGGGCATTGCGCATCGGGTACAGCAAGGACGACAACAGCGATTCCAGCTGGCCTTGTTCCTTGTCGTTGAAGCGCTGATTGCGACGGAACACCAGCTCCCCCATATGCTCGCCTTCGTGGCTCAGGGTATAGCTGATCGAGTGGTGGCCGCGAGTGCCGAACTCCAGGCGCAAGTCGCTGCCCTGGTGTACGTAGCTGAGCGCGTCCAGCGGCACAAGACGCTGAACTTCGCGGAAAAACAGACCGAGGATGCGTTGCGGTTCGAGGCTGGTTTGCAGTTGCAGGCTCATTTGCTGGCGCAGTTGCGCCAGGCTGGCCGGTCGCTCCAGGAGGGGAGGCAGTTGGCCAAAGCCCAGGCGTTGCAATTTGGCACTGTCAAAGTCAATTGCATTGGTCTGGGAGGGTGATTTCATATGGCGTGAGCCCCTAAAGCAGTAAGTCTGTCTTACAGGCTGGGTGAGAGCGGCTATGGGCTGCGCGTCATACTGATCCATCAGTCCCGTAGGACATTTGGCGTAAGTTTAGTCTGCCTGAAGACGATTAGTCAGCTATCGAAATCGGCCTTGCCCCACTGCCTTCACACGGCATGCTTTGAAGGAATTTAGAGCGAAAGTCGTGCCATTCGGTTCGCTTTTATTTAAACCGTTTGGAATCAATAAGTTGGCAGATCAAGGGGGGAGAGTGTGCTGGAATTTTGACTGGAATATGACTGTCGTCAGCGGCAAATACATGCCGCGACAGGAATCTGCCGCGGCAACAAAAGCGACGTATGGCAGTTACTGCGCGTTGAAGGCCTGGCCATTGATGCCCGTGCTGTCCGGCCCCATCAGGTACAGGTAGACCGGCATGATCTCCTCCGGTGTCGGATTGTTCAGCGGGTTCTCCCCCGGATACGCCTGCGCGCGCATGCTGGTACGCGTGCCGCCCGGGTTGATGCTGTTGGAGCGTACCGGGGCGACGCCGTCGAGTTCATCGGCCAGGGTTTGCATCAGGCCTTCGGTGGCGAACTTCGACACGCCATAAGCGCCCCAGTACGCACGACCCTTGCGACCGACGCTGCTGGAGGTGAACACCACAGAAGCATCTTGCGACAGCTTGAGCAGCGGCAGCAGGGTTTGGGTCAGCATGAACATGGCGTTGACGTTGACCTGCATGACGCGCATGAAGTTTTCGCCGGACAACTGCTCGATCGGCGTGCGTGGGCCGATGATCGAAGCGTTGTGCAGCAAACCGTCGAGGTGGCCGAACTCGTTCTCGATCATCGCCGCCAGCTCATCGTACTGATGGGGCAGGGCGGTTTCGAGGTTGAATGGAATCACCGCCGGTTGCGGGTAGCCCGCGGCTTCGATCTCGTCGTAAACCTGCGTCAGATTGGCTTCGGTCTTGCCCAGCAGCAACACGGTTGCACCATGGGCGGCGTAGGTTTTCGCGGCCGCCGCGCCAATGCCACGACCGGCACCGGTGACCAGAATGACCCGATCCTTGAGTAATTCGGGACGAGCGGAATAATCAAACATAAAAACCTCATCAAGTCAGATCGTTCCCACGCTCTGCGTGGAAATGCAGCCAATGACGCTCTGCGTCAGGTCTCAGCAACTGCAAAGCGCGCTATCGAGCACCTTGCGCAACTCCGACGGATGATCCACCACCACGTCCGCACCCCAATGCCGCGGGTTGTCGTCCGGGTGGATATAACCAAACGTCACCGCCGCCGTTTTCGTACCGGCATCGCGCCCCGATTCGATATCACGCAGATCATCACCGACAAACAGAACCGTCGACGGATCCAGATCAAGCATTTTGCAGGCGAGGATCAACGGTTCCGGATCCGGCTTGCTGTTCTTCACGTGATCCGGGCAGATCAGCAAGGCCGAACGCTTAGCCAATCCCAGTTGCTGCATGATCGGCTCGGCGAAGCGCAGTGGCTTGTTGGTCACCACGCCCCAGATCAGATTGGCCTTTTCGATATCGGCCAGCAGTTCGCCCATGCCGTCGAACAGCTTGCTGTGCACGGCGCAGCCGACCAGATAGCGCTCGAGGAACTCCAGGCGAAGTTCTTCGAAGCCCGGCGATTCCGGGTCCATCGAGAACGTCACCGCAACCATGGCCTTGGCGCCACCGGAGATCTCGTCGCGGATGTGCTTGTCGTTCATCGGTGGCAAGCCGCGGTCCGCGCGCATGGCCTGGCAGATGGCGATGAAGTCCGGCGCCGTGTCGAGCAGGGTGCCGTCCATGTCGAAGAGAACTGCTCTGATCGCCATCAGCTTATTCCTCGCGCAGGGTCTGGATCATGTAGTTGACGTCAACGTCGTTGGCCAGCTTGTAGTGCTTGGTCAGCGGGTTGTAGGTCAGGCCGATGATGTCCTTGACGGTCAGGCCGGCCATGCGGCTCCAGGCACCCAGCTCGGACGGGCGGATGAATTTCTTGAAGTCGTGGGTACCGCGCGGCAGCAACTTCATGATGTATTCGGCGCCGACGATGGCGAACAGGTAGGCCTTCGGGTTGCGGTTGATGGTCGAGAAGAACACCTGGCCGCCCGGCTTGACCATGCGGAAACAGGCGCGGATCACCGACGACGGATCCGGCACGTGCTCAAGCATTTCCAGGCAGGTGACCACGTCGAACTGCTCCGGCATTTCTTCGGCGAGGGCTTCGGCGGTGATCTGGCGGTACTCGACGCTGACGCCGGATTCCAGCTGATGCAGTTGCGCGACCGCCAATGGCGCTTCGCCCATGTCGATGCCCATTACAGTGGCGCCTCGCTGGGCCATGGCTTCGCTGAGGATGCCGCCGCCGCAACCGACATCGAGGACTTTCTTGCCGGCCAGATTGACCCGCTCGTCAATCCAGTTGACCCGCAGCGGGTTGATGTCGTGCAGCGGTTTGAATTCGCTTTCGCGGTCCCACCAGCGATGGGCCAGGGCTTCGAATTTGGCGATTTCGGCGTGGTCGACGTTGCTCATGTTCATTCCTCTAAAACTTTAAAAGTGCTGTAGCCCCGGCGTTTGCGCCAGAGTGTTTACGATTCGGTGCGGCCGCTGATGCGTTGGCCCCAGGCCCGGGCGGTAGCGCCAAGCTGTTCTTCGTCGAGTCGGGTCAGGCGCCGGTCGTCCAGCAGTTGCTTGCCGGCGACCCACAGGTGTTTCACACAATCGCGACCGGTGGCATATATAAGCTGCGAAACCGGGTCATACACCGGTTGCTGCGCCAGACCGGACAGGTCGAAAGCGACGATGTCCGCAGCTTTGCCGATTTCCAGCGAGCCGACTTGCGCTTCGATCCCCAATGCCCGCGCGCCATTCAGTGTGGCCATGCGCAGCGCCTGATGGGCGTCCAGCGCCGTGGCTGAGCTGGCGACGGCTTTGGCCAGCAGCGCGGCGGTGCGGGTTTCGCCGAGCAGGTCGAGATCATTGTTGCTTGCCGCGCCATCGGTGCCGACCGCGACATTGACGCCAGCCTGCCACAAACGCTCGACCGGGCAGAAACCGCTGGCCAGTTTGAGGTTCGATTCCGGGCAGTGGATCACGCTGGTGTTGCTTTCTACCAGCAACGCCAGGTCGTCATCGCTGATCTGAGTCATGTGCACCGCCTGGAAGCGCGGGCCGAGCAGGCCCAAACGACCGAGGCGAGCGAGCGGACGTTCGCCGCGCTGTTCCAGCGCTTGCTGGACTTCGAAAGCCGTCTCATGGACATGCATGTGGATCGACGCGTCGAGTTCCTCGGCAATCACGCGGATTTTCTCAAGGTTCTCGTCGCCGACGGTGTACGGTGCATGGGGGCCGAAGGTGATCTTGATGCGTTCGTGGTGCTTCAGATCGCCGAACAATTCAACGCCCTGACGAATGGCTTCATCGGCGCTGCTGGCGCCCGGAATCGGGAAATCAAGGATCGGAATGGCGATCTGTGCGCGAATGCCGCTGTTGTGTACGCGCTCGCTGGCGACTTTCGGGAAGAAATACATGTCCGAGAAACAGGTGATGCCACCCTTGATCTGCTCGGCGATGGCCAGGTCGGTGCCATCACGGACGAAATCTTCATCGACCCACTTGGCTTCGGCCGGCCAGATGTGGTTTTCCAGCCAGGTCATCAGCGGCAGATCATCGGCCAGCCCACGGAACAGCGTCATCGCCGCATGGCCGTGCGCATTGATCAGGCCGGGGGCGAGCAGCATGTCCGGCAATTCGCGGGTTTCAGTGGCGTTACACTTCAGCGCTTCAGCGCGCGGGCCGATAAACACGATGCGACCGTCGCGGATGCCCAGGCCATGTTCCTTGAGCACGACGCCTGCAGGTTCGACGGGTACCAGCCAGGTCGGCAGCAATAATAAGTCGAGCGCAATGGCAGGTTTCGGCATCGAGGGTCGGTTCCAGTGCTTTTGTAAAGGATGGCGAAGTATACCCGAGCGTCTTCGCGGGGGGATCGCTATAATCGGCGGCTTTTGTTCATGAGTGCGGGGTGAGGGATGCGCGATCGACTGTTGGCTGCGGAGAAAGTAAAGGCCATCGATTGGCGAGATGGCGCGCTCCACCTGCTGGATCAGCGTATTTTGCCGTTCGAAGAGACCTGGATTGCCTACACCAGCGCCGCCGACGTGGCTGAGGCGATTCGTTCGATGGTGGTGCGTGGCGCGCCGGCCATCGGCATCAGTGCCGCTTATGGCATCGTCCTCGCGGCCCGTGCGCGGATCGCCGAAGGTGGCGACTGGTCGGCGGCGCTGGAAGAAGATTTCGCCTTGCTCGCCGATTCCCGTCCGACGGCAGTCAATCTGTTCTGGGCACTCGGCCGTATGCACGATCGTCTGGATCGCTTGAAAGAAAACGCCGACCCGCTGGCGGCGCTGGAAGCCGAAGCCCTCGCTATTCATGAAAGCGACCGTGAAGCCAACCTGACCATGGCCCAGCTCGGCGTTGACCTGATCCGCAAGCATCAGGGCAATGCCCAGGCGATTCTGACCCACTGCAATACTGGCGCGCTGGCGACCGGCGGGTTCGGTACCGCGCTGGGGGTGATTCGCGCGGCTTATCTGGAAGGCATGGTCGAGCGCGTTTATGCCGACGAAACCCGTCCATGGCTGCAGGGCTCGCGCCTGACTGCGTGGGAGTTGGCCAATGAAGGCATCCCGGTGACGCTGAATGCCGACTCCGCTGCGGCGCATATCATGAAAACCAAAGGCGTGACCTGGGTGATCGTTGGCGCGGACCGCATCACGGCCAATGGTGACGTCGCCAACAAGATCGGCACCTATCAACTGGCGGTCAATGCCATGCACCACGGCGTGCGTTTCATGGTGGTGGCGCCAAGTTCGACCATCGACATGAATCTGGCCAGCGGTGACGACATCCCGATCGAGGAGCGTGATGGCGCCGAGCTCCTCGAAGTGGGTGGCAAGCGTCTCGGCGCGGACGTTGAAGCGTTCAATCCGGTATTTGATGTGACGCCGGCGGACCTGATCGACGCGATCGTCACCGAGAAAGGCATCGTTGAGCGTCCGGATACCGTGAAAATGGCCCAGTTGATGTGCCGCAAACGCCTGCATTGATGCGGTGATACTCAATGTAGGAGCTGCCGAAGGCTGCGATCTTTTGATCTTGCTTTTTACAGGTCAGGATCAAAAGATCGCAGCCTTCGGCAGCTCCTACAGGTGTTTGGGGCCCTAAATGTCAATAAACATCGCTAAACCAAGCCTCAATTCTGCATTCAACGAAGCTCTGAGCCTCTCTCGTCCCCGTTAAGCCTGTCACCGGTCAACTAACTATGCTCCATGCGCATCAGGGGGATAGGTGCGTGGCGGCTCTTGTGATAACATCCGGCGTTTTCCGAGGCAGCTCCACGGAGCTGTCTTTACTGCGCAAATCCGCGATCCAATGTTGATTTGTCGTAAGTCGGTGCATGGCACTCGGCCTGCCCCGACGAGCTTCGTTGGTCCCATATGGATATGACGAAGTTTCACCAGAAAAAGGAATCAGGCTTCTCATGGGCGAACTGGCCAAAGAAATCCTCCCGGTCAATATCGAAGACGAGCTGAAACAGTCCTACCTCGACTACGCGATGAGCGTGATCGTCGGCCGTGCACTGCCGGATGCGCGCGATGGCCTCAAGCCCGTGCACCGTCGCGTACTGTTCGCGATGAGCGAGCTGGGCAACGACTTCAACAAGCCGTACAAGAAATCTGCCCGTGTTGTCGGCGACGTGATCGGTAAGTATCACCCGCACGGTGATACCGCGGTGTACGACACCATCGTCCGTATGGCCCAGCCTTTCTCCCTGCGCTACCTGCTGGTAGACGGTCAGGGCAACTTCGGTTCGGTCGACGGCGACAACGCTGCGGCCATGCGATACACCGAAGTGCGCATGACCAAGCTGGCGCACGAACTGCTGGCTGACCTGCACAAGGAAACCGTGGACTGGGTGCCGAACTACGACGGCACCGAAATGATCCCGGCGGTCATGCCGACCCGTATCCCCAACCTGCTGGTCAACGGCTCCAGCGGTATCGCCGTGGGCATGGCGACCAACATTCCGCCGCACAACCTCGGTGAAGTCATCGACGGTTGCCTGGCGCTCATCGACAACCCTGAGCTGACCGTCGATGAACTGATGCAATACATCCCCGGTCCGGACTTCCCGACCGCCGCGATCATCAACGGTCGTGCCGGCATCATTGAAGCCTACCGTACCGGTCGCGGGCGTATTTACATGCGCGCCCGCTCGATCATTGAAGACATCGACAAGGTCGGTGGTCGTCAGCAGATTGTCATCACCGAGCTGCCGTACCAGCTGAACAAGGCGCGTCTGATCGAGAAGATCGCCGAGCTGGTCAAAGAGAAGAAGCTGGAAGGCATCACCGAACTGCGCGACGAGTCCGACAAGGACGGTATGCGCGTCGTGATCGAACTGCGTCGCGGCGAAGTGCCTGAGGTGATCCTCAACAACCTCTACGCCCAGACCCAGCTGCAATCGGTCTTCGGCATCAACATCGTTGCGCTGATCGACGGCCGTCCACGCATCCTCAACCTCAAGGATCTGCTGGAAGCCTTCGTCCGTCACCGTCGCGAAGTGGTTACCCGCCGTACCGTGTTCGAACTGCGCAAGGCCCGCGAGCGTGGTCACATCCTCGAAGGCCAGGCCGTTGCCCTGTCGAACATCGACCCGGTGATCGCCCTGATCAAGGCTTCGCCGACACCGTCGGAAGCGAAAGAAGCGCTGGTCAGCACGCCGTGGGAATCCTCGGCTGTAGTGGCGATGGTTGAACGTGCCGGTGCCGATTCGTGCCGTCCGGAAAACCTCGATCCGCAATACGGTCTGCGTGAAGGTAAATACTTCCTGTCGCCAGAACAGGCGCAAGCCATTCTGGAACTGCGTCTGCACCGTCTGACCGGTCTGGAACACGAAAAACTGCTGGCCGAGTATCAAGAGATCCTCAACCAGATCGGCGAGCTGATCCGCATCCTCAACAGCGCCGTGCGCCTGATGGAAGTGATCCGCGAAGAGCTGGAAGTGATCCGCGCCGAATACGGCGATCAGCGTCGTACCGAAATTCTCGATGCCCGT
This sequence comes from Pseudomonas sp. rhizo66, assembly GCF_031931925.1. NCBI lineage: Bacteria > Pseudomonadati > Pseudomonadota > Gammaproteobacteria > Pseudomonadales > Pseudomonadaceae > Pseudomonas > Pseudomonas sp. rhizo66. The sequence goes on from NZ_JAUJWZ010000015.1 coordinate 19,113, forward strand.
CTCGACCTGACCCTGGGTGACATGATCCCGGAAGAAGAGCGCGTCGTGACCATCTCCCACGGTGGCTACGCCAAGACCCAGCCATTGGCTGCGTACCAGGCTCAGCGTCGTGGCGGTAAAGGCAAGTCGGCGACCGGCGTCAAGGATGAGGACTACATCGCTCACCTGCTGGTTGCCAACAGCCACACCACGCTGCTGCTGTTCTCCAGCAAGGGCAAGGTGTACTGGCTCAAGACCTACGAGATTCCGGAAGCGTCCCGCGCCGCCCGTGGCCGTCCGCTGGTCAACCTTCTGCCATTGAGCGAAGGCGAGTACATCACCACCATGCTGCCGGTCGATCTCGAAGCCATGAAGCGTCAGGCTGATGAAGAAGAAGCCGAAGGCGCCGAGGCGGATGTAGAAGAAATCGAAAACAGCAACGAGACCGACGAAGAGCGCCGCGCCCGTATCAAGGCTGCCGACCGCAAGAAGGCCCCGTTCATCTTCATGTCGACCGCCAACGGTACCGTGAAGAAGACTCCGCTGGTGGCCTTCAGCCGTCAGCGCAGCGTCGGTCTGATCGCGCTGGAGCTGGACGAAGGCGACATCCTGATCTCCGCTGCCATCACCGATGGCGAGCAGGAAATCATGCTGTTCTCCGACGGCGGCAAAGTGACTCGCTTTAAAGAGTCCGAAGTTCGCGCCATGGGCCGTACCGCCCGCGGTGTGCGTGGCATGCGTCTGCCAGAAGGGCAGAAGCTGATCTCCATGCTGATTCCGGAAAAAGGCAGCGAAATTCTCACCGCTTCCGAGCGCGGCTACGGCAAGCGCACGGCGATCACCGAGTTCCCTGAGTACAAGCGTGGCGGTCAGGGCGTTATTGCCATGGTCAGCAACGAGCGTAACGGCCGTCTGGTCGGCGCGGTTCAGGTGCAGGACGGTGAAGAGATCATGCTGATCTCCGATCAGGGCACCCTGGTACGTACCCGTGTCGACGAAGTGTCGAGCCTGGGCCGTAACACTCAGGGCGTCACGCTGATCAAGCTGGCCAAGGACGAAACCCTGGTCGGGCTGGAGCGGGTTCAGGAGCCTTCGGAAGTTGAAGGTGAAGAGCTTGAGGGTGAAGAGGGCGAGGAATTCGAAGGCACTGTCGTGAACGACGATGCCGTCGAAGACCAGCAACTCGACGCCGCAGCAGACGAAGAACCGCAAGAATAAGCGGACAAACGAGGGGGCGGATGAGAATTCGCCCCCTTGTTATTTGTCCGGTATGAATTTCCCCTGTAGGAGCTGCCGAAGGCTGCGATCTTTTGATCTTGAAGGTAAAAAACAGGATCAAAAGATCGCAGCCTTCGGCAGCTCCTACAGAGGTAGACCTATCAGATTTACAGATTTTTTGTGTATCACCAAGTCAGAGCGAGATTGGATGTGAGCAAGCGAGCCTATAACTTCTGCGCCGGTCCTGCGGCGCTTCCTGAAGCTGTCCTGCAGCGCGCCCAAGGGGAACTCCTTGATTGGCACGGCAAGGGTCTGTCGGTCATGGAAATGAGCCATCGCAGTGATGAGTTCGTGTCCATCGCCACCCAGGCCGAACAGGATCTGCGTGACCTGCTGAATATCCCGTCGAACTACAAAGTGCTGTTTCTGCAGGGTGGCGCCAGCCAGCAATTCGCGCAGATTCCGCTGAACCTGCTGCCGGAAAACGGCTCGGCCGACTATATCGACACCGGTATCTGGTCGCAGAAAGCCATCGAAGAGGCCTCGCGCTACGGTCACGTCAACGTTGCCGCCACCGCCAAGCCTTACGACTATTTCGCCATCCCGGGCCAGAACGAGTGGAATCTGTCGAAAGACGCCGCTTACGTCCACTACGCACCGAACGAAACCATCGGCGGTCTGGAATTCCAGTGGATCCCTGAAACCGGTGACGTGCCGCTGGTGGCGGACATGTCTTCGGACATCCTCTCGCGTCCGGTTGATATCTCGCGTTTCGGCATGATCTACGCCGGTGCACAGAAAAACATCGGCCCGAGCGGCATCGTCGTCAACATCATTCGCGAAGACTTGCTGGGCAAGGCGCGCGCGCTGTGCCCGACCATGCTCGACTACAAGGTCGCGGCCGATAACGGCTCGATGTACAACACCCCGCCGACGTTGGCCTGGTATTTGTCCGGTCTGGTGTTCCAGTGGCTGAAAGAGCAGGGCGGTGTCGAAGCGATCGCCAAACTGAATGACGTCAAGCAGCGCACGCTGTACGACTTCATCGATGCCAGCGGCCTCTACAGCAACCCGATCAACAAGTCGGACCGCTCGTGGATGAACGTGCCGTTCCGTCTGGCTGATGATCGTCTGGACAAGCCATTCCTCGCCGGCGCCGATGCGCGTGGTCTGCTCAATCTCAAGGGCCACCGCTCTGTGGGCGGCATGCGCGCCTCCATCTACAACGCCGTCGACATCACCGCCGTTAACGCGCTGGTGGCGTACATGGCTGAATTCGAGAAGGAACACGGCTGATGTCCGAGCAAGAACTCAAGGCACTGCGCGTTCGCATTGACGCTCTGGACACCAAAGTCCTCGAGCTGATCAGTGAGCGTGCGCGTTGCGCCCAGGAAGTCGCGCGAGTAAAGATGGCCTCGCTGGCCGAAGGCGAAGTGCCGGTGTTCTATCGTCCTGAGCGCGAAGCTCAGGTGCTCAAACGGGTGATGGAGCGCAACCAGGGGCCGCTGGGCAACGAAGAGATGGCGCGGTTGTTCCGCGAAATCATGTCGTCGTGCCTGGCGCTGGAGCAGCCGCTGAAAGTGGCGTATCTCGGCCCTGAAGGCACCTTCACCCAGGCTGCAGCGATGAAGCACTTCGGTCACGCGGTGATCAGCAAGCCGATGGCGGCGATCGACGAAGTGTTCCGTGAAGTGGCGGCCGGTGCGGTGAATTTCGGCGTGGTGCCGGTGGAAAACTCCACCGAAGGCGCGGTCAACCACACGCTGGACAGCTTTCTTGAGCACGACATGGTCATCTGTGGCGAAGTCGAGCTGCGTATTCACCATCACCTGTTGGTCGGTGAAAACACCAAGACTGACAGCATCAGCCGCATCTATTCCCATGCGCAGTCGCTGGCCCAGTGCCGCAAGTGGCTGGACGCGCATTACCCGAATGTCGAGCGCGTTGCGGTATCGAGCAACGCCGAAGCGGCCAAACGGGTTAAAGGCGAGTGGAACTCGGCGGCGATTGCCGGCGATATGGCGGCTGGTCTGTATGGCCTGACCCGTCTGGCCGAGAAGATCGAAGATCGTCCGGACAACTCGACGCGCTTCCTGATGATCGGTAACCAGGAAGTGCCGCCGACTGGTGACGACAAGACTTCGATCATCGTTTCGATGAGCAACAAGCCAGGTGCGCTCCACGAGCTGCTGGTGCCGTTCCATGACAACGGGATCGACCTGACCCGGATCGAAACCCGTCCGTCGCGCAGCGGCAAATGGACCTACGTGTTCTTCATCGACTTCGTCGGCCACCACCGTGATCCGTTGATCAAGGGTGTGCTGGAAAAGATCAGTCAGGAAGCAGTGGCACTCAAAGTGCTGGGTTCCTACCCGAAAGCAGTTCTCTAAGGGCGGTAGCAAATGAGTGGTAACTTCCTCGCTCTGGCACAGCCGGGCGTGCAACAACTTTCGCCGTACGTTCCGGGCAAGCCTGTGGACGAACTGGCGCGCGAGCTGGATCTGGATCCGGCAAAAATCGTCAAACTGGCGAGCAACGAAAACCCGCTGGGCGCCAGTCCGAAAGCCTTGGCGGCGATCCGTGAAGAACTGGCCGAGCTGACCCGTTACCCGGACGGCAACGGTTTCGCGCTGAAATCGCTGCTGGCCGAGCAGTGCCGCGTCGAGCTGAACCAGGTCACCCTGGGCAATGGCTCCAACGACATTCTTGAGTTGGTCGCGCGCGCCTATCTGGCGCCGGGCCTGAATGCGGTGTTCAGTGAGCACGCGTTTGCGGTGTATCCGATCGCCACTCAGGCGGTCGGCGCGCAGGCCAAAGTGGTTCCGGCGAAGGATTGGGGGCACGACCTGCCTGCGATGCTTGCGGCCATTGATGCCAATACCCGCGTCGTGTTTATCGCCAACCCGAATAACCCGACCGGTACCTGGTTCGGCGCAGAGGCGCTGGACGAGTTCCTGCAGGATGTTCCGGAGCATGTGCTGGTGGTGCTCGACGAGGCTTACATCGAGTACGCCGAAGGCAGTGATCTGCCGGACGGTCTGGATTTCCTCGCCGCTTACCCGAACCTGCTGGTTTCGCGCACGTTCTCCAAGGCTTATGGTCTGGCGGCATTGCGTGTTGGTTATGGCCTGTCCACCCCGGTGGTGGCGGATGTGCTGAACCGTGTGCGTCAACCGTTCAACGTCAACAGCCTCGCCTTGGCGGCGGCCTGTGCGGCACTGAAGGACGACGAGTATCTGGCGCAAAGCCGTCAGCTCAACGAGGCGGGCATGCAGCAGTTGCAAGCCGGTTTCCGTGAGTTGGGCCTGAGCTGGATCGAATCCAAGGGTAACTTCATCTGCGTCGACCTCGGTCAAGTAGCCGCTCCGGTATTTCAGGGCTTGCTGCGCGAAGGCGTGATCGTGCGTCCGGTGGCCAACTACGGCATGCCGAACCACCTGCGGGTGACCATCGGTCTGCCGGCGGAAAACAGCCGCTTCCTCGAAGCGCTGCGCAAGGTTCTGGCTCGTGGGTGATGTCACTGCACTGCAATCTGCTGCACCTATGATCGGGCGCCTGGTGGTGGTCGGTCTGGGGTTGATCGGTGGTTCGTTTGCCAAAGGCTTGCGTGAAAGCGGCGTCTGCCGCGAAGTGGTCGGGGTCGATCTCGACCCGCAATCGCGCAAGCTGGCGGTCGAGTTGGGTGTGGTCGATCGTTGTGAAGACGACTTGGCAGCTGCATGCCAGGGCGCTGACGTGATTCAACTGGCCGTGCCGATCCTGGCCATGGAAAAAGTGCTCGCGCGTCTGGCGGGTATGGATCTTGGACAGGCGATTCTGACTGATGTCGGCAGCGCCAAAGGCAACGTGGTACGCGCGGCAACCGAAGCGTTCGGTGGTATGCCGGCGCGTTTCGTGCCAGGCCATCCGATTGCCGGTTCCGAGCAGAGCGGGGTGGAAGCCTCCAATGCAGAACTGTTCCGTCGCCACAAAGTGATCCTTACGCCGCTTGAGCAAACCGATCCGGCCGCATTGGCCGTGGTCGATCGTCTGTGGCGCGAATTGGGCGCCGACGTCGAGCACATGCAGGTCGAGCGTCACGATGAGGTGCTGGCCGCGACCAGCCATTTGCCGCACCTGCTGGCCTTTGGTCTGGTCGACTCGTTGGCCAAGCGCAATGAAAATCTTGAGATCTTCCGTTACGCTGCGGGCGGTTTCCGCGATTTCACAAGAATCGCCGGAAGCGACCCGGTGATGTGGCACGACATCTTCCTCGCCAACCGCGAGGCTGTCCTGCGCACACTCGATACATTTCGCAGCGACCTCGACGCCTTGCGCGACGCGGTCGATGCAGGGGATGGGCACCAATTGTTGGGCGTTTTCACGCGCGCCCGGGTTGCCCGCGAGCATTTCAGTAAAATCCTGGCCCGCAGGGCCTATGTGGACGCTATGAATTCCAACGATCTGATCTTCCTGGCTCAACCTGGTGGCCGCCTGTCCGGTCGGATTCGCGTACCGGGTGATAAATCGATTTCCCACCGCTCGATCATGCTCGGCTCGCTGGCCGAAGGCGTCACCGAAGTGGAAGGTTTCCTTGAGGGCGAAGACGCCCTGGCGACCTTGCAGGCATTTCGCGACATGGGCGTGGTCATCGAAGGCCCGCACCACGGCCGCGTAACCATCCATGGTGTCGGCCTGCACGGTCTGAAACCGGCGCCGGGCCCGATCTATCTGGGCAACTCCGGCACTTCGATGCGTCTGCTGTCCGGCCTGTTGGCTGCGCAGAACTTCGACAGTGTTTTGACTGGCGATGCGTCGCTGTCCAAGCGTCCAATGAATCGTGTGGCCAATCCGCTGCGTGAAATGGGCGCCGTGATCGAGACCGCTGCCGAAGGTCGTCCGCCGATGACCATTCGCGGTGGTCACAAGCTTAAAGGCCTGACCTACACCATGCCGATGGCCAGTGCTCAGGTGAAATCCTGCCTGCTGCTTGCTGGTCTGTACGCTGAAGGCAAGACCACGGTGACCGAGCCGGCTCCGACTCGCGACCACACCGAGCGCATGCTGCGTGGCTTCGGTTATCCGGTGAGCGTTGATGGCGCCACGGCGTCGGTCGAGTCCGGTGGCAAGCTGGCCGCGACCCATATCGAAGTGCCGGGTGACATCTCGTCGTCGGCGTTCTTCCTCGTCGCTGCATCGATCGCTGAAGGTTCGGAGCTGGTGCTTGAGCATGTCGGCATTAACCCGACCCGTACCGGCGTGATCGACATCCTGCGTTTGATGGGCGCGGACATCACTCTGGAGAACCAGCGTGAAGTCGGCGGCGAGCCTGTGGCCGACCTGCGCGTGCGGGCAGCTAAACTCAAAGGTATCGAGATTCCCGAAGCGCTGGTTCCGCTGGCCATCGACGAATTCCCGGTGCTGTTCGTGGCGGCTGCCTGCGCCGAAGGGCGTACCGTGCTGACTGGCGCTGAAGAGCTGCGGGTCAAGGAATCGGATCGTATTCAAGTGATGGCGGACGGCCTGTTGGCGCTGGGCGTGAAATGCCAGCCAACCCCGGACGGCATCATCATCGACGGCGGCCAGATTGGCGGCGGCGAAGTGCATGGTCATGGCGATCACCGTATCGCGATGGCGTTCAGCGTTGCCTCGTTGCGCGCTACTGCGCCAATCCGCATCCATGATTGCGCCAACGTCGCGACGTCGTTCCCGAACTTCCTCGCGCTGTGCGGGCAGGTGGGTATTCGTGTGGCACAAGAGGCTCAGTCGTGAAAAACATTGCACCGGTCATCACCATTGATGGGCCAAGCGGCTCGGGCAAAGGCACCGTAGCCGGGATTCTGGCCAAGCGTCTGGGCTGGAACCTGCTGGATTCCGGTGCGTTGTACCGCTTGCTGGCATTTGCTGCACGTAACCATGGTGTCGACCTCACCAATGAAGAGCTGCTGAAGAAACTCGCTGCTCATCTGGATGTTCAGTTCATTGCGGCGACCGACGGTCAGTTGCAACGGATCATTCTGGAAGGTGACGAAGTCAGCGATGTCATCCGTACCGAAAGCGTCGGCTCCGGTGCTTCGCAAGTGGCGGCATTGCCGGCCGTGCGCGAGGCGCTGCTGCAGCGCCAGCGTGCTTTTCAGGAAGCGCCGGGCCTGGTAGCCGACGGCCGCGACATGGGCACGGTGGTTTTTCCGGATGCACCGCTGAAGATTTTCCTGACCGCCAGTGCCGAGGAGAGAGCTCGCCGTCGATATTTGCAGTTGAAGGGCAAAGTCGAGGGTGTTAGTCTGTCGAGTCTGCTAGATGAGATCCGTGCTCGCGACGAGCGTGACACCCAGCGAGCGGTAGCCCCGCTTAAGCCGGCGGCTGACGCCATACAGCTGGATTCCACGGAGTTGTCCATCGATCAGGTGCTTGAACGCATCATGAGCGAAATCGCCATTCGCGATATCGCCGGGTGACCAAGAAGGCCGCAGGGGACCAGTCATAGTCCTGCAGCGCTTCTTTTATATGAAACTAACCCACACCGTCTGGGGTGTGGAGATGGGCGTATCCTTCGCCCTCATTTACAGGAATTAAAATGAGCGAAAGCTTTGCGGAACTCTTTGAAGAAAGCCTAAAAACCCTGAACCTTCAGGCAGGCTCCATCATCACCGGTGTTATCGTTGATATCGATTACCAAGCTCGCTGGGTAACCGTTCACGCTGGCCTGAAGTCTGAAGCACTCATCCCGCTTGAGCAGTTCTACAACGACGCTGGCGATCTGACTATCAATGTCGGTGACGAAGTTCACGTTGCGCTGGACTCGGTTGAAGACGGTTTCGGTGAAACCAAGCTGTCCCGTGAAAAAGCCAAGCGCGCTGAATGCTGGATCGTTCTGGAAGCAGCCTTCGCAGCTGAGGAAGTGGTCAAGGGCGTTATCAACGGTAAGGTTAAAGGCGGCTTCACTGTCGACGTTAACGGCATCCGTGCGTTCCTGCCAGGTTCCCTGGTTGACGTCCGTCCAGTGCGCGACACCACGCACCTGGAAGGCAAAGAGCTGGAATTCAAGGTCATCAAGCTGGACCAGAAGCGCAACAACGTTGTCGTTTCCCGTCGCAGCGTCCTGGAAGCCGAGAACTCCGCCGAGCGTGAAGCTCTGCTGGAATCCCTGCAGGAAGGCCAGCAAGTCAAAGGTATCGTCAAAAACCTCACCGATTACGGCGCATTCGTCGATCTGGGTGGCGTGGACGGCCTGCTGCACATCACCGACATGGCCTGGAAGCGCATCAAGCATCCTTCCGAGATCGTCAACGTTGGTGACGAAATCGACGTTAAGGTTCTGAAATACGATCGCGAACGCAACCGTGTTTCCCTGGGCCTGAAGCAACTGGGCGAAGATCCATGGGTTGCTATCAAAGCCCGTTACCCAGAAAGCACTCGCGTTACCGCTCGTGTAACCAACCTGACCGACTACGGCTGCTTCGCTGAGCTGGAAGAAGGCGTTGAAGGTCTGGTACACGTTTCGGAAATGGACTGGACCAACAAGAACATCCACCCTTCGAAAGTCGTACAAGTCGGCGACGAAGTGGAAGTTATGGTTCTGGACATCGACGAAGAGCGTCGTCGTATCTCCCTGGGCATCAAGCAGTGCAAATCTAACCCATGGGAAGATTTCTCTGGCCAGTTCAACAAGGGCGATAAAATCTCCGGCACCATCAAGTCGATCACCGATTTCGGTATCTTCATTGGTCTGGACGGCGGCATCGACGGTCTGGTTCACCTGTCCGACATCTCCTGGAACGAAGTGGGCGAAGAAGCCGTACGTCGTTTCAAGAAGGGCGACGAGCTGGACACCGTTATCCTGTCGGTTGACCCAGAGCGCGAGCGTATCTCCCTGGGTATCAAGCAACTGGAAAGCGATCCGTTCTCCGAGTACGTCTCGGTTAACGACAAAGGCGCAATCGTTACTGGCACCGTGAAAGAAGTTGACGCCAAAGGCGCCATCATCGTTCTGGCCGACGATATCGAAGCGACTCTGAAAGCCTCCGAAATCAGCCGTGACCGCGTTGAAGACGCGCGCAACGTTCTGAAAGAAGGCCAGGAAGTAGAAGCCAAGATCATCAGCGTTGATCGTAAGAGCCGTGTAATTCAGCTGTCGATCAAATCGAAAGACGATGCTGAAGAGAAAGAAGCTATCCAGAGCCTGAAAGAAGGTGAAGCTGCTGCTCCTGCCGATACCACTATGGCTGCACTGCTGCGTCAAGCAATGGCCAAACAGAACTAAGTTCTGCTTGATCATGAAAAAGGGCGACTTCGGTCGCCCTTTTTTGTGCCTGCGATTTAGTGCTCACGGCTTGTGTGGGGTTTTTAGTGAAACCAATCTTGCTTCCGGGTGGTCTGTTTCTTTAATCGGATCAATCGCCTATTCACGACTAAGCTTGGTCTTAAGTGTGTAGTCGTCGGGCAGTTGCCTGGCATAAGGAAGTGGATGAACAAGTTTATTGTCCTCATGGCTGTACTGGTTCTGGCTGGCTGTACGACCAGTGCCAAGACCCATGCCGTGCGTGGTGTCAGTGGTATAGAGGTCGACTGCTCCGGATTGGGCTCTGGCTGGGAGAAATGTCAGAAGCGCGCGGCAAAGGAGTGCAAGGGGGCGGGATACAAGGTGGTCACGCGATCGGATGATGCCAAGGACGAAGATGAGTTTCCTTTTGGCTTCAATCCGGCGGGCTACGTCACGCGCACCATGCTGGTGATCTGTCGATAAGCATGCATTGCTCAGTTTGTTGCTTTGATGCCCTGAAAATGGGCGTTTCGACGCCAAGGAAGATATGTCAATCCCTGGGCTGTTCAAAATCTTCCGGGCGTGCTAAAACCTTTCAAGCGCTGATCTAGCTGCTTGAAAAAGAAGGGAAAAATATGACGAAGTCGGAGTTGATCGAACGAATTGTCACCCATCAAGGGCTACTCTCATCCAAGGATGTGGAGCTGGCCATCAAGACCATGCTTGAACAAATGTCCCAGTGTCTGGCCACCGGTGATCGTATCGAGATCCGTGGGTTTGGCAGCTTCTCCCTGCATTATCGTGCGCCGCGTGTGGGTCGCAATCCGAAGACCGGCCAGTCGGTCAGTTTGGACGGCAAGTTTGTTCCGCATTTCAAGCCGGGCAAAGAGTTGCGTGATCGGGTGAACGAGGAAGAGGAGGAGGGGGTTTGATCTTCGCTATTAAAATTCGAGGGGGCGTGAATGCGTAACTTGAAACGCATACTGCTTGGCGTATTTCTTCTGCTGATGGTTCTGATCGTTCTGGCTTTTGTGCTTGAGAATCAGCAGTCGGTTTCGCTTTTGTTTCTTGGTTTTTCCGGCCCGCAGTTGCCAGTGTCTCTGGTTGTGGTGTTGGCGCTGTTGCTTGGAATGCTGATCGGCCCTGTGCTGGGCTGGTTCCTGGGGCGTTCGTCAAGACTTGCACGCAAGCGACTGGTCTGAAAACGACAGGCGCACGGCGTCTGTCGAAATTGCGCCACAGTCTGTCTTTATCCATTAGTAAAACCATCATTAAGCTGTAAAATGCAGCCCTTGTTCGATCGTGCCTTAACGCATGTCGATTCAGACTGACTCTGACGGATGCCAACTGATAGTTGCTTCTGCATTCATGGATTAGACCGCGCTCGCTTGCAGCGCTGTCCGCAGCTCAAGGGTATCGTTTCGCGTGAAAATTCTAGTTACCGGCGGCGCCGGCTTCATTGGCTCGGCAGTCATACGTCACATCATCTCCAACACTTCCGATGCGGTGGTCAATGTCGATAAGCTGACTTACGCTGGCAATCTGGAATCGTTGGTAGAAGTCAGCCAGAATTCGCGTTACGCCTTCGAGCGTGTCGACATCTGTAATCGTGATGAAATCGATCGTGTTTTGCGTGAGCACCAGCCTGATGCAATCATGCATCTGGCGGCAGAGTCCCACGTCGACCGCTCCATCTCCGGCCCGTCTGAGTTCATTCAGACCAATATTATCGGCACTTACACGTTGCTTGAAGCCGCACGCCATTACTGGGCTGCTTTGGATGATGCGCGCAAAGTGAACTTCCGTTTCCATCACATTTCGACTGACGAAGTTTACGGAGACCTCGAAGGTCCGGAAGATCTCTTCACCGAAACTACGCCTTACCAGCCAAGCTCGCCATATTCGGCCAGCAAGGCCAGCTCTGACCACTTGGTTCGTGCCTGGGCGCGAACTTATGGCTTGCCTGCGTTGGTTACCAACTGCTCGAACAACTACGGTCCATGCCACTTCCCGGAGAAGCTGATCCCGCTGATCATTCTCAATGCGCTGGAAGGCAAGCCTCTGCCGGTTTATGGCAAAGGCAACCAGGTTCGTGACTGGCTGTATGTCGAAGATCACGCGCGCGCGTTGTACAAAGTCGTCACCGAAGGCGTGATCGGTGAGACTTACAACATCGGCGGTCATAACGAAAAACAAAACATCGAAGTGGTGCATACCCTGTGTGCGTTGCTCGATGAGTTGCGCCCTGATTCTGTCCATCGTCCTCATGCCAGCCTGATCACCTATGTTCAGGATCGCCCTGGTCATGACGTGCGTTATGCCATCGATGCGAGCAAGATCCAGCGTGAGCTGGGTTGGACTCCGGAAGAGACTTTTGAAACCGGTATTCGCAAGACCGTCGAATGGTATCTGAATAACACTGAGTGGGTGGAGCACGTGAAGAGCGGTAGCTACCAGCAGTGGATTGATCAGAACTACGCGGATCGCTCGAATAAAGCATGAAGATCCTACTTCTAGGAAAGAACGGGCAGGTGGGCTGGGAGCTGCAACGTTCCCTTGCTCCGCTTGGCGAACTCGTCGCTCTTGATCGTCACCTTGTTGATGGCCTCAGCGGTGATCTGTCGAATCTTGAATCCCTGCGTGCAACGATTCGTCAGATAAAGCCCGACGTTATTGTAAATGCCGCTGCCTATACGGCGGTCGACAAAGCTGAATCGGAAACCGAGTTGGCGGATCGCGTAAACGGCCTTGCGAGTGGCGTGATGGCAGAAGAAGCCGCATCGCTGGGCGCATGGCTGGTTCACTACTCAACGGATTATGTTTTCAGTGGCGAAGGCGTAACGCCATGGCAAGAGACAGACCCTGTTGCGCCGGTGAACCATTACGGCGCCAGCAAGCTCGCCGGCGAGCAGGCAATTATCGCGTCGGGTTGCAAGTATCTAATCTTCCGTACCAGCTGGGTTTACGGTGCCCGCGGCAACAACTTCGCCAAGACCATGCTGCGGTTGGCGAAAGATCGCGAAACGTTGAGCGTTATCGCAGATCAGATCGGAGTGCCGACCGGGGCTGATCTGATCGCTGATGTTACGGCGTTGGCTATACAGCTAGTTATCAAGCGTCCAGAGTTGGCCGGCCTCTATCACTTGGCTGCTGCGGGCGAAGTTTCCTGGCATGGATATGCCAGTCATGTCATTGACTTCGCAAAAGCTCAAGGCGAGGAGTTGGCTGTGACGACGGTCAATCCGATCGAAACAACTGCTTATCCGACACCTGCGCAACGCCCTCTGAACTCGCGCTTGAGTACTCAGAAGCTGCGCGACAATTTTTCTCTACACTTGCCGGACTGGCAAAGTGGTGTAACCCGAATGCTTAGGGAAGTTCTGAACAAATGACCACGACAAATCGTAAAGGCATCATCCTCGCTGGTGGTTCGGGCACTCGCTTGCACCCGCTGACCCTCGGGGTTTCCAAGCAGATGCTGCCAATCTACGACAAGCCGATGATCTTTTATCCGCTGTCGGTGCTGATGTTGGCAGGTATGCGCGAAATTCTGATTATCTCTACCCCTGAAGACTTGCCTTGTTTCCGCAAGCTTCTGGGGGATGGAAGTCTGTATGGCATCAAATTGACTTATGCCGAGCAGCCAAGTCCCGATGGCTTGGCGCAGGCCTTTATCATCGGAGAAGAGTTCATCGGCAGCGATCCTTGCTGTCTGATACTGGGCGATAACATCTTTTACGGCCAGCACTTCTCCGACAATCTTCGTTCGGCCACCAACCAGCAGCAGGGTGCAACGGTATTCGGTTACCACGTTTCCGATCCGGAGCGTTTTGGTGTTGTGGAGTTCGACGGCTCCGGTCGCGCGCTGAGCATCGAAGAAAAACCGCTAACGCCAAAATCCAGCTATGCCGTGACGGGCCTGTATTTTTATGACAATCAGGTGGTTCAGATTGCCAAGAACATCAAGCCTTCGGAGCGTGGAGAACTGGAGATCACCGACGTCAATCGTGCCTACCTTGAGCAGAAGTCGCTGAATGTAGAAATGCTGGGTCGTGGTTTCGCCTGGCTGGATACCGGAACCCATGATTCCCTGCTAGAAGCAAGTCACTTCGTTCACACCATTGAGCAGCGTCAGGGCTTGAAAGTCGCCTGCCTGGAAGAAATTGCCTATCACAACGGCTGGATTACCGCCGAACAACTGGCCGCTCAAGCTGATGCACTTAAGAAGACTGGTTACGGCCAATACTTGCAGAAGCTTTTGGACACGCCTTCACGCTGATCGAAGAGCCTTTTTCGAACAGTAGTGTTTAACCGGTCTAATCAGGATTGGCATGCCAGTAGAACGTCCCAAGGTTGCAGTGTTGCTGGCGGCTTTCAACGGCATGCGTTGGATCGAGGAGCAGTTGGACTCGATCCTTGGCCAGTCAACTGTCGATGTAACTGTCTATGTCAGTATCGACCCTTCCTCTGACGGTACCGAAGCATGGTGCGCGGATTATGCCGCGCGCCATGCTCAAGTGATCGTCCTGCCTGAAGCCGGCAGCTTTGGGGGGGCGTCGCGTAATTTCTTCAGGCTGATTCGCGATGTGCCTGTCGATGAATATGACTTCATCGCATTCGCTGACCAGGATGATGTCTGGAATCTCGACAAGCTTGATCGCGCGATCCAGGCGATCAAGTTGCGCCAGGTTGACGCCTACTCCAGCAGCGTCACGGCCTTCTGGGCGGACGGGCGGGCTTGTCTGGTAGATAAAGGGCAGCCGCAAGTTGCGTGGGATTATTTGTTCGAAGCCGCCGGTCCGGGTTGTACTTATGTCATGAGTCGTCGACTGGTGACGCAGTTGAAGGTGTCGATGCTCGCCAATTGGGACGAGTTGCAGCAGGTTAGCCTGCATGACTGGTATTGCTACGCCTACAGCCGCAGCCACGGTTTTCGCTGGTTCATTGATCCGCTGTCATCCATGCAATATCGCCAGCACGAGCAAAATCAGGTGGGGGCGAATACCGGCCTCGGTTCATTGATTAATCGATACAAGACGATTCACGATGGTTGGTGGTTCTCCCAGGTGCGATTGATCGCCAAACTGGTGGGTGTCGCGGACGATGCGTTCGTGCGTCGCTGGTTGCCGTTAGGGCGCAGACAGTTGCTGAGATTGTCCCTGAGTGCCCGGCATTGCCGGCGTCGAACGAGGGATAAGGTGTTTTTCTTCTGTATTTGTTGGGCCACTGCGGTCATTGGGAAAAAAGCTGAATGACGAAGCGCCGGGTATTGGTTACGGGTGCCACCGGGTTTGTCGGTGAGGCAGTGGTTTTTCGCATGTTGCTGGACAAGGCGTATGCGCCTGTTGCCGCCGTGCGCGGTGAAAGCCGGTTGAGCGGTTTGTGCGATGTGGTGTCGTTCGATTTGAGCGCCAGCGTTGAACTGCCAGCGTTGATGCAGATTGATACGGTGGTTCACTGTGCAGCCCGCGTCCATGTGATGAGTGATACTGCCGCAGACCCTCTGGCAAAATTTCGTGAGGTCAACGTCCAAGGCACAACGCGTCTGGCGCGCAAAGCGGCCGAGGCGGGTGTCAGGCGTTTTCTCTTCATCAGTTCGATCAAGGTCAACGGTGAAGCGACATTGCCCGGAATGCCCTTCAAGGCTGACGATCAGCCCGCACCCGTTGATCCCTATGGTGTTTCCAAATGCGAGGCGGAAGAGCGCTTGCGTGAAATCGGTCGTGAGACCGGCATGGAGATTGTCATCATCCGTCCGCCGCTGGTGTATGGCCCGGGCGTAAAAGCCAACTTCCTCAGCATGATGAGCTGGTTGCGCAAGGGCTTGCCGTTGCCATTGGGGGCGTTGCGAAATCAGCGCAGTCTGGTAGCTCTGGGCAATCTCGTGGATCTGATTGTTACCTGTATTGCGCACCCCGCAGCGGCGAATCAGACGTTTCTGGTCAGCGATGGCGAAGACTTGTCTACCACTCGCTTGCTGCGGCGTATGGCGGCGGCTCTGGATAGGCGGGCCTTGTTGTTGCCTCTGCCGCAAATGCTGCTGCGAGCTGCTGCACAATTGGTGGGTAAAGGGGACATGGCGCAAAGACTTTGCGGTTCACTGCAGGTCGACATCAATAAAACCCGCTTGCTGTTGCAGTGGTCGCCTCCTTTCAGTGTCGACAAGGCCTTGAAGGTCACAGCGATGCATTACCTCGATCATTGATCAATTCGCGTGCTGTTTTCGAATGGGGTTGAAGGTGTCGGGGAGTAGTGGCCGTCGATCTGCAAGTGCCAATTGGCAGAATGCCACCCCTTTTGCCAATGCAGGGCGCTTGATACCCTACGCACCCCAAACCAATGCAGCTTTGCCGGGTTATTGAAGTTCAATCCAGGCGGATGGGGTTTCTATTTTCCGGTGCTGTGAATGCCCGACCGTATTTCCTGTAGTGATATCACCGGGCTATTAAGTGGCTTTGACTCATTGTTATAATGGCAAATTTTGCGCAGTCGGAGCGGCCCATGAGAAGAGCATGTAAGGCTTGCCCCAATGATAGTGCGCAGTTTGATGGCGGGCGAATCAACCCCGTCATTATTTTATCCTTAACGCAATGGAGTGCTCGGTGGTAGTCCCTCTTCCGCAAGCTGTTCAGACAGGCGATTTACCTCCCCGTGAGCCGGGTAAAGGTTCGCACGCTTCGCGCGTCACAATCCTTATGTGTACTTACAACGGTGAGCGTTTTCTGTCTCAACAACTGGATTCCATTGCTCGTCAAAGTTTTCAGAATTGGGATGTCGTCGTATCGGATGATGGCTCAACCGATGCAACTCTGGATATTTTGCGCCAATACGCCGGGGCTTGGGGTGAAGGCAAGCTGACTGTCCGGCAAGGTCCAAAGCGAGGTTTCGCTGCGAACTTTCTGTCGCTGGCCTGTGTTGCCCACGCTCAGTCCGATTTTTACGCATGGGCCGATCAGGATGATATCTGGCAAGACGCCAAACTTGAGATCGCTCTCAAGTCGCTGCAGCATCTGCCGATGGATATTCCAGCGTTGTATTGCGCGCGTACTGAATTGATTGACGATGCGGGAGCTGTGATCGGCTATTCGCCATTGTTCGCACGGCCGGCCAGTTTTGCCAATGCATTGGTGCAGAGCCTTGCTGGTGGCAACACCATGGTCTTCAATCGTTCGGCGCGAACTCTATTTCAGGAGGCTGGGGCGCATCTTGATATAGTGTCCCATGACTGGTGGGCCTACCTGTTGGTGACCGGTGCGGGTGGACAAGTTGTCTATGATCATACCCCGACCATCCTCTACAGGCAGCACGATACCAATCTGATCGGTTCCGACATGGGCGTACGTGCGCGTTTGGCAAGAGTGCGCATGATGTTCAGCGGGCGTTTCAAAGGATGGAACCAGAGAAATATCGCTGCCCTTGAATCGATTCGCGCACGGTTGAGTGAAGAGAATAAATCGACTCTGGATCTTTTTCAGAAAGCCCGAAAATCCCGAGGCACGGCTCGATTCTTATGGTTGAAACGGTCCGGCGTCTATCGACAGACTATGTGGGGGAGTCTGGGACTGATTCTGGCCGCGGTCATTAATAGAATATGAAGATATTCGTGCCTGAAGGATGCTTTACAAGTTTCCTTAGGGCACGTTGGCAGTATTTGAATGAGAGAATTTTTGATGAGGTTCATCTCCCTGCGTTTTTTTAGGTGTGTGCTTAATGCGTAATTTTTCGATTTCGCCGAGGGAAATGCTCGGTAGTTTGTGGCGCAATCGCGGCATGATAAGAGCTCTGGTGCAGCGAGAGGTTGTCGGGC
Organism: Pseudomonas sp. rhizo66; assembly: GCF_031931925.1. NCBI lineage: Bacteria > Pseudomonadati > Pseudomonadota > Gammaproteobacteria > Pseudomonadales > Pseudomonadaceae > Pseudomonas > Pseudomonas sp. rhizo66. The sequence goes on from NZ_JAUJWZ010000015.1 coordinate 36,359, forward strand.
GCTATCGCGGGTCTTTCATGGGGATTCTGTGGTCGTTCTTCAATCCGGTGTTCATGCTTGTTGTGTATACGTTCGTCTTCAGTGTCGTTTTCAAGGCCCGCTGGAGTGGCGGCAGTGATTCCAAGACAGAATTCGCACTCATCCTGTTCGCGGGGCTGATCGTGTTCAACCTGTTTGCCGAGTGTTTCAATCGCAGTCCGACGTTGATTCTCTCAAACGCCAACTACGTCAAGAAGGTGGTCTTCCCACTGGAAATCCTGCCGTGGGTAACAGTGGGCTCTGCACTGTTTCATATGGTGATCAGTCTGATCGTGTGGCTGATCGCTTATTTCTTTCTGTTTGGTACACCGCATCTGACGGTCTTCTTTTTCCCGATTATCATGTTGCCTCTGGTGCTGTTGATCATGGGATTGACCTGGGCTCTGGCATCGCTCGGGGTTTACTTACGTGACGTCGCACAATTCATCGGGATCCTGACCACCGTACTGATGTTTCTCTCGCCAATTTTCTACCCGGCGAGTGCCTTGCCCGAAAAGTATCAACATTTGCTGATGTTGAACCCGCTCACGCCAACCATTGAATACGCACGCGAAGTGCTATTTTGGGGGCGGATGCCTGATTTCACTGTTCTTAGTATCTATTTCGCAGGCTCGTTGGTGGTCGCCTGGCTGGGTTTCGCCTGGTTCCAGAAAACTCGAAAAGGATTTGCTGATGTCATCTGAGATTGCCATCAAGGTTCAGAATCTCAGCAAATGCTATGAGATTTATGACAAGCCACGTGACCGCCTGCTGCAGATGTTTAGCCGCGGCAAAAAGAAATATTGCCGGGAGTTCTGGGCACTACACGATGTGTCGTTCGAGATCCGTAAAGGCGAGACCGTCGGGATTGTCGGCAAAAATGGCAGTGGCAAGTCCACGCTGTTGCAGATCCTCTGCGGGACCCTGAACCCTACCGGCGGTACCGTGGAAACCCACGGCCGGATCGCCGCGTTACTTGAGTTGGGCTCGGGATTCAATCCTGAGTTCACCGGCCGCGAAAACGTCTACCTGAACGCAACGATCCTCGGTTTGAGCAAAGAGGAAATCGATGAAAAGTATGATGCAATCATCGAGTTTGCCGACATCGGCGAGTTTATCAATCAGCCAGTAAAAACTTATTCCAGTGGGATGCTCGTGCGCTTGGCGTTTTCCGTTCAAGCGCAGGTCGAGCCAGACATTCTCATTGTTGATGAAGCATTGGCCGTTGGCGATGCGAAGTTCCAGGCACGCTGTTTCGATCGCTTGAAAAAGTTGAAGGAGAATGGCACCAGCATCCTCCTCGTGACGCATTCAAGTGAACAAATCGTGACTCACTGCGACAAGGCATTCCTGTTGAATGACGGCGTGCAGTTAGAGCAAGGCGAGCCACGCAAGGTAGTCAATCGCTATCTGGATCTGCTGTTCGGCAAAACTCAGAGTTCAGTTGTAACTGAGCTAGAGCCTACAGTCGACGTGCTCGAAACGTACCACACGCCTGAGGGCGGGATGGACGTATTTGATACGCACCCTAACTACAACCCCAACGAGTATCGTTGGGGCGATCGTGCTGCAACGATCATCGACTTTCATTTAAATGCGGATGGCCAAGAGTATCCCGTTGCAGTCGACACCGGATCGAAGCTCAAGTTGGCCGTGTTCGTCAGGTTTGATACCGATCTGGTTTGTCCTATTCTCGGCATGACCATCAAGACCAAGGAAGGAGTGACCGTTTACGGCGTGAACAGTGAAACCCTCGATTCTCCGGATTTCCGTGCGTTTGGTCGCAAGGGTGAAATCGTCGAAGTCGAGTTGTCTATTGCCTGTGAACTGGCTCCGGGTGATTACTTCATTTCCCTTGGCGTTTCGACCAAAGAAGGTGAAGAAGTGACCCCAAGGGATCGTCGTTACGATTCCGTGCACCTTCAGGTGCGGCCGACAGACAAGTTTTTTGGGCTTGTAAATCTAGATTCGAGCATTCGTGCCAAAAAGGTTGCAAATTGAATACTTTATTGACGCAAGCGGGCTATCAACTTAACGAAGAACTCAAGATCTGGTCGCGGCCGGATTACGCGAGTATCAATTACAGTGACGGCGATACCACCGAGCTGCGCATCAAGTACTTGATTGAGAAGGCGTTGGATGTCAGTGTTTTTTCCGATGAGCTGCGTGCCTGGTGCACGGATTGGCCGTCGCTGTATTACCTGTCCAGCACCCGGGCAAATTTGCTGCGGGTGTTTGATGCCGATCTTAAAGGTGACGTCCTCGAAATCGGCGCAGGCTGTGGCGCGATTACCCGCTATCTGGGCGAGCAGGGCGGTAACGTGCTTGCGCTGGAAGGCAGTGCGCGCCGTGCAAGCATTGCCCGGTCTCGTACCAGAGACTTGCCGAACGTGTCGGTGTTGGCCGAAACATTCGAAAACTTCCAGGTTGACAAGAAATTCGATGTCATCACGCTGATTGGTGTTTTTGAGTACTCCAATCTATTTGTCTCGGGTGAGAATCCGGGCGCGAACATGCTCAAGAAAGTCCGCTCGCTATTGAAGCCCGACGGCTTGTTGATCATTGCGATCGAGAACCAGCTGGGTCTCAAATATTTCGCAGGCGCACCGGAAGACCATGTTGTGACGCCGATGTTTGGTGTCGAGGGACGCTATAACAGCGCTACGCCACAAACTTACGGCAAACAGGCGCTAGCCTCGCTGCTGTCTGGTGCCGGCTTTGCGTCCAACGAATTTTTTGCTCCATTTCCAGATTACAAACTGCCGGTTTCGATTGTCACGGAAGAAGGGTTTGTCGACCCTGATTTCGATGCTGCGGCTTTTGCCTGGCAAAGCGCCCAGCGCGATCCGCAACTGCCTGAGCTGTGTACGTTTTCGCTTGAACTGGCATGGCCGCAGATCTGCAAGAATGGTTTGGGCATGGATATGTCCAATTCCTTCCTCATCGGTGCTTCGCCCGTGGCACGCAAAACCCTCGACGATGGAACCCTGGCCGTTCATTTCAGCAGTGATCGTCGGGCGGAATTCTGCAAGAGTTCGTCGTTCAAAAAAGGCGCCGATCACTCAATTCGCGTTCACTACGAGAAGTTGACCAATATTGCAGCAGAGCCTGCCGCAGACGTCATCGTCGACTTCAAGCTGACAGCGTCCGAGCCATACATCAAAGGGCATGTTCTCTCAACGAAGTTGATCGAAATCGTCAATGCGCAAGGCTGGACTTATGCTCAGGTCGGCGAGTTCCTGAAAGGCTATGTGGCCATATTGAAAAATATCTCCAGCGGCCAGTCGGGCGCTGATGATTTATTGCCGGGACAACTTTTCGATGCCGTACCACAGAATATTCTGATCGACCAACAGGGCGCCCCCCACCTGATAGATAAAGAGTGGTCGTTGACCGTCGGTTTGCGGATCGAATTCCTGTTGTTCAGGGCATTGCGTCAATTGCTCGGTTCGGTGACACGTTTCAGCCCAAGCGCTGACTTCGCCACGGCAACGTACAAAGAATTCGTGTTTGCAGCGTCAGCGGCAGCTGGCTATGGGATCGACGAAGAAGATGTTCGTCAATTCCTGTCATTAGAGGCGGCTGTGCAGAGCGCCATCAGTGGCCGCGAGCCAAGTGAATTTCACTCTTGGGAAGAGGATCGACAGGTTGTCGTTGACAACTTGTTGATGGCTTTCAACAAAACCCAGTCCGCCTTGGCGACACAAGCGCAAGCGTTGGAAGCCGCTGGGCGTGAAGTTGAAAGAGTTCAGGCTGATTCCCAGCGTGAAGTTGGAAGAATTCAGGCTGATTCCCAGCGTGAAGTTGGAAGAATTCAGGCTGATAATCAGCGGCTTCACTCCGAACTTCGATCCGAGCTAGAGAATCTGCAGTCGGAACGCTATCGCTTGTCTGTTCGTTTGGCCGAGAGTCAGGCGGCCTACAATGATGTGATTCATTCGAACTCCTGGTTCATCACCAAGCCGATTCGATTTGTCGTTCGTTCACTGCGCAACGGCAAAAAGGCTTTGCGCAATAATGTCGAAATCTGTAAACGCGCGGCCACCGTCTACCTGCGTAACCAGGAGGTCAAGGCTCCGGTTCCCGTAGGCAAGAGTTACATCGTCGAAGCGCCAATTGCCCGTATCCGCTCCGTGACGGTGATCTTGCCGGTCTATAAAGGCATCGAGATGACCAGGCGCTGCATCGAAGCAGCCATGCCGGGCATTCTCTCTATGGCGGGTGCAAAGGTCATCGCGATCAATGACTGCAGTCCGGATGCCGGTATGCAGGACATGCTGCTCGAACTCGAATCGCAATGGCCCGATGTGTTGACTGTTTTAGAGAATCCGAACAACCTAGGATTCGTCAAAACCGTTAACCGTGGGATGCGCCAGGCCGGAGAAGCCGACATCGTGTTCCTAAACAGCGATGTGATCGTTCCGCAAAACTGGCTGGAACGGCTGACCGCAGAGGCCTACATTGCGCCGAATATCGGTACGGTTACCCCGTTCTCGAATAACGCAACCATTTGCAGTTTTCCGGCCTTCCTGTACGAAAACGAACAGGCCTTCGGGTTGGATGTCCATCAGATCGACAAAGTGTTTACCGGGGCTCGACTGCCAAATGTGAAGGCACCTACCGGTGTCGGGTTCTGCATGTACGTGCGCCGCGATTGCCTGGACGTCGTGGGCTTGTTGAATGAGGAAAAATTCGGTCGTGGTTATGGCGAAGAAAATGATTTGTGCCAGCGCGCGCTCAAGGCCGGCTGGTTCAACGTCATTACTCCGAACCTTTACGCATTCCATGAAGGCGGCGTCAGTTTTTCCTCGACCAAGCAAGCATTGATCGAAAACGCCTTCAAAGCGATTGTCGAACTGCATCCGGACTATCACCTGGATATTCAGATGTTCATTGCCGAGGATCCGGTCAAGCTGGTGCGTGTCAACCGTTTGGTCCAGTTGCTTTCTACACTCGATCGTCCCAAGGTCCTGCAGGTTTCCCATGAGGCCGGGGGCGGAGTCAAACAGCATGTCGAAGAGCTGAGCGAAGCGCTTCAGGCGAATGCCTACAACCTCATCCTCAAACCTCGCAAAGGCATGGGCGCCGTTACTCTGTACATGGGCACATTCCCCGGCGCAGACGAGCTGGTATTCCATCTTCCAGAAGAGCTTCCGATGCTGGTTGCCTTGCTCAAAGGCTGCGGTGTCGGATTCGTCCATTTCCATCACTCCCTTGGATTGCATCCGGCACTGTTCGATCTTCCGGCGCAACTGGGTACTGAATACGCATTGACGGTTCACGACTTCTATTGGCTTGGCGGCAACCCGACATTGACCAACGATACGGGCGTTTATCCGGGCCAGTATTCCGATGATTTGCTCAATCCAGCGTTCCCTCTTCCGGAGGGGGTTTCGGCAGCCGCATGGCGCGAACAATTGAGAGGGTTTATCGAAAGCGCGGAAACAGTCGTTTTCCCATCGGAGTACACACTAGCGCTTTACCAGCAGTACTACGCTTTACAGCATCCGATCGTGGCATTGCATATCGAGGACAAGCGACCGGTAAGCTCTTCGGTGGCACCGATCGTCCCAAAACCGCGCTATACCGTAGGTGTGCTGGGTGCGCTGGGCAAGGAAAAGGGCGCGGATTATCTTGAGCAACTGGCTGCGAAAGCGAAGGCGGTAAACGCTCCCTTCGACTTCAAGTTGCTTGGCTTCGCCTACCGGGAATTGAACGGTGTTTTCACCAGCGGGCAGTACGACCCAGCGGAGCTCGCACGGTTGATCGCGGAGCATGATCTCGACTTGATCCTGTTTCCTGCGCAATGGCCGGAAACCTACAGCTACACACTAAGCTATGCGCTGGCGTCAGGGCTGCCTATCATCGCGCCGGATATCGGTGCGTTCCCCGAGCGCCTGGCCAGTCGTGAACATACACTCGTGTACCCATTTGGCATGGAGCCTGTAGAGCTTCTGGAAGCAATGAGCACATTTGTGCAGTCGTCGGTGGCGGGGGACTTGATCCAGGCACCTTCGCATGCGCAAAGTTTGGTGAATCCTGATTTCTATGACGTCGATTATTTGCAACTGGTGAACAACGTTGTTCCGCGTCAGCAACAGCCCGGTTTCCTTGAACTCCCTGTCACGGGCACTGCTGCGGCCGAGTACGAAGTACCGTTGACCACCCGGGAAATTGTGCTGCTCGCTCTGTGGACGTTGTACCGCAAGCCTGGCATGCAGCGACTCAGCCGTTCGGTTCCGTATGGTGTGCGTCAGAAAATCAAGAGAAAGTTGACCAAGCGCCCACTTCACGAAATAGTCGACCTGCACAAAAACTGAGCAGCTTGCTTCCCTTGCCGCGCAGTTGGGTCTTCAGCGGCAAGGGACAGATTATTTTTAACGCAACGGCGAAATAGAGATTTGCAAAGGAGCCGCTTGGCTTATGAGTAGCGTTTGGCTTGTGCCAGTGGTTTTTGCCAGTGCCTTCATTTTAACCGCGCTCTTGCGCCGTTATGCCTTGTCCACAAGCCTTATCGATGTGCCTAACGATCGGAGTTCTCACAGCATTCCAACCCCAAGGGGCGGAGGAGTGGCGATCGTTGTCACCTTTCTGGGGGCACTTTCTCTGTTGTTCATGGTGGGGATAATCCCGACGGGGCTTTTCTTGTCGTCGGTGGGGGCGGGAGCGTTGGTCGCGATCATTGGTTTTATGGATGATCATGGCCACATCGCTGCACGCTGGCGACTACTGGGACATTTTGCCGCCGCTGCATGGGCACTTTACTGGCTGGGAGGCTTTCCACCGCTGCATGTATTCGGTCAGGTGATCAATCTAGGATGGGCGGGGTCGGCATGGGCGGCTTTTTTTCTCGTCTGGACGCTCAACCTCTACAACTTCATGGACGGTATCGACGGAATAGCCGGTATCGAGGCGGTCACGGTGTGCCTGGGTGCATGCCTGCTGTACGCGTTGGGTACCGATGCGCCGTTGATTAGTGCGCCTCTATTGCTAGCGGCCGCTGCGGGTGGCTTCTTGGTCTGGAACTTCCCGGCGGCACGGATCTTTATGGGCGATGCCGGCAGCGGGTTTCTCGGTCTGATTCTGGGCATTCTCGCGCTTGAGGCCAGTTGGCTCTCGTTCCAGCTCTTTTGGGGGTGGTTGATCCTGTTGGGAGTTTTCATCGTCGACGCCACGTTTACACTGCTGCGCCGCTTGCTGCGTGGCGAGAAGGTCTATGAGGCCCACCGCAGTCATGCCTATCAGTTTGCTTCACGTCGATATGGCAAACATTGGCCTGTCACTGTTGCAGTGGGTTTGATCAATTTGCTGTGGTTGTTGCCGATTGCCGTATGCGTCGCCCGATTTCAATTGGACGGTGTAATAGGACTTGTTCTTGCTTATGTACCTTTGGTGCTTCTTGCCTTCAAGTACCAGGCGGGCAGAGCGGAGCCGGCTTGAGTAGCGAGGTACTGGCTTCGTAATGGCCATAATCTCGTTGTACTTACGTGGTAATATGCGCGCGCCGAATAAAGGTAACAAAACGAGTTCGCGTATGACCAATATTAAAAAGCCAGCAACAACACTTGGCGACATGGTAAAGCTGCGTGCTAACAATTTTGACTTGCTCAGATTGTGCGCAGCCCTGATCGTCTTGATTTCCCACAGTTTTGCGCTCACGGGGAAATCCGCTGCAACGTGGAATTCCCTGTTTATGGGCTATGAGCCTGGAAGCCTGGCAGTTAGTGCTTTTTTTGCGATCAGTGGTTTTTTGATTGCCGGTTCTCTGGAGCGCCGTACGTTCTCGGAATACTGGCAGGCACGCGCCTTGCGCATTATTCCGGCACTGGCGGTCACCTCGTTCGTTTCCGCCTTGATATTGGGACCGATTTTCACAGCACTGCCGCTTGGTGAGTATTTCCAGAGCTCCGGCACCTATCGTTATCTGACCAATTCGATTCCGTATCAGACAGTCTTCCTACTGCCTGGTGTCTTCCTGGATGTAACCTATCCGCAAACGGTGAATGGTTCGCTGTGGACGATCCCGATCGAAGCGTTTTGCTACGTGGCGCTGGCTGCGATCTTCTTCGTTGGGCGTCGAACCTTCTCGCTGGTTGTACCAGTAATGGCGTTGATTTCGGCGTTCTTTGTCTGGTTGTTTTTCCATGGTCCCATCGCGCCGATCACGTTTTTCGGTACGACTGAGGTACTGCCTGTTCTGCGCTTCGGCTTGATGTTCCTGGTCGGTACCTTCCTCTGGAAGTACAAGGATATCGTGCCGTTCAAGGGCGGTATCGCGGCAATGTGTCTGGTTATCCTTTTGATTGGCTCACGATTCGGTTACACCAATCTGGCACTGTTCATTGCGTTGCCGTACTTGCTGATGTATCTGGCTTATCGTCGTCCGGTCTTCGTTGATGGCATGCGCAAGCTTGGCGATCTCTCTTACGGCACCTATCTCTTTGCCTTCCCGATCCAGCAAGCGCTGGTTTCGATCTCCCACAAGTCGATCAATGGCTGGTGGTTGGCAATTGCCGCCAGCGTGATCTCCATGGGGCTGGCGTGGTTCTCTTGGCGGTACATCGAGAAGCCGGCGATGCAGTTTAAAAAGAAGTTCTCGGCACCCGTAGTGCTTGAACGAGCAGCCTGATCAACAGGCATAAAAAAACCCGGATTGCCGGGTTTTTTTATGCCTGTTGATCGTCAAGAACGTGTTCAGTGGGCTGGTGTGTTGCTTTTCACAAACACCAGTTTGCTTAACACATAAGTCATCGGCAGCGTCAGTGCGATGGCTGCCAGTGGGGCCAGATATTGGGGAAGCGACAGCTTCTTGACCCACAGCCAGACAATCAATACGCCCAAAGCGTATTGCGCCACGTACACGAACGGGAACAAAAGCGCGGATTTTAGCCCTTGATGCTCTTTGAATACGAAGAAACGACTGAGCATGAATGCCAGAAAAATCCCGCAGATGTAGCTGATTGAGTAGCTCCAGATGTAGGGTAGAAAACTCAATAGAACGAGATACAGAACGTAAGTCAGTCCGGTGTTGAGCCCTCCGGTCAGGAGGAACCGGACAAACTTGATCTCCAGCGGCTTTTTCAGATTCATTCTTACGAAACTGCCTGCTGTTTCTTCTCGTTCAGGAATTGATCATAGTCACGGATGTAATCGTCTGCCATGTAGTGTTCCGAGGCGAATACAAGCAGGACGGCGTCTGCCGAATACTTGTACTGAATTCCCCAGGTCATCGCTGGCAAAAACAGCCCCAGAGTGTGGTTGTCCAGAACGAATTCCTGACGATGTATACCATTGTCGGCAACGACGTGCACTGTGCCTTTGACCGCTACCAGAAACTGGTGACATTGCCGGTGGGCGTGCTCGCCACGGGTTTCTGCCGTCGGAACGTTGGTCACCAGGAAGTAACGCTTCACCTCGAACGGCACATCCTTGCCGCATTCGCCAACGCTCAGGCTGCCGCGCATGTCGACGGCTTCCATCATGCGGTGCAAAGTAACGCCACAAGGGTAGACATCCGATTTGCCGACTTTCACCGGGTTTTCTACCAGGGCGCCATCGGTAGGCTTGGCATCGACATAACCGATGATTTTTGCCGGGTTGCCGACCACTATGGCATTGGGCGGAACTGACTTAGTGACCACTGCGCCTGCACCAATCATGGCCGAAGTGCCAATGGTAATGCCCGGCAGAATTGTCGAGTTGGCGCCGAGGGAGGCACCTTTACGGATAATGGTTCGGGCGAATGCTTCCGGATAGACTTTGCTGCGTGGGAACTTGTCGTTGGTGAATGTGACATTAGGTCCGACGAAGACATCGTCCTCGATGGTGATGCCGTCCCAGACTTGCACGCCGCATTTCAGCGTCACGCGATCACCGATGATGACGTCGTTCTCCACGAACACGTTATCGCAGATATTGCACTCGGCGCCGATCCGGGCGTTCGGCAGCACGTGGGCAAACGCCCAGACTCGCGAGCCGGCGCCAATAGTGGCCGATTCACAAATCGCACGGTCATGAACGAAAAAATCCCGTGAATCACTCATTTATTGGCTCCAAACTCGGCAACTTTCATAGGGATAGCCAGCGGGCGCCCTTTGGTATTTTCATACGTACGCCAGGCATAAGAACCGATTACGCCCAGCCCCAGCAAATTGAGACTGCCCAGCAGCGTGATGGTAAAAAGGGTCATGGCGTATCCGGGCACGTCGATCAGGCCGCCCAGCTTGGCCAGCACGACACTGAATCCATAGGCTGCAGAAAGCGCCGACCCCGCAGCCCCAACCCGGATCAATAACCGGATCGGTAGGTCGGTAAACGAGAAAACGCTGTCCATCAGGTAATTGACTTTCTTGCGAAGCGTCCAGGCAGATTTCCCATGCTCTCTGGCCACTCGGGAATAGTGGACAATCTGACGGCGGAAGCCGAGCCAGAAGATCTGGGCGATCAGCGAGCTATGCCGCTCTTCAAGCTTCAGCAGATTGTCGCGAAACTCCAGATTGCAGCCGAACATGTCGACGCCGCCAGCCGGCATTTCCGGAATCACGTAGCGTTTATAGAGTCCCCAGAACGTTTTCGAAGCGAGCTTTGTCAGGAAAGGATCCTCACGGCTTTCCCGCACGCCTACTACAACATCGACTGGTTCGGTATTCAGGACTCGATTCATGGTCAGAACCAGGCTCGGAGGTTCCTGCAGGTCGGCGGCCATGACGGCGAACGTTGTGCCCTTACCGTGCTGCAAACCGGTTCTGATCGCCATGAAGGAGCCGAAGTTCTTCGACAATAGAATCAACTGCGACGCAAAATTTTGCAGCGGCAGGCTTTCCCGAAGAATTTCATACGAGCGATCCGGGCTTCCATCAACAACAAACACCACTTCCAGTGCTCCGTGAAGCTCGACATTCAAGTTGTCGACAGCCTTCAACAGTGAAGGGAGTGATTCTTCGTTGCGGTAGACCGGAATGACGAGCGACAGCACGTTAAGCCCTCTGCTTGAAGTAGTTTTTGACCACTTCAATGACGCGGTCTACCTGAGATTCTGTCAGCCCTGGGAAACAAGGCAGGGACACGAGGCGAGAGCACGCAGTCTCGGTGACCGGCAGGTCGAATTGCTCGGTAAGCGTGTAGGCCGTCTGCCAGTGATCGGGAACCGGGTAATGAACATCGGTGCTGACGCCATGCCCTTTCAGGTACTGGGTGAAGGACTCTCTTTCCGCTACACGCAAGACGAACAAGTGTGCGACGAAATCGCTTTCCAGACTGACCGGAAGTGTCAGCGGAAGGCCTTTGAGACCCTCGGTATAACGGCGAGCGATATGCCGGCGTTGTTCATTCCATTGGTCCAGCAGAGGCAACTTGACGCGAAGAATCGCAGCCTGCATTTCATCGAGACGGCTGTTGCGGCCAAGGGCTGTGGTGACGTGATATTTGGTCGACCAGCCGTACTGGCGCAGCGTACGTAATCGTTCGGCAATTTCGGCGGAGGACGTGACGATTGCCCCGCCATCGCCCAAAGCCCCGAGATTTTTTGTCGGATAAAAGCTGAAGCAGGCTAGATCGCCGAAGGAGCCACATTGGCCGCCGGATGATCTTGCACCATGAGATTGAGCGCAATCTTCCAGCACCGCCGCACCTGCCGCCTTCGCCATTTTTGCAAGCGTTTCGATTTCAGCCAGTTGACCATAAAGGTGGGTGACGATCACGACTTTGGCCGGCCGGGAAAGCGCTTTTTCCAGAGCGGCGGGGCACATGGTCAGCGAATGTTCGTTTACATCGACATACACCGGCTCGGCGCCCACGGCGCGAATGGCCGTGCTGCTGTAGAAACCGGCGTTGGCCACGGTAACGACACGATCACCCGGGCCTACGCCAAGCGCAAGTAAAGCGATCTCCAATGCTTCGGAGCCATTCGCGACAGAGATGCAAGTCTCAACGCCTACATAGTCGGAAAATTCGCGCTCAAAGGCTTTGACCTCCTCGCCCATGATGTACCAGTGTCGATTGACTACCCGCATCAGGGGTTCGGAGAAGTCGATGCCTGCGTTCGCCGCGGCTGCAGAAAACAACGGAACGATTTGATTCACTTCCATGATTTATCCAGAAATATATGGCGGAGCACTTGATGATGGGTGAAATGTTACTACAGATGTTGCCGCGCATGTCGGGCCAATCCACGCCGTTCGTAGGTGGCGTGCAATGATTCAAAGTGCCTGTTGTTCAACGTATCGAGATCCAGATCTGTTGCACAGAATGGAGCTCCCAGGGCGCTCCACTCGCGAAGGACGTTGATCGCTTAATGGTATTGCGCATGGGTCGGGTCGGGTTTTTCTGACAGTTTGATCAGGTAGACACCGTTATCCAGGCGAACAGAACCAGGCGCGGGCCAGACCGGCATATTCTTGAACTTCGGCGTCAGTGCTATCCGATCGCTCGGTTGCAGAGGGAAAACATTACGGAATCCAACCAACTGCATATATTTGATCATTCGATTTCCATTGCCATCATCCCAGTCAAAAAATGAAGCGCTCATCGTCGATGAGTCAGGAGACGGGTATCGACTGTTAAATGACAGTTTTCCAAATATATCGATATGTGCTCTGGCATTTCGGTCGAATTGGGGGTTGGATTCGGCTATTTGTTTATAAATTTCTTCGGCCGTTAATCGATCATGGTTAGTTGCTAGCAGGGTGCTAGCTGAGTATTGCCCATTAATGGTTACGATCTGAAACACCAGTAAGGCGCTTAAAACCAGGCCAAGTACTCGAATTCGGCCTTTGTATTCGAGAACAACCATGACGCTAAACCAACTGATGAAGGAAACTGCCAGCATCGAGCGCAATGGAAGATTGTTTCCGCCCGTAACAAAGTGAAGCAGAAACGGCGAGATAAGTAGAGCTGCAATAAACAACATCATCCGCGCGGAGGCTTTCCATGTTTTCTGTGTGATCAGAAGTAACGTAGCAAGGCAGAGCATTATTGCAGAGATGAAAAAGTCGACGCCGAAAGTCTGTTCTGATCCGGTATAAATTTTAAACATTTCATAAACGGTCAGCTTGGTGATAAATAAGGGGTTTTCCAGCAGTGCATCCAGCTTTAGAAAGCTGTCCAGGTAACCTGGATTTGTCGGGTAAAAATGTTTTGCAATTTTATTTATGAAAGCATAAAGAACCAGGCCGCAAAGGAATACCGCTGCAATGAGGGCTATTCGCTTGAACAGAGGCCGCAGCCCATTTGACAGCGGGGTCGTGTTGGTTTTGGCAGCAAATATGATAATGCCCATGCCAATAGCCAGATAGAACATCACCAGGGACTGATAAGCACCGATTGCCGCCGCCAGTAACAAGCTTGCACAAGCGAACGCAAGAAGTTTTGTTTTATTTGCTCCGGCAGACAAATCAATTCTAGAAACGATGTAAAGGCTAATGGAGAGACAGAGTACTCCTAGACCGGTGGACGGTAGGTTGGAGTAAAACTCTGCAATGAACCACCAGACCGGGTGTGCAACAAAAACACAATAAGTCAGTGCCGTAAGCTTTGTGAACGTCAGATTGTGCGAGCGTAAAATCAGCATGTAAGAAGCTGCTAGGCATACATAGAAGAACAGGTTAGGCACAAACGGCAGGACCGGCAGGGGGAATATAAATTTCTCTACAAGGAATGCGGTCCATCGTCCATCAGCGATCCAGACCGAGGGATCGGTACGAAAGGCGCCAACTTCATCATCGACCGACAGGAAAAAATTGGTGAGGGGGATTAGATTCAAAATTATCCCGATGCTCAAAAAAGTACTGAATTCAATAACTGAAAAGTTATCATTTTTCACCACGGCTTTTAAACGTGTTGCCCAGCTACTTTCTTTCTGAAAGTACGCCATGATAATCGGATGCCAGACAATCCAGCCGATTGTCGCGAGAGAGAGCAATGCCGCCAGCATGAAAGCGATATAGGCACGAACCTTTTCCAAGTGCGCGCTATTTATGTGGATGGTGATCTGAGGATCTGTCGATCCTGGCGGAGCAGAAAAGAAATAAAGGTTGTTTCTGAAGGTCTTCTGCAGTTGAAAGGATGGATTGACGTCATCCATCGAAATGTTCATGCGATACGCCAATAGACTGATGCTAACCGATTTCAAATCAAAGGCTTCGGCATTTTCGAGCGGATCCCACCGAAGTTCGTCATCATAAAACGGCAGTTGGAACTGAAAACGTGTCCTCGATGGATCGATTTTTTTAAAGACTGAGTTCTGCTCGCTGTAGGGTGTCAGCTTTTTATAATAAAGCTGCGATTTCTCAGCAGGGAAGTTTTCGACTTCTATGTTTAACTTGGGCATTAAAATCGGGCTTCTCAAGAGAACCCAAGTAAACGCCAGCGTTAGCGCTGCGCCGAGGGCAGCCCATTTAAAAACGGTTTTTGCTTTTGTCTTGAACTCGGTGTGCATAACCGTTGCTCACTTCCCTATATTTTGATTTTTTTACGAGTGGCGTCTCGATGTTTGAGGAGCAGCGGCGTGCGTTATACTTCGTTGGTTGCAGTTACGCCTCGACATCCTCGGCCTGGAATGGCGCTGGCCAGTATAGCGACTGATGTCGGCTGCCGCAGCAGGGCTCTAGGATCGGGGGCGGACTTTTTTGCGGATAAACGAGGAGGAGAGCAGCTCTGCCTGGCTCAAACCTTGTGGTATCGGATAATTTTAATTTTCAACCCTATTCTTTTTTCTGTAACGTGGTTCTTTACCTCCGTACAATGTCAACCGCCGATTCAACCCAAAGGAGTAGGCCAGATTGGTACAGGGGAGTATGAACAGAATGCGCGAATTCTTACTGAAATTACCGCGTCGCCAGAAGCGATTGATTCAGGTGTTGACTGATGTAGGCCTAGTTTGGCTTGCGCTTTGGCTCGCGTTTATCGTCCGTCTGGGCATCGACGATATGGTCAATCCGTTCAAAGTGCACCTGTGGCTGTTCGTCTGCGCTCCCATTGTGGCCATTCCGCTGTTCATCCGGTTTGGCATGTACCGCGCAGTCATGCGCTATTTTGGCAACGACGCGCTCATTGCAATCATCAAGGCGGTGAGTCTGTCGTCCTTGATTCTGGCTCTCGTCGTCTATTGGTACAGCAACCACCAAGCTGTGGTCCCACGCTCCATCATCTTCAATTACTGGTGGTTGAGTCTCGTCATCATCGGCGGCTTGCGCCTGTGTATGCGCCAGTACTTTATGGGGGACTGGTTTTCCGCTTCGCAGCACGTTCCCTTTACAAATCGCGATGACGGTCTAACCAAGGTTGCTATTTATGGCGCCGGAGTGGCTGGCAATCAGTTATTGGCAGCTTTGCGCATGGGGCGGGTCCTGCGCCCTGTGGCGTTTATAGACGACGATCCCGGTATTTCCGATCGTTCGATTTCCGGACTTCAGGTTTACAAGCCCAAACACATTCAACAGATGATCGATGAAACCGGGGCTCAGGAAATTCTTTTGGCCCTGCCGTCTTCAACACGTGCCCGTCGCCGGGAGATTCTCAATTTTCTGGAGGGTTACCCACTGCATGTTCGCAGTGTGCCCAACTTTACCGATCTGGCCAGCGGTCGGGTCAAGGTGGAGGACATTCAGGAAGTCGATATCGCTGATTTACTGGGGCGGGATGCTGTCCCCGCGCAGCCGGAACTTTTGCAGCGTTGTGTCAAAGGCAAAACTGTAATGGTTACCGGCGCCGGAGGGTCGATTGGTGCTGAGTTGTGTCGGCAGATTTTCGCCCTGAGACCGACAATACTTATCCTGTTCGAGCACAGCGAATTCAATCTATACAGCATTTTGTCTGAGCTTGAGCAGCGTGTTTCTCGGCAATCGGCACCAGTGCGGTTGCTGCCGATCCTGGGGTCGATCCGCAACCAGGACAAGTTGCTTGATGTTATGAAAACATGGCAGGTAGACACGGTCTATCATGCGGCGGCTTATAAGCATGTGCCTATGGTTGAGCACAATATTGCCGAAGGCGTGCTGAACAACGTGATCGGCACGCTCAATACTGCACAGGCGGCGCTGCAGTCGGGCGTGTCGAATTTCGTGCTGATTTCCACTGATAAGGCTGTACGTCCTACGAATGTCATGGGAAGCACCAAACGCCTGGCCGAATTGACGCTTCAGGCATTGAGCCGCGAGGTTGCTCCCGTTTTGTTCGGCGACAAGGCGAATATCTCCAGGGTCAACAAAACTCGCTTTACCATGGTGCGGTTCGGCAATGTACTGGGTTCATCCGGCTCTGTGATTCCATTGTTTCACAGCCAGATCAAATCCGGCGGACCTATGACGGTGACTCATCCGAAGATTACTCGTTACTTCATGACCATTCCCGAGGCGGCGCAGCTAGTCATTCAGGCCGGCTCGATGGGGCAGGGCGGTGATGTATTCGTTCTCGATATGGGCGAGCCAGTACGGATTGTCGAGTTGGCGGAGAAAATGATTCATCTGTCCGGCTTGAGCATTCGCTCCGACCGCAACCCGCAAGGCGATATTTCCATCGAGTTCACTGGCTTGCGACCGGGAGAAAAGCTCTATGAGGAGCTGCTGATAGGCGATAACGTGGCAGCTACATCGCACCCGATGATCATGACAGCCAATGAAGATCATCTCCCTTGGGAGGCATTGAAGGTCAAGCTAAACGAGTTGCTCGTCGCTGTAGAAAACGATGACTACACCCGAGTCCGCCAACTTCTGCGTGAAACCGTCAGCGGTTACACCCCCGACGGCGAAATCGTCGACTGGATCTACCAGCAGCGCCGTCTCGAGCCTTGATTGTTTCACATCCTGTAACGCACGCATTTTTGACATAGCTCCATCATGACCTACGTTTGGAGAGCAGCTTTGGAAAAGCTGCTTTCTCAAACGATGATGGAGCGTCACTAATGCGTACCGGTTACTTCTATTCTCTGATTTTTGCCTTCCTCACCAGCGCCTCGATTGCGGCTATTGCCGCACCTGTTGCGCCAACTGAGTCTGCCAAGGCGCCGATGGTGAAGGATGCAGCGGCGCCTTTACAAGGTGCAAAAGTCGATCTCAACGGTGCTGACGCGGCAACGCTGCAAAAAGAGCTGGCCGGAGTCGGTGAGGCCAAGGCCAAAGCGATTGTTGCATATCGTGAAACAAATGGTCCGTTTTCCTCCGTGGATGAATTGCTGGAAGTGAAGGGTATTGGCAAGGCGATCCTGGATCGCAATCGCGACAAGCTGGAAGTCAACTAAGCTGATTGTTCAAGGCCAAGGGGCCGGTCATTGACCGGCCTTTTTTGTTTGATGCAGTGCACGGCACGTAATTGCGGTGAAGACGTTACTCATCGGAGGACTGAAAATTATGGCTATCATATTGTTTGGGGATTATGCCTATAATAATTTGCCGGATCGTTGAGCTGACATGACTCAATGACACGTTTCCATCAAGCATTCCTGGAGCATTCAAATGAATTCCGCACAATCCAAAGGCACTGCTCTCGTCACTGGCGCTTCGTCGGGTATCGGTGCGATTTACGCTCAGCGCCTGGCGGCGCGTGGTTTTGATCTGCTGCTGGTGGCCCGTGACAAGGATCGTCTGGAAAGCGCTGCGAGTAAGTTGCGTGAAGCCCATGGCATTCAGGTCGAAGTACTCAAGGCCGATCTGACGCTGAAGGACGATGTGCTCAAACTCGAGCAACGCCTGCGCAGCGATTCCAGCATCAGCTTGCTAGTCAATAACGCCGGTGTCGCGGCAGATGGATTACTGGCCAACGCCGATATGGACCAGTTGGAGCGGTTGATTCAGCTGAACATCACCGCCGTCACCCGACTGGCATCGGCGGCTGCTGCCAGTTTCGCCAAGGCCGGTCGTGGCACGATCATTAATATCGCCTCGGTGGTTGCGCTGTTTCCGGAACGCTTCAACGCTACCTACAGCGCCAGCAAAGCCTATGTACTGAGCCTCACCCAATCGCTGAACACTGAACTCGAAGGCACCGGCGTGCGGATCCAGGCCGTGCTGCCGGGTGTGACTCGCACCGAAATCTGGGAGCGCTCCGGTATTGACGCCAGTGGCATTCCGGCAGAAATGGTCATGGACGCGGGCGAGATGGTCGATGCGGCTCTGGCGGGGCTGGATCAGGGCGAGTTGATTACCATTCCTTCGCTGCCTGACGCAAGCGAATGGCACGCCTTTGTTGCGGCTCGTCATGTCATGGCGCCGAACCTTTCCCGCAGTGCTGCAGCGCAACGCTACAAGTCCGGCAATTGAATTGATCAGAGGTCACCACGGTATGGATTCGCGTCGAATAGTCGTTACGGGCATGGGCCTGGTTTCACCCTTGGGCAGCGATCTCGAAGTCGTCTGGCAGCGTTTGCTGGCCGGGCGCTCCGGCCTGCGTAACTTGCCTGAGGCAGTGGTCGCTGATTTGCCTACGCGAGTTGGTGGCACGGTACCGACGCAGGAAGAGGACGCCGAAGCCGGTTTCGATCCGGATCGCGCCACGCCGCCCAAGGAACAGAAGAAAATGGACCGCTTCATTCTGTTCGCCATGGAAGCTGCCCGGCAGGCGTTGGAGCAGGCTGGCTGGCATCCGTCGGAGAGCAACAGCCAGGAACGTACCGCGACGATTATCGGCTCTGGTGTTGGCGGTTTCGGTGCGATTGCCGACGCCGTGCGCACCACCGACAGTCGCGGTCCTCGGCGTTTGTCACCGTTTACCATTCCGTCGTTTCTGGTCAATCTCGCGGCCGGGCACGTGTCCATTCAGCATGGCCTCAAAGGTCCTTTGGGCGCACCGGTGACGGCGTGCGCTGCAGGTGTTCAAGCGATTGGCGATGCGGCGCGATTGATCCGCGCCGGTGAAGCGGATATTGCCGTGTGCGGCGGCGCGGAAGCCTGCATCGACCGCGTCAGTCTGGCCGGTTTTGCGGCGGCGCGGGCACTGTCGAGCGGTTACAACGACACCCCGGAGCGCGCGTCACGGCCGTTCGACAGCGGTCGCGACGGTTTCGTGATGGGCGAGGGCGCGGGGCTGTTGGTGATCGAATCTCTGGAACATGCCTTGGCGCGTGGCGCGAAGCCGTTGGCGGAACTGGTCGGTTATGGCACCAGCGCCGACGCCTATCACCTGACGGCCGGGCCTGAAGATGGCAGTGGTGCGCGGCGGGCTATGACGCTGGCACTGGCCCAGGCGGGTATCGAGCCGGAACAGGTGCAACACCTCAACGCTCATGCGACCTCGACGCCGGTGGGCGATCTCGGCGAATTAGCGGCGATCAAAGCGTTGTTCGGCACGCAGAATAAAATCGCTGTGACCTCGACCAAGTCGGCCACCGGTCATTTGCTCGGCGCCGCCGGCGGGCTTGAAGCCATTTTCACGCTGTTGGCTATTCGTGATCAGGTAGTCCCGCCGACGCTTAATTTCGACAACCCCGATCCGGCGAGCGCAGGCGTGGACATTGTTCATGGCCAGGCGCGGCCAATGTCGATCGAATATGCACTGTCCAACGGTTTCGGGTTTGGCGGGGTGAATGCCAGCGTGCTGTTCAAGCGCTGGCAGGTTTAGTCGCGTTTCTTGAGGTGGTCGCGGGTGACATCGAGGATGCGTTGTGCAAACTCGGCATCCGCGACGCTGCGTGACAGCAGCAGCGCGCCGACCAGTGTCGACATGATGACGATGGCGCGATCAGCGCTGTTCTCGCCTTCGAGGCTGTTCTCGATCTGCTCCAGCCGAGCATTGAGGACCACATCACTGGTGGGACTTGGTTGGCCGCGCAGGCCCAGCTCCGAAGAAATGGTCAGTAACGGACAGCCTTCATGGGGCGACGTTTGATGCCATTCGGACAGGTACGTCTCGATGAACACGTCGAGCGGGTTGTCCTGGGCAAAAATCTCTGCACATAACCCTTCGACCTGGTGGCCGGCCTCTTGCAGCGCCTTCTCCACCAACTCGTCCTTGGACTTGAAATGCGAGTAGAAACCGCCATGGGTCAGACCCAGCGCTTTCATCAGGGGTTGCAGGCCTGTGGCGCCGATTCCGTCCTTGCGAAAGCGTGCCGAAGCCTCCTTGATGATGCGCTGATGAGTCTGGGCTTTATGGTCCTGCGAATAACGCATTTGAAACTCTCCGCAACAATGTCTCCATCTTAACCAAGGAAAATTAGATGGTGACTGTACTTCTACTTCTTAAAAGCGTGCAGATAGGTCCAATGGCTATAAAAAGCACAAACCCCGCGGGTCAGGCGGGGTTGTGTTCAACGGTCTTGGGCGTCTTTGGCGTCCGCTTCGGCATTGCGTTGCGCAACGCGCTTGCGTTCTTCATCGGTCAGATCGACCTTGTTGGCGGTGTCGCGCAACATCATCAACCCACCAACGATCGAGCCGATTGCAACCACCAGAATCAACCAGGCATACCAAGGCATAACGGCTCTCCTTAAGGGCAGGTCGACGGGCGAGGATTTCGCCGTACAACACTGCATACCACTTTTGAGCGAAGTGAACTCGCAGTGGTTCCATTCTAGGCCGCTTGTACCCGGTTCACCCGAAATCCCTGTAGGAGCTGCCGAAGGCTGCGATCTGTTGATCTTGAAAAGCGAAGATCGCAGCCTCGTTTCACTCGTCAGCTCCTACAGGAGACGGGTCGTTACAGGCCTGTGAGCATCGCATCGGCCGGTGCGTTGGCACGTAGTTGCCCGGTCAGCAGGAAGTAGCCGAAACCGACCGCCATGAAGCCGAGGAAGATCAAGCCGATCAACGCGTTGAACCACGCCATCGCCACCAGGCACACCACCGCCAGCACCAGTGCAATCAGCGGAATCAACGGATAGCACGGCGCGCGAAAGGTGCGTTCCAGATTCGGTTCCGATTTGCGCAGTTTGAACAGGCTGAGCATGCTCATGATGTACATCACGATCGCGCCGAACACGGCCATGGTAATCATCGCGGCGGTCAGGGTCATGCCACCCAGGTTGATCAGACCATCGCTGTAAATTGCGGCAATGCCGATGATGCCGCCGACAATGATGGCGCGATGCGGCGTCTGGAAGCGCGAGAGTTTCGCCAGCGAGGCGGGCAGGTAACCGGCACGGGCGAGGGCGAAGAACTGCCGCGAGTAGCCGAGGATGATGCCGTGGAAACTGGCGACCAGACCGAACAGGCCGATCCACACCAGCATGTGCAGCCAGCCGGAGTTGTCACCCACCACGGTTTTCATCGCCTGTGGCAGTGGGTCGTTGATGTTGGCCAGGGTGCGCCAGTCGCCGACACCGCCGGCAAAGAACATCACGCCCATGGCCAACAGCACCAGGGTCAGAATGCCGCTGATATAAGCCTTGGGAATCGTCCGTTTCGGATCCTTGGCTTCTTCGGCAGCCATCGCCGCGCCTTCGATGGCGAGGAAGAACCAGATGGCAAACGGAATGGCTGCGAACATCCCGGCAATCGCCGGCGCACCAAACACATCCGACCCCGCCCAGCCGTTGAGGGCGAAGTTGCTGAAGCTGAACGCCGGCGCGACCACGCCCATGAACACCAGCAACTCAGCCACCGCCAGCACGCAGACGATCAGCTCGAACGTCGCCGCCAGCTTCACGCCAAGAATATTCAGCCCCATAAACACGATGTACGCACCGACCGCCGCGTGTTTCGGGTCAAGCGCCGGAAACTGCACATTGAGGTACGCGCCAATCGCCAAGGCAATGGCCGGCGGGGCGAAGACGAATTCGATCAGCGTGGCCAAGCCTGCAATCAATCCACCTTTTTCGCCAAAGGCGCGACGGCTGTAGGCAAACGGTCCGCCGGCATGGGGAATCGCCGTGGTGAGTTCGGTGAAACTGAAAATGAAGCAGGTGTACATGGTCGCGACCATGAACGAGGTCACCAGGAAACCCAGCGTCCCGGCCACGCCCCAGCCGTAGCTCCAGCCGAAGTATTCCCCGGAAATCACCAGCCCGACGGCGATACCCCACAGATGCAAGGTGCCCAGCGTGGGTTTGAGTTGTGTGTTCATGCGTTTGCTCCCTGAACGGTTTGGAAAGCTCGGGGGAGGGCGTTTGCAGTGGGCGTGCCAGTACGCTGAAACAAGTCGTAATGAGTTGAAAGCTGTCGTATCGGGGATGTTCGCGGTGGGATAGCTGCTTTTTGTGCGCCAGTTGAGTGCGATGTTGCTCGTTATGCCGTCTTCGCGAGCAAGCTCGCTCCCACAGGGGAATGCATTTCAAATTGTGGGAGCGAGCCTGCTCGCGAAGAGGCCCGGCCTGACGGCGCAAAAAACTGCTGTAACGCCCGCATAAACCCACTCTTTACGCTTTCTTTATGCCCAGCCAGACCCCTCGCTCTCGTTCCTTTACAGCCTCCTTTCCGACAATGCCTCCACACGCGGCAATACGCCGTAACACGGAGATCTTCCATGAGCGTTCTGGACGGGGTGTCACTGCTGTTGGCAGTGGGGCTGTTCATTTATCTGTTGGTTGCGCTGTTGCGCGCGGATCGGAACTAGGAGCGGCTATGCACAGTTATGACTATTGGCTGATCCTCGCGTTTTTTGCGCTGGTCTTGCTGCCGGCGCCGTTCCTTGGGCGCTTCTACTACAAGGTGATGGAAGGTCAGCGCACCTGGCTGACGCCGATTCTCGGGCCGGTCGAGCGCGGCTGTTATCGCGTCGCCGGGGTTGATCCTAACGCCGAGCAGAGCTGGCAGAAGTACACGCTGGCGCTGCTGGCGTTCAACCTCGCCGGTTTCCTCCTGCTGTTCGCGATTCTGTTGTTCCAGGATCACTTGCCGCTGAACCCGCAAAATCTGCCGGGCCAGGAATGGACGCAAGCGTTCAACACCGCGGTCAGTTTCATGACCAACACCAACTGGCAGTCCTACAGCGGTGAAGCGACCCTCAGCTACCTGAGCCAGATGGTCGGCCTCACCGTGCAGAACTTCGTCAGCGCTGCCACCGGCCTGGCCGTACTGGTTGCGCTGTGCCGTGGCATTGGCCGCAAATCGACGAAAACCCTCGGCAACTTCTGGGTCGACATGACCCGCGCCACCCTCTACGGATTGCTGCCGCTGTGCCTGTTGCTGGCGCTGTATCTGGTCTGGCAGGGCGTGCCGCAAACCTTCGCGCAGTATGTGAACGCGGTGACCATGCAGGGCGTCGATCAAGTGATCCCGCTCGGCCCGGCCGCCAGTCAGATTGCGATCAAGCAACTGGGCACCAACGGCGGTGGCTTTTTCGGCGTCAACTCGGCGCATCCGTTCGAGAACCCGACCGCGTGGAGCAACCTGTTCGAAGTCGGCTCGATCATTCTGATCCCGGTGGCGCTGGTGTTCACCTTCGGCCACTACGTCAAGGACCTGCGTCAGAGCCGCGCGATCATCGCCTGCATGCTCGCGCTGTTCCTGATCGGCGGCGCGACTTCGCTGTGGGCTGAATACCAACCGAACCCGACCTTGAACAACGCGGCAGTTGAACAGACTGCACCGCTGGAAGGTAAAGAAGCCCGCTTCGGCACCACCGCCACGGTGCTGTGGTCGGTGACGACGACAGCGGCCTCGAACGGCTCGGTCAACGGCATGCACGACAGCCTCAATCCGCTCAGCGGCATGGTCGCGCTGGTCAACATGATGGTCGGCGAAGTGATCTTCGGCGGTGTCGGTGCCGGGCTCTACGGCATGTTGCTCAACGTGCTGATCGCGGTGTTCCTTGCCGGTCTGATGATTGGCCGTACGCCGGAATACCTCGGCAAGAAACTGCAGGCGCGGGAAGTGCAATTGTTGGTGGTGACCTTGCTGGTCATGCCGGTTGGTGTGTTGGTGCTCGGTGCGATTGCCGCCGCGGTTCCCAGTGCTGCGGCGACCATCAGCAACCCTGGCCCGCACGGTTTCAGCCAGTTGCTTTACGCGTACACCTCGGCGAGTGCCAACAACGGCTCGGCGTTCGGTGGCCTGAGCGCCAACACGCCTTTCCATAACCTGATGCTGGGCCTGGGCATGTTGATCGGTCGCTTCGGTTACATCCTTCCGGTACTGGCCTTGGCCGGCAGTCTGGCGATGAAGAAAACCGCACCGATCGGCCAGAACAGCTTTCCGACTCATGGCCCGCTGTTCGTGACCCTGCTGACCGTGACCATTTTGCTGGTGGGCGGCCTGACCTTTCTGCCGACCCTCGCGTTGGGCCCTATCGCTGAACATCTGAGCATGGGCTTCTAAGGAGTCAATGATGAATATGCCCGCAATCAAACCCGCTGCCGCCAAGGCGCCGGAACAAGCGAAAACCGCGATCTCGGCCCTGTGGCGGCCGGCGCTGGTGCAAGCCTTCGTCAAGCTCGACCCGCGGCAACTGAAGCGTTCGCCGGTGATGCTGGTGGTTGAGCTGACGGCGATTTTCACCACAGTGCTGTGCTTCATTCCCGACGCCGACGTGCCGACCTTCGTCGCCGCGCAAATCGCCCTGTGGCTGTGGTTCACCGTGCTGTTTGCCAACTTCGCCGAAGCCTTGGCCGAAGGTCGCGGCAAGGCCCGCGCCGACAGCCTCAAGGCTGGCAGCGAAGGCCTCAGCGCACGACGCAAACAGGCCAACGGCAGTTTTCAGGTGGTCCCGGCTACGAGCCTGCGTAAAGGCGATGTGGTGCGCGTCGAAGCCGGGGAGATGATCCCCGGTGACGGCGAAGTCATCGAGGGCATCGCGGCGGTCAACGAAGCGGCGATCACTGGTGAGTCTGCACCGGTGATCCGCGAATCCGGCGGCGACCGTTCCGCCGTTACCGGTAACACACGCCTGGTGTCCGACTGGTTGCTGGTCAAGATCACCGCCAACCCCGGTGAGTCGACCCTCGACCGCATGATCGCGTTGGTTGAAGGCGCCAAGCGCCAGAAAACCCCGAATGAAGTGGCGCTCGATATCCTGCTGATCGGTTTGACCCTGATCTTTCTGCTGGTGGTCGTGACGCTGCAACCGTTCGCCCACTTCGCCAATGGCAGCCTGCCGCTGGTGTTTCTGGTGGCGCTGCTGGTCACGCTGATTCCGACCACCATTGGCGGTCTGCTGTCGGCCATCGGTATTGCCGGGATGGATCGTCTGGTGCGTCTGAACGTGATCGCCAAGTCTGGCCGTGCGGTAGAAGCAGCGGGCGACGTGCATGTGCTGTTGCTGGACAAGACCGGCACCATCACTTTCGGTAACCGTCGTTGCAGCGCGGTGTATGCCGCGCCGGGTGTGAGTGGTCGCGAGCTGGCCGAAGGGGCGTTGTTTGCCTCTTTGGCTGACGAAACCGCTGAAGGTAAATCCATCGTCGAATACCTGCGCGGTCTGCACCCGCAGCCTGAGCCGGCGCTGGAGACCTTGACCGCTGTACCGTTCAGCGCTGAAACCCGTTTGTCCGGCGTCGACTATCAGGGCCGTGTCTACCGCAAAGGTGCAGTGGATTCGCTGCTGAGTTTCCTCGGCCAAAAACGCTCGGATCTGGCCCCGGCACTGTCGCGGGAAATCGACAAGATCGCCCAGAGCGGCGGCACGCCATTGCTGGTCTGTGCCGACGGCAAATTGCTGGGCGCGATCCACCTCAAGGACGTGGTCAAGCCGGGCATCCGCGAGCGCTTCGCCGAACTGCGCAAACTGGGCATTCGTACGGTGATGGTCACCGGCGACAACCCGCTGACGGCTGCCGCGATCGCTGCTGAAGCAGGCGTTGATGACGTCCTCGCCGAAGCCACCCCGGAGAAAAAACTCGCGCGCATTCGTCATGAGCAGAATGACGGTCGTCTGGTCGCGATGTGCGGTGACGGCGCCAACGATGCTCCGGCGCTGGCCCAGGCTGACGTCGGCATGGCGATGAACGACGGCACCCAGGCCGCCCGCGAAGCGGCGAACATGGTCGACCTCGACAGCGACCCGACCAAGCTGCTCGACGTGGTGCAGATCGGCAAGGAATTGCTGGTGACCCGTGGTGCGCTGACGACGTTTTCCATCGCCAACGACGTCGCCAAATACTTCGCGATTCTGCCGGCGCTGTTCGCCTCGATTTATCCGCAACTGGGCGTGCTGAACATCATGCAGCTGACCAGTCCGCAGAGCGCGATTCTCTCGGCGATTGTGTTCAACGCCTTGATCATCGTCGTGCTGATTCCGCTGGCGCTGCGCGGTGTACGCGTGCAGGCGGCGAGTGCGGCAGCGTTGCTGCGGCGCAACCTGTTGATCTATGGCTTGGGCGGGATTCTGGTGCCGTTCGTGGGGATCAAGGCGATCGACATGCTGCTCACGGCGCTGCATCTGGTGTGAGGCTGATATTACAGCCCCTCACCCTAACCCTCTCCCAGAGGGAGAGGGGACTGACCGAGGTGTTTACGAGAGCTCCATCGACTTGAAATACCGAGCCGAACTCAGGTTTTGAAAAGCACACAAATCGGCTCCCTATCCCCTTGGCGACTTTGGAGGAGAGGGGACTGACCTAGGTGTTTACGGAAGCTGTACCGACCTGAAATCCCGAGTCGAACTCAGGTTTGAACTGCACAAAGATCGGCTCCCTTTCCCCCTCGCCCCCTTGGGGGAGAGGGCTGGGGTGAGGGGGAAAAGCTCTCCCTGACACCCCGCAAAAGTTTGCCCAACGAATTCGAGGATCTTGCAATGTCCACAATGATACGTCCGGCCCTGAGCCTGCTGGTGCTGATGACCCTGGTCACCGGCGTCGCCTATCCACTGGTGGTGACCGGTGTCGCGCAAGTCGCATTTCCCGCCCAAGCCAACGGCAGCCTGGTGCACGACGCCGACGGCAAGGTCCGCGGCTCGTCGCTGATCGCCCAGGATTTTGTCGGCGATGCGTGGTTCCATCCACGGCCATCGGCCGGCGCGTTTGCTACGGTTTCCAGCAGCGCGAGCAACCTGGCCCCGAGCAATCCCGCACTGGCAACCCGCGTGATCGACGATGCCAATAAATTGCAGGTTCCGGGGCAAGGCCCGGTGCCATTGGCCTTGCTGACCACCTCCGGCAGTGGCCTCGATCCACACTTGCCACCGGCGGCAATTGCCTATCAACTGGCGCGTGTCTCGGCAGCGCGAAATGTGCCGGTATCGACTCTTCAGCAACTGCTCGATGCGCATATCGAACAGCCGCTGGTGGGGCCGCCGGTGGTGAATGTGCTTGAGCTGAATATGGCACTGGAAAAACTCTGAATCAGCGGCGCGGCCATTCGCGAGCAGGCTCGCTCCCACAGTGGAATGCATACTCCTTGTGGGAGCGAGCCTGCTCGCGAATAGGGCCGAAAGAACACCGCATAACCATCAGCAAGAGAGAACATCAAGCATGAGCGACTCCGGCCGCGCCGACGCGCTGTTAGCAGACCTGCCCCGTGACGGCCGTGGCCGGCTCAAGGTTTTCCTCGGCGCCGCTCCCGGAGTCGGCAAGACCTACGCCATGCTCCAGGCCGCCCACACGCAATTGCGCCAAGGCGTGAAAGTCATCGCTGGCGTCGTCGAAACCCATGGCCGCGCCGAAACCGAAGCGCTGCTCGGCGGCTTGCCGCAGCAACCGTTGGTGCGCTCGGAATACCGTGGCGTGATGCTCGAAGAAATGGACCTCGACGGCATTCTCGCGGCCAAACCGAAACTGGTGCTGGTCGATGAGCTGGCCCACAGCAACGCCCCCGGCAGTCGCCACACGAAACGCTGGCAAGACATTCAGGAACTGCTCGCCGCCGGCATCGACGTGTTCACCACGGTCAACGTCCAGCACCTGGAAAGTCTCAATGATCAGGTGCGCGGCATCACCGGTGTGCAAGTGCGCGAAACCCTGCCGGACTGGGTCCTGCAAGAAGCCTACGAACTGCTGCTGATCGACCTGCCGCCACGTGAATTGCTCGAGCGTCTGCGCGAAGGCAAAGTCTACGTGCCGGAGCAGGCCCGCGCGGCGATCGATGCGTTTTTCACCCAGACCAACCTCACCGCGTTGCGTGAATTGGCGATGCAAACCGCCGCCGCGCAGGTCGATAACGATCTCGCCCAAGGCTATCGCCAACTTGGTCAGGCGGCCCCGGCGGTGCGTGGACGCCTGCTGGTCGGCGTCGATGGCGATGCGCAGGCCGAACGCCTGGTGCGCCATGCCAGCCGCGTCGCCCAGCGCCGGCATTTGCCGTGGAGTCTGGTGCATGTCGATAACGGCAGCGTGCGCGATGAGCAATCGCGCCTGCGCCTGCAAAGCGCTCAGCAATTGGCCGAGCGCCTGGGCGGTGAAGTGGTGTTGCTGCGCGCCGGTGAGGTGGCGAAAACCCTGATCCAGCATGCCGCCGAACGCCGTGCGAGTCTGGTGCTGGTTGGGCAGTCCCGGCCACGTCTACGCCGGCGTCTGTTTGGCGGTGGCCTCGCGGCGCGCCTGCTGCGTCAGGCTCACGGGCTGGAGATCAACGTCCTCGACAGCGATCAGCAACAGCATCAACCGCGCCCGCGCAACGCGCTGACCCTGGTGTGGTTCGACTATGCCTTGGCGCTGGTCGCCACCGTATTGGCCACCGCCCTGGCGTGGGCAGTGTCGAGCGTGCTGCCGCTGCCGAACATCTCGCTGGTGTTCCTTGCGGCGGTGCTGTTGGTGGCGGTGCGCAGCAGTCTCGGCCCGGCGCTGGCCTGTGCCGCGCTGTCGTTTCTGACCTATGACTTTCTGTTCATCCCGCCGAATTTTTCCTTCGCCATCCAGCGCGAAGAAGACGTCCTGACGCTGTTGTTTTTCCTGCTGATGGCGGCGCTCACCGGCAACCTCGCGGCGCGTCAGCGTCGGCAATTGCAGGCCTTGCGCGACACCCAGGAAGAGACCACCGAATTGCTCGACCTGTCGCGCAAACTCACCGCCGCAACCGATCGCCAAGCGGTGGTCAGCGCCGCCGCGCAGCACCTCAATGGCTGGAGCGATCTGCAGTTGTGCCTGCTCAACCGCGACGGCCAGGGCGGCTGGAAAGTCGAGACCGGTGGCCCGCTGGAATTTACCGAGTCCGAACGCGCCGCCGCCGATTGGGCCTGGCAACACGATCAACCGGCAGGCATGGGCACCGGCACATTGCCGTTCGGACGCTGGTGGTGGTGGCCGCTTTCGGTCGAGGACGGGCCGCTGGCCTTGCTCGGTGTTTGCGCCAAGGAAGGCCAGACCTTGAGCGGTCAACGTCGGCGTTTGCTCACCGCGTTGAGTCAGCCGCTCGCCCAAGCGCTGGCGCGCGCGCAGTTGGCTGATGACCTGGAAGCCGCGCGCCTGCACGGTGAAACCGAACAACTGCGCAGTGCCTTGCTGGCCTCCGTGTCCCACGATTTGCGCACGCCGCTGACCGCCATGCGCGGCAGCATCGATAGCCTGTTGGCCCTCGGCGAAGCGATCCCGCTGGAGGATCGGCGTGAACTGCTCGAAGGCACTCGCGATGAAGCCGAACGCCTGGATCGCTACATCCAGAATCTGCTCGACATGACCCGCCTCGGCCACGGCGCGCTGAAACTGGCGCGAGATTGGGTGTCGCCCGCCGATATCGTCGGCAGTTCGCTCAATCGTCTGCGCGCGGTGCTGGCGCCATTGCAGGTCAGCACCGATGTGCCGGCCGAGTTGCCGCTGTTGTTCGTGCATGCGGCGCTGATCGAGCAAGCACTGGTCAATGTATTGGAAAACGCCGCACGTTTCTCACCCGCGCACGGTCGTTTGCAACTGAGTGCGGGCGCGAATGACCAGGAGATTTTCTTCTCGGTCAGCGACGAGGGGCCGGGGATTCCCGAGGAGGAACGGGCGAAGATTTTCGACATGTTCTACACCGCTGCCCGGGGTGATCGTGGCGGCCAGGGCACCGGCCTCGGCCTGGCAATCTGTCAGGGCATGGTCGGTGCGCACGGTGGGCGTATCAGCGTCGCTGACGGCATCGACGGACGCGGCACCTGCATCACCTTGCACTTGCCGTTGCAGACGCAACCGGGGCTGGACCATGAAGCCTGATGCGGACTGCGCTACTCTCTTGCCATTCTTTTGTGTTGATGTGAATTCATGAGCCAGACCGCGACCATTTTGGTCATCGACGACGAACCGCAGATCCGCAAATTCCTGCGCATCAGCCTTACCTCACAGGGCTATAAAGTGCTTGAGGCCGGTAACGGTGCCGAAGGGCTGGCGCAAGCGGCGCTGAACAAACCGGACTTGCTGGTGCTCGACCTCGGCTTGCCGGACATGGATGGTCAGCAAGTGCTGCGCGAGTTTCGCGAGTGGGCCACGGCGCCGGTGCTGGTGTTGTCGGTGCGCGCCAGCGAAGGGCAGAAAGTCCAGGCGCTGGATGGCGGCGCCAATGACTACGTGACCAAGCCGTTCGGCATTCAGGAGTTTCTCGCCCGAGTCCGCGCCTTGTTGCGTCAGGCTCCGGCAGGGGAGGCGCAGCAGGCGGCGCTGAGCTTCGGCCCGCTGACGGTGGATCTGGCCTATCGGCGAGTGTTGCTCGACGGTGTCGAAGTGGCGCTGACCCGCAAGGAATACGCGGTGCTGGCGCAACTCGCGCGGCATCCGGGGCGGGTGATTACCCAGCAGCAACTGCTCAAGGATATCTGGGGGCCGACCCATACCGAGGACAGCCATTATCTGCGGATTGTGGTGGGGCATTTGCGCCAGAAACTGGCGGACGATCCGACGCGGCCGCGGTTTATCGTGACTGAAGCCGGGGTTGGTTATCGGCTGTTGGAATCTGCGGGATAGCTAAAAGATCGCAGCCTTCGGCAGCTCCTACATTGGAATGCGTTCCCCTGTAGGAGCTGCCGAAGGCTGCGATCTTTTGATCTTTATTGCTGCTGCTCACTGTCGTACCGATCCAGCGTATCCCGCGCAATCTCCCGTCCCAACGCGATCAACTCCGGCGCCTTGTAAAACTCGAAAAACCGGCACACGCGCTTCGGCACGTTGATCAGGATGTCCGGCGGATACCCGGCAATCTTGTACTGCGCCAACGAGGTCTGCATCACCTCGAAACTCTGGTTGATCAAATCCAGCAACGAGGCCGGCCCGACGTTATCGATGATGAATGACCCGGTCGCCGATTTCGGCGCGCCTTCACGCTCTGGTGCGGCGGCCGGTTGCTGGCTCTCCGGCTCGACGCCTTCCAGCCAGGGATTGATGTCCGCCGCTTCGGCGCGCAGCGCCTCCTGTTCGAGACGCAATAATTGCTCGGCCTGTGTACGGCGGAACGGCATCTTCGACCCCAGCGATCGGATCAGGTTGTCGAAGCGTGAGCGGAACGCGGCGGGGCGCTGGATCACCGGCAATTTGTAGTGACGCTGGTTGGTCGAGTTGAGGTTGACCGCAATGATCAGATCGCAGTGACTCGACACCACCGGCACGATTGGCAACGGGTTGAGAATGCCGCCGTCGACCAGCATGCGATTGCCCTGCATCACCGGAGTGAACAGGCTGGGAATCGCCGCCGAGGCGCGCATGGCCTGATGCAGGCAGCCTTCCTGAAACCAGATCTCCTGTTGATTGGTGAGGTCGGCGGCGACGGCGGTGTAGGGGATACGCAAGTCTTCGATGTTGACCTCGCCGACGATCTTGCGGATCTGCCCGAAGACCTTTTCGCCGCGAATCGCGCCGAGACGAAAACTCACGTCGACCAGGCGCAAGACATCGAGGTAATCGAGGCTTTCGATCCAGTTCTTGTAAACGTCGAGTTTGCCGGCGGCATAGATCCCGCCAACCACGGCGCCCATCGAACAGCCAGCAATACAGGCGATTTCGTAACCGCGTTTCTCGATCTCTTCAATGACCCCGATATGGGCATAGCCCCGGGCGCCACCGGAACCCAGCACCAGCGCAACACGTTTTTTCATCCAGCGTCCTCCCGACAAGGTTCCACAATGCACCCATCGCCGGGCAGGCTCAATCGCCGAAGTCGTTGAGTGCGCCAGTGACGTCGTTTTTTCGCTACTGCATGGCCCTTCAGCGCTATCCTTCTCAGTTGCGCGGTTTCACCCGCCGGCAAGGCACTTTTTCGCAGCCTTACCGTCTTACCTGCACGACTGTTGACCTATTTGAGGTGTGAGTGATGAAAGCCTGGATCTGTGTGCCGTTGATGGCTTTGGCATTGGCCGGTTGCGCCGGTAAAACCGCTTACCGCGACAGCTGCGGCAGCCAGCTCGACGCGGCCTGGCATGAGCTGGATCTGGCCAAGGCCGAAGGCTTTGCCGGCACCGTTAGCTACTCCAAAGCGTTGTCGCTGCTGACCGCCGCCAAGACCCAGCAGCAGTTCGAAGGGTTCGAAGGCTGCAGCAAGAAAGCCGAGAAAGCGCGCTTCTATATTCGCGAATCCCGCGCCGGACGATAAAAGCAGCGGCAAGATTTCAGCTACAAGCTACAAGTAGTAGGCGATCACACAACTTGCAGCCTGCAGCTTGCAGCTTCTAACTGTTTACGGAGTAAACCTATGATTGACCGGTTGGTGGCTCATGTCCTGAGCCTGGAGGTGCGGCTGCTGGCCCGTCAGGCGCGATTGACGGCTCGCACCGACCCCGAGGCGTTGCATGATCTGCGCACCACGGTGCGGCGTTTGCGCAGCCTGTTGCGGCCCTTGCGTGGTTTGCCCGGGGTCGAACAACTGGAAGATGCCGCCTCGGCCGTCGGCCAATTGACCACCCCGTGGCGTGATCGCGAGGTGTTGGCGGCGTACCTGCACGCGCATGATCAACCGGCAGCTGCGCAACGGCGCATGGCGCAAATGGCCGAGGCCTATCCGGCGCTGGCGGCGAGTACCGAAGTGGCCTCGCTGCTGATGATTCTCGACGCGTTCCCGCGATTCCTGCGCGCTTCCCAGCGTCAGGGCTTGCTCAAAGGTTTGGATAAACGCATCGAAAAACGCTTGGGCAAGCAATGGCAGAAACTCGACGAGGCGCTGCACGACCCGGCCCACGACCGCCATCGCCTGCGCTTGCTGATCAAACGCGTGCGCTACGGCATCGAAGCCTATCCCGAACTGGATCGCCTGCCTGAGGCGGCGCTGGCGCGTCTCAAGTCTGCCCAAGGCGCGTTGGGTGACTGGCACGATTGCTGGCAGTGGTTGGCGAGAGCCGAGCAGGAGGCCGATCTTCAACCTTGTGTGGCGACCTGGCAGGCCACCATGATCAACGCCGAAGCCAAGGCTGATCGCGTGCTGGAAAAACTCAGTTCAGCCTGCTTCAAATAACCTGAGCCCCGCGATATCCCCTGTAGGAGCTGCCGAAGGCTGCGATCTTTTGATCTTGTTGTTAAAAATCAAAATCAAAAGATCGCAGCCTTCGGCGCTCCTACGGGTTTTTGTGACTAAATTTGAAATACGTTAAGGCCTTTCTGTCAGCCCATTTGACCGGAATAGACGCTGCGGGGCTCTGCAGGTCTGTTTAAGATCCCCGCATCCCTTTCTTGTTTTCTGAGGTTGTCATGCGCTTTAGCGATCTGCTCGAGGCGGTCCGCCGCCAACCGGAACTGACGATCCCTGCCGAATGGGGCCAGGGCCGTGCCAGTTTCGGTGGTCTGGTGGCCGCGCTGCAATACGAAGCCATGCGCGCGAAAGTACCGGCAGATCGCCCGGTGCGTTCGCTGGCGATCACTTTTGTCGGCCCTGTCGAGCCCGAAGTGCCGGTGAGTTTCGAAGTGGATGTGCTGCGCGAAGGCAAAGCCGTCAGTCAGGTCATGGGTCGGGCGATGCAGAATGGTCAGGTGGTGACGATCGTTCAGGGCAGCTTCGGTGCTTCGCGGCCCTCCGAGGTGGCAGTCGAAGCGTATCCGGCGCCATCAATGAAGCACTGGGACGAATGCCAGGAATTACCCTATATCAAAGGCGTGACCCCGGAGTTCATGCGTCATCTGGCAATGCGCTGGAGTGTCGGTGGGATGCCGTTCACCGGCACGCAATCGCGGCTGATGGGCGGCTGGGTGCGGTTACGCGGAGATGTCAAAGAAGAACCGGTCAACGAGACGCATCTGCTGGCCTTGGTGGATGCTTGGCCACCCGCGCTGTTGCCGTATCTGAAGAAGCCTGCCCCCGGCAGCACGTTGACCTGGACCATCGAATTCGTGCAGCCGCTACACGATTTGAGCACGCTGGACTGGTGCCAGTACCTCGCCGATATCGAATACGCCGCCGACGGTTACGGCCATGTGGCCGCCAAGCTGTGGAGCGCAAAAGGCGAGTTGATTGCGATGAGTCGCCAGACCGTCACGATCTTCGCCTGACTCAATGCCGACGGTGGCGCTCACGCCAGGCGCGCCACCAGCCGCCACCGAGCAAGAAGCGCGGAAAGGTCAGGAACTGCTCGACCAGCAAACGCGACACCGCGTCTTTACGATCACTGAACGGCTCGGAGGCTTGCGCCTCCAGGCTGTGGCCGTGGCGCTGCAAACCCAGCGCCGCGATGATGCCGATCACGCCGATGGCGACGCTGGCCAGACTCAGGCTGAACAGCCCGGAGACGATCAGCAGAAACGCGACGATGAACAACGGCACGGCAATCAGGTGCAGCACCAGATTGGTCGGGTGCTGATGATTGCCCGGGTACGCGCGCCATTGCCACGCGGGAAGGTTGGGGTGACGTTTGCCCATGTTTGCTACTCCTCGATCCATGTTGAACTCATGGTTGAAGAATAGGCCCGGGCGCAGAGGGCGGCGAATCAAGGTTGGCTATTGGCATCATAGGGATGATGGACAAAAAAGATCGTAGCCTTCGGCAGCTCCTACATTGAAATGCGTACATCTGTAGGAGCTGCCGAAGGCTGCGATCTTTTGATCTTCAGAGTTTCAACTGCCCAATTGCTTTGTTGAGCTCCCCAGCCAGCGTCGCCAACTCATTACTGGTTGTGGCCGAATCCACCGTCTGCTGCACAGTGTTCTCGGTCACATCGCGAATACTCACCACCGCCCGGTTCATTTCCTCGGCAACCTGGCTTTGCTGCTCCGCCGCCACGGCAATCTGCGTATTGCTTTCACGCATCTGCGCCACGGCACCGGTGATTTCCGCCAGCGCCTCGCCAGCCTCCTGTGCTTGCTGCACGCAGTCGTCAGCCTTGTACGAACTCTCCTGCATGAAATCCACCGCATCGCGGGTCCCAGCCTGCAAGGCCGAGACCATCGTGGTGATCTCGTCGGTCGAGGTCTGCACGCGTTTGGCCAGGTTACGCACCTCATCGGCCACCACCGCAAAACCTCGGCCCATCTCACCGGCGCGGGCGGCTTCGATGGCAGCGTTCAGTGCCAACAGGTTGGTCTGCTCGGCAATGCTGTGAATCACGCTGACCACGCCGTTGATCTTCTGGCTGTCCTCGGCCAGCCGTTGAATCATCTCGGCGGTCTGCTGCACACCGCTGGATAACCCGGCAATCGAATGCTGCACCCGCGCGACCACTTGCTGACCGCTGCCGGCGAGACCATCGGCGGTCTGCGACAAATCGCGAGTGGCGCCGGCATGTTGGGCAATGTGATAAACCGTGGCGGTCATCTCGTTGATCGCGGTG
Source organism: Pseudomonas sp. rhizo66 (assembly GCF_031931925.1). NCBI lineage: Bacteria > Pseudomonadati > Pseudomonadota > Gammaproteobacteria > Pseudomonadales > Pseudomonadaceae > Pseudomonas > Pseudomonas sp. rhizo66. The sequence continues at coordinate 71,820 of NZ_JAUJWZ010000015.1, forward strand.
GCGGCCTGATCGGTTTCGCTCTGCTGGCCGAGCATGCCGTGGCGCACTTCGTTCATGCTCGATGCCAGCCGCGCTGCGCCGACATCCAGTTGCCGCGCCGTGTTAGCCACTGTGGTGACGACACGTTGATAACCGGCCTGCATCGCGTTGAACGCATTGGCCATCTGCCCGACTTCGTCTTTGCCGACCAGCGGCACTCGGGCCGAGAGATCGCCGCTTTTCTCGACGTGGAGCATCACGTCTTTCAGCGTATTGAGCTGGCTGAGCAAGAAGCGGATCAACAGTTGCGAGGCGCACAGCATGGCGAACATCAGGATAAACACCGCCACCGCATAATTGGCGAAACGCTCGCTGAACACCTGACTCAGACTCGGGCCGTAGGCAATCACCGCAACCTGCTGGCCATCGGCGCGACCGAACACTTCGGCGCCCATCAGCGGGTTATCGCCGAACAGCGGCATGTGATTGATGTCGTTCCAGCCGTTGCTTTCCGTGATTTCCAGCAAGGGTTGATCGTTCAGGCGCGGAGCTTCACCGCGTTTGAAGGTCAGCACGTGATCCGCCTTCGGCAGCGGCTGCCCGGCCGGCCAGGCCTTGAGCAATTGCGCCTGGGCCTGTGCGGAAACCTGCGACGCGTGACTGCGCGCCTGTTGTTCGAGCTGCACGGCGTACAGCACCAGCAGCAGGGTGGTGACGAAGGCGACCGCATTGACCGCCCAGAATTTGTATTTCAGCGAGATATTGCTAAGCCAGGCACCCATGGAGGTCTTCTCTGATAGCGGAAACAGTTTTGGCAAGGTGCCAGCATTGTGCCGCTATGCAGAAGACTCTATTTGATGTGGGTCAAGAGATCAAAAGATCGCAGCCTTCGGCAGCTCCTACATTCGGATGGGCGTACACCCTGTAGGAGCTGCCGAAGGCTGCGATCTTTTGCGGCTTACGCCAATGCCGGGAGGTTGTAGAACGTTCGGGCACACGCGGTGGTGTGCGCCGCCAGATCTTCCTCGGTTTCGCCGCGATGCAACGCCACTTCACGCAGCACTTCAGTCAGATATGCCGGCTCATTGCGGCCGTTTTTCGGTTTTGGTCGGAGCGTGCGCGGCAGCAGGTACGGCGCATCGCTTTCCAGCATCAAGCGCCCACGCTTGATCTCTTTCACCAGTGGATGCAAATGCGTGCCCCGGCGCTCGTCGCAGATCCAGCCGGTGATACCAATGTGCAGATCCAGATCGAGGTAGCTGAACAGGGCTTTTTGCTCGCCGGTGAAGCAGTGCACCACAGCGGCGGGCAGTTGATCGCGGAAGTCCTTGAGGATTTCCAGCAGGCGCTGGCTCGCGTCACGCTCGTGCAGAAACACCGGCAGTTGCAGTTCAACGGCCAGCGCCAGATGTTCTTCGAGGACTTTTTCCTGCTGTGGGCGCGGCGAGAAATCCCGGTTGAAATCCAGCCCGCATTCACCCACCGCGACCACATTGGATTCCTTCAGCAAACTGCGCAGGCGGCGCGCGCTGTCGGCGTTCCAGTCACGGGCCGAATGCGGGTGGATGCCGGCAGTGGCGAACAGTCGCTGGCCGCTTTCATCGAGTTGCTGGCACAGCTCCAGGGCTTGCTCGCTGCCCTCGACGCTGGTGCCGGTCAGCACCAGTTGGCAGACCCCGGCGGCATAGGCGCGATCAAGCACGGCCTGGTGTTTGTCGGCGAAACTGGGGTTGGTCAGGTTGACGCCGATATCGATGAGTTGCATGGTTGCTACCTCGGGCCGAAGGCCGGAAAGCATACCAGAGCTGTAGATTCATAAGAAAAGCCAAGAACTACAACGACTTATAGCTGTCTGTTGATGCCGCGACGCAGACCGGTTTGGTAGAAGTGCCATTACTGTGCCAGTCTCTCGCACGTTGCCAGCGCTCATGGCGCTCTGTTTTCGTCGGTGATTTCGATCTTTTAACGATGAAATCGCCCCGTATTCTTTTCGGAGAGTGGATGGTTCGTCCCTCGGTTTTGCTCCTGTTGTGTGGCTCGCTGCTATTGCCGATGACGGCGGTCGCGCGCCTGCCCGGGCCGCTGCAAGCCGTGCCAGCCGCCAAAGTGCGGGATTTATCCGAGATTCGCAGCAGCCGCGTGTTGCGCGTGCTGGTCAACCAGAGCCGCAACAGCTCCGGCGAAGTGCAGGGCCAGGCCATTGGCGTCGAATACCATCGTCTGCGCGCCTTCGAGCAATACCTCAATGGCTACGCCCGCGACGGCCAGGAAATCACCCTCAAGATCATTCCCAAAGCCAAGGATCAATTGCTCGGCGCTTTGCAGCGTGGCGAGGGTGATCTGGTCGCGCCGGGCGAACTGCTCGATCTGCAATCGGGCTACGCCGTGGCCAGTAGCGAACCGATCGCCAGCAATGTGCCGCTGGTGCTGGTCGGGATCAAGGGCGAGCGGCGCTACACCAAGGTCGAGCAGCTGTCCGGCAAAACCCTGGCGTTGCCCACTGGCAGTGCGGCGGGGGAGGCGGTCAGTCAGCTCAATCAGAAACTGGCGTTGCACAAACTGGCGCCGATCAAGATCGAATGGGTCGATCCGACCCTGGCGGTCGAAGATGTGCTGGAGATGGTGCAGGGCGGGATTTTCCACCTGACCATCGTCGAGCAACCCATTGCCGAGCGCTGGGGCAAGATCTTGCCGAAGCTGCGTTTTGACCGGCAACTGATGATCAGCGAGCCGGGCGAGGAGTACTGGTTCGTACGCCGCGACGCCTCGATGTTGCGCGCAAGCATCGACCGCTTTCTCGGCGGTTACAAGAAGCCATCCAATGAAGACGCCGCGTTTCTGCGCATCTATCGGCGTCTCTATCAAGTCCACTATCCCTTGGCCAAGGCTGATCGCCAGCGCCTGGAAAAGCTGCGCCCGACCCTGCAGAAGCATGCCGACGCGCAGAACATGGACTGGTTGAATCTGGCCGCACTGGCGTTCAAGGAATCAAGCCTGCAACCCAATGCCCGCAGCGGCAGTGGTCCGACCGGGCTGATGCAGATCACCCCGTCCGCTGCTCAGCGTGTCGGCGTGAATAACATTCAGAATCTCGATTCGAATGTGCAGGCCGGGGCCAAGTACCTGGCCATGATCCGCCGCAAGTTCTTCAACAGCCCCAAGCTCAATGAACGTGAACGCATGGCGTTCACGTTGGCGGCCTACAACATCGGCCCCGAACGCGTGCAGGGCATGCGCGCTGAAGCCCGACGGCGGGGGCTGAATCCCAATCAGTGGTTCTTCCAGGTCGAGCGCATCGCCATGGAGCAGGTAGGAATGGGGCCGGTCAGCTATGTTAATAGCGTGAACAAGTATTACTTGGCGTTCGACCGGGAGCGGGAGTCGTTGGAGCCCGGGGTGCAAAAAGTCGTCTCACGGAAATGATCTAATAAACTGATTGTTATGGCGGAATATTTGCGCTTTTAACATGAAATTTACTGATTAATATAGCGGCCAACCAACACACACAACTTCTCGCAAAAACAAGGAATGCCCCATGAGCTCTCTGATCAACAAAGTACTGTTCACCCGCGCTGGCTACGGTCTGACCCTCCTGCGCATCGCCGTCGGCGTGATCTTCGCGGCCCACGGTTCGCAAAAACTTTTCGGTCTGTTCGGTGGTTATGGTCTGGCTGGCACCGCGCAATACATGGACAGCATCGGTCTGCACCCAGGCTACCTGATGGCGACGCTGGCGGGCGGAACTGAATTCTTCGCTGGCCTGGCGTTGATCATCGGCCTGCTGGTGCGCCCGGCGGCATTGGGTCTGACCTTCCTGTCGCTGGTAGCTATCTTCACCGTACACATCAGTAACGGTCTGTTTATGGCCAACAACGGTTACGAGTTCGCTCTGGCGCTGCTCGGTGGCAGCCTTGCCGTCCTGATCGAAGGCGCCGGCAAGCTCTCGGTGGATCGCGCCATCGCCGGTTGAAGGCTCTGGCTCAGGCAATAGGCCCGCATTGTGCGGGCCTTTTTTGTTGCAGCTGATTCTTGACACTGATCGGTCACGTTCTCTAGGATGTTGCCCATGCGCCGATTTAAACAGCTACTTGCGGGGCGCCAGGTGACTTCAACAGTTGCCGTCAGAAGCCGAAACGAGGCTTCGAAATACCGCTAAAGCGCTGGTTCGGTGTTGCCTCTCACCTGCCATGCAGACTTTTGAGGCAGAGACACGACACGATGAATGCACTACACCCTCCAGCACGTCCAGCGCCGATCACTGCGCATATCACTCAACGCAACCCGAAAATCCTCCTTGGCGGCAAACATCAGCCGACGCTGTTGCGTTATCTCGATGGTTGGCCACGTCGCAGCGGCGGCCCTGCCGCGTTTCTGATCCAGTTTGTCGAAGACGGCGAGTCGCTGGCACGTTTTGCCAGTGACAGTTTCGATCTGGCGGTGATTCAGGCACCGACTGCCGAAGATGCGCCGGAGATGATCAAGCAACTGACCCGCGTTGCACGTCAGGGGCTGATCACCCGCCGCTGACAGGCTTTACGGATAGTCGATGGCGACGATGTAAACGAACTGCTCACCGGTGGGTGTCTGCACCCTGACTTCTGCGTCCAGCGCCTTGCCGATCAACGCGCGGGCCAGGGGCGAGTCGATGCTGATCAGACCCAGTTTCAGATCCAGTTCATCCGGGCCGACGATGCGGTAGCGCGATTGCTTGCCGTCTTCGTCCTCGATGGTCACCCAGGCGCCGAAGTAGACCTTGTTCGGGTCGCTGGGTTTTTCGCTGACGACTTTCAGAGCTTCGAGACGTTTGGTCAGAAAGCGCACGCGACTGTCGATCTCGCGCAGCATTTTCTTGCCATAGGTGTACTCGGCGTTTTCCGAGCGATCGCCCTGCGCCGCCGCCTCACTGACTGATTGCGTCACCTGCGGGCGGCGCACATGCCACAGCTCATGGAATTCGGCGCGCATCCGCGCTTCACCTTCGGGAGTGATCAGCGCGGTGCCGGCGGTGCGGGGAGGGCGATAACGGCTCATGGCAACTTCTTGTGATTAAGACCGCTTGAGTCTATCAACCCTCGCGCAACACTGTCAGTGGGCTTGCGTTGAGTGCCCGACGCGTGCCGAATACGCCGGCACCACCAATCAACGCCGCGCCAATCAATGGCAGCACCAACAACCACGGATGCGGATGCCACGGCAGATCGAACGCGTAGCGATACAACACCAGACTCACCACTTCCGAACCGATGGCTGCGAGCAAACCACTCACTGCACCGAGCAGGCCGAATTCGATGCGCCGCGCCTTGATCAGCAACTGCCGCTCCGCACCCAATGCACGCAGCAGCGCACCTTGGCGAATCCGTTCATCCAGCGTCGCCTGCAAACCGGAAAACAGCACGGCCATGCCCGCTGCCAAAACAAACAACAACACATATTCGACCGCCAAGGTGACTTGGGCGAGGATGCTGCGCAGTTGTTCCAGCAACGCCTCGACCTGAAGAATGGTCACCGCCGGGAAGGTGCGTGACAGTTCAACGATCTGCTGATCATGACCGGGCGCCAGATAGAAGCTGGTCAGGTAAGTCGCCGGCAGATCCTTCAATGTGCCGGGCTGGAAGATCATGAAGAAGTTTGGCTGGAAGTTATCCCAGTTGATCTCGCGCAGGCTGGTGACTTTCGCTTCACGGTTGACCCCGCCGACACTGAACACCATGTGATCGCCGAGTTTGAGCTTGAGGCTTTCAGCGACTTTGCCTTCCACCGATACGCCGGGAACATCGTCGGTTGGCTGATCTTTCCACCACTCACCGGCAGTGAGCTTGTTGCCCGCCGGCAAATCCGCTGCCCAGGTCAGGCTCAAGTCGCGCTGCACGGCACGGTCGCCCGCCGAATCCTTGCTGACGATTTGCTGCACGGCTTCGCCGTTGATGCTGATCAATCGGCCGGGTACGACCGGATAAAGAGGTGCGGCTTGCGCGGAGACCTTGATCAGGTGATCGGTGAACGCCTGTTTATCTGCCGGCAGAATATTCAGGGCGAAGTAGTTCGGCGCGTTTTTCGGCAACTGGTTTTGCCAGGTGTCGAGCAGTTCGCCGCGCAGCAGGGCGATCAAGGCCATCGACAACAGAATCAGGCCGAACGCCAGCGACTGACCGGCCGCTGCCAAGGGGTGGCGCAGCAGTTGCCCCAGGCCCAAGCGCCATGGCAGCGAGGCACGGGCGAGCATCCGCCGCAGGCTTTGCAGCAGCAACAGCAACAAGCCGCCCAAAAGCAACGCGGCGACCACGCCACCGCCGAGCAGGGCGAATGTCAGCAGCAGATCGAGACTCAGGCGCCACATGATCAAACCGAGCGCACCCAAGGCTGCGCCATAAACCATCCAGGTGCTCGACGGTATCGGCAGCATGTCCCGGCGTAGCACGCGCAGCGGCGGCACGCGGCCCAATGCGGCCAGAGGCGGCAAGGCGAAACCGGCCAATGCGACCAGTCCGGTGCCGATCCCGGCGATGGCAGGAAACAGGCCACCCGGTGGAACATCGCTCGGTAACAATTCATACAGCAGCGCGAACAACCCCAACTGCGCCAGCCAGCCGAGCAAAGCCCCGCTGAGCGCGGCGAGCAGCCCCAGCACGGTCAGCTGCAAGCTGAACAGCACCATGGTTTCCCGACGCGACAGACCGAGGCAACGCAGCAAGGCACTGGCGTCGAAGCGGCGACTGGCGAAACGATTGGCCGACAACGCCACCGCGACACCGGCCAACAATACGGCGACCAGACTGGCCATGTTCAGGTAGCGTTCGGCCTTACCCAATGCACCGCCAATCTGTCGGTTGCCATCGCGGGCGTCCTGAATCCGCTGGTTGGCGGCGAGCCCGGGTTTGATCAGTTGTCGATAGGTTTCCAGCGCCTGCGGTTCACCGCGCCACAGTTCGCGATAACTCACGCGGCTGCCGGGTTGTACGACGCCGGTGGCGGCGAGGTCGTCGAGGTTGATCATGACCCTCGGTGTGAGGCTGTAGAAGTTGCCGGCGCGATCCGGTTCATACGTCAGCACGCGGGTCATTTTCAATGTCTTCATGCCGACATCGATGCTGTCGCCGATCTTCAGATCCAGCGCCGTCAGCAAGCGTGCCTCGACCCAGGCTTCACCGGGTAGCGGTTCGCCGCCGGATTCTTCGGTGGCGAACGGGGCTGGCGCGCTCTTCAGTTCGCCGCGCAACGGATAGGCACGGTCGACGGCTTTGATGCTCGACAGCTGGATGCCGTTGTCGGTGGCGATGACGCTGGAAAACTCCACCACTTGCGCATGCTTCAGAAGCAACTCGGTGCCACTGCGGATCTGTTCCTCGCGAGCCGGCGAGCTGCCCTCAAGCACCAGATCGGCGCCGAGAAATTCGGTCGCGCGCAGCATCATGGCGCCGTTCAGGCGGGCGCCGAAGTAACCGATGGCGGTGCTTGCCGCCACCGCCACGACCAGCGCAAAGAACAACACGCGCAGTTCCCCGGCGCGGGCATCGCGCATCAGTTGGCGTAGCGCGAGACTGAACAGACGCAACAGCGGCAAACGTGCCATCAAGGCTCCAGGGGGGCGACCAACAGCCCGGCTTCAAGACGGATGAGGCGCCGGCAGCGATGGGCCAGGCGTTCGTCGTGGGTCACCAGCACCAGGGTGGTGCCGCGTTCCTTGTTCAGTTCGAAGAGCAAATCGCTGATGCGCTCGCCGGTGTGGCTGTCGAGGTTGCCGGTCGGTTCGTCGGCAAACAGCACGTCAGGCTCGGCAGCGAAGGCGCGGGCAATGGCCACACGTTGCTGCTCGCCACCGGAGAGCTGGCGCGGCGAGTGGGTCAGGCGCTGGCCGAGACCGACGCGCTGAAGCAATTCGGTCGCACGTTCACGGGCATCTTTGCGGCCGTCGAGTTCCAGCGGCAGCATGACGTTCTCCAGGGCGTTGAGGCTGTCGAGCAACTGAAAGGACTGAAAGACGAAACCGACATGCTCGGCACGAATGCGTGCACGCTGGTCTTCATCAAGATTACTCAGGCCCTGGCCGGCGAGAATGACTTCGCCACTGCTCGGCAAATCGAGACCGGCGAGCAGGCCGAGGAGGGTGGATTTGCCGGAACCGGACGCGCCGACGATGGCCAGGCTGTCGCCCTTGTTCAGTTCCAGGCTGAGTTCGTGCAGGATAGTCAGTTCACCTTCCGCGCTGGGAACCACTTTGCTGAGGTTCTTCGCGGTGAGAATGCTTGCGCCCATGGAGAATCCGATGCGTGTGTGGTTTTTGAGTGCTGGCCTGGCCTTGATGTGCATGGCCCAGAACGCAGCGGCGGGTACTGTCCTGATCGTTGGCGATAGTATCAGCGCCGGTTTCGGCCTGGATACCCGCTTGGGGTGGGTGTCGTTGCTCGAACAACGGCTCAAAGAAGAGGGTTTCGACGACAAAGTGGTCAATGCCTCGATCAGTGGCGACACCAGTGCCGGAGGCCAGGCACGGCTGCCGGCGCTGCTTGCAGAGCATAAACCTGAGCTGGTGATCCTCGAACTGGGCGGCAACGACGGCTTACGCGGAATGCCGCCAACTCAATTGCAACAAAATCTTGCCTCGATGATCGACAGCTCGCGTCAGAGCGGGGCCAAGGTGTTGTTGCTCGGCATGCAACTGCCGCCCAATTACGGCAAGCGCTACACCGACGCCTTCGCGGAGGTCTACGGCAAACTTGCCGACGATAAAAAGATCCCGCTGGTGCCGTTTTTCCTCGACGGCGTCGGTGGTCATCCGGACCTGATGCAGGCTGATGGTCTGCACCCGGCGGCCGGGGCTCAGGGCAAGTTGCTGGAAAATGTCTGGCCGACGCTAAAACCGCTGTTATGAGGCTTTTCTAGTGGCAGGCTTTCGGCTAATGTGGCGCCCCCTTATTTGGAGCCCCCGATGCCGCGTCCTGCCTGGTCCCTGTTTGCCTACCAACTGATCGAGCCTGACGAACAGCTGGATCTGTTCGCCTGCCAGGAAGTGCGGGTGCATCTGGTGACGCGTCAGCTCGAACTCGGTGGCTCGGCCGATCGCACCCTGTGCGGCAGTCTGCTCCCGGCGCAACCGCGCTGGTCGAGCGTTGATCGCCGGGTGTTTCAGGATCAGCGCCTGTGTTCGCTGTGCCGGGCGATTCTTGAATCGCAGAAGCGCGGCACCTCGCCGATCTGGCCGGAGCTGCGTTTCGAGCTCTAGGGGCAGAACATCGCAGCCTGCGTCAGCTCCTGTATGAAGACTTTTGTCTGCCTATCGGCGCGTCTCCCCGAATATTCAAAGTGCGGTGTACAATCGCGCCCTTATACCCTTGTTGATCATGCGAAGGATTTTCCGGATGTTGCCGCGCTTTCCTGCCGTCACCCGCTGCCTGTCACTTGCCGCCCTGTGTGTGGCCGGTCCCGTTGCTGCATTGGAGTTTCCCCTGCCACCACCCGGTGAAGACATCATCGGCCAGGTGCAGGTGATCAAAGCCAAGTACGAAGACACCTTCGCCGACCTGGGCACGAAGTACGATCTGGGCTACTCGGAGATGGTCGCGGCCAACCCTGGCGTCGATGCCTGGTTGCCGGGTGCCGGCACCGAAATCGTCTTGCCGACCCGTTTCATTCTGCCGCCGGGCCCGCGCGAAGGTATCGTCATCAACCTGGCCGAATACCGCCTCTACTATTTCCCGAAAGGCCGCAACGTGGTGTACACGTTCCCGCTGGGTATCGGTCGTGAGGGTTGGGGTTCGCCGATCGCGCATACTTCGATCATTGCCAAGACGCCAAACCCGACATGGACGCCTCCTGCGTCGATCAAGGCTGAACACGCCGCGGATGGTGATCCGCTGCCAAACGTCGTGCCGGCCGGCCCTGACAACCCATTGGGCCCGTTCAAGTTCACTCTGGGCACGCCGGGCTACCTGATCCACGGTTCGAACAAGAAGTTCGGTATCGGCATGCGCACCAGCCATGGCTGCTTCCGCATGTTCAACAACAACGTGCTGGAAATGGCCAGCATGGTGCCGGTCGGCACGTCGGTGCGTATCCTCAACGATGCCTACAAGTTCGGCAGCAGTGGCGGCAAGGTTTATCTGGAAGCGCACACGCCGATCGACGATAAGGGCAACCCGTCGGTGGTCGATAAGCACACTGCGGTGATCAACGCGATGCTCAAGCGTGAAGACGTCACCAGCAATCTGCGCGTGAACTGGGATGTGGTGCGTGACGTGGTCGCGGCCGAAGATGGCCTGCCAACGGAAATCGGCACGCCGACTACCTCGGCCCCTATGGTTTCGAGTACACCGATCGACTTGCAGCAGTAAGTCGAGGTTAAAGGCCCGTCGATGCGTACAGCGTCGGCGGGTTTTTTATTGCCCGGGGAAAAGCTTCAGGCATAAAAAAGCCGACCCGAAAAATCGGGTCGGCTCGATAACAACCCCGAAGGATTATTACTTGCGGCTAGCTTTGTCCAGCATGCGCAGAGCACGCTCGTTAGCTTCGTCAGCAGTCTGTTGTGCTTTTTGAGCAGCAGCCAGAGCTTCATCAGCTTTACGGTAAGCTTCGTCTGCACGAGCCTGGGAGCGAGCAGCTGCGTCTTCAGTAGCGGTCAGACGTGCTTCGGTTTCTTTCGATGCGCTGCTGCAACCGGTAGCCAGAACTGCGGCCAGAGCCAGAGCAGAGAATTTCAGAACGTTGTTCATCGTGTTCCCCTTCAAGGACTTTCAAATTAAGTGGCTGTCTCCTCACGATTGAGGAAATAGCCGGCGTACATACTACCCATTACTTGTAGTAAGTAAACTGACGTAAGGCAAGAAGCAAAAAAAATTGTAGGCGTTGATTCTTTTTCGAGCAACTTTTAACTGCGCTGTTTAAAAAATGTTCAGCTGCAAGCCCCGAGCTGAGCGAGTTAATGAGAAAAAGTTCCCGTTGCCCCGTGCTGTTTTTGCAGTCTTGGCTAAAGTCTGTCTAGATGAATACGTCCATACTTTTGTTCCGATTCTGCGCACTGCTTCGCGTATCTTTCTGCATGTTGAGGTGACTTTATAAAAGGCTGCACGTCTTAAGTCTCAACATCCGGCAATGTTCAGGTGAGCCGCCCGGGAAGATCTTCTCCCGGGCCCGCCCTGCGTCCATCGGAGCAACCCCCGTCAACTCGCTTGATGACGAGCGCACCTTGAGCATTTTTGCCAATGGTGCCTACTATTTATCAGGTGTCAGGTTGCGCGAGATCGGTGTGGCTCTTCTCGGTGTCCAGCAGGCACGGGGTGGCGTAGATGTTCCTTCGCCGGAAAAACATCGGTAAGGTAGGGGTCAGAATTCAAGACCCGCGAGGAGTAGTGATGAGCGAGGCGTTGTCCATCCACCATGACCAGGCTGGTCATCAGTTCGAGACCAATGTGGACGGTCATCGTGCCTACCTGACCTATATGGATCTGGGGAAACAGACCCTGGATATCTATCGCACCTTCGTGCCCAACGCCCTGCGTGGCCGTGGCATTGCCGCAGCGCTGACCGAAAGCGCGCTGCAGTACGCTGAAGAAATGGGCTACACGGTGATCCCGTCGTGCTCCTACGTCGAGCGCTACATGGAACGCCATCAGCGTCGCGCCGCCAAGATCTGAATCGCACACACACAAAAACGCCGGGCATTGCCCGGCGTTTTTTTATGCCTGTAAAACGCGAATCAGCTGCGCTGGCGTTTCGGCAGAACATCCTTGAGCTTGGCGTGCATGCTGCGCAAGGTGTTCTCGGTGGCAGACCAGTCGATGCAGGCATCGGTGATCGACACGCCGTATTGCAGGTCGGCGAGGTCTTTCGGAATCGCCTGGCAACCCCAGTTCAGGTGACTTTCGACCATCAGGCCGATGATCGACTGGTTGCCTTCGAGGATCTGGTTGGCGACGTTCTCCATCACCAGCGGTTGCAGGGCCGGATCCTTGTTGGAGTTGGCGTGGCTGCAATCGACCATGATGTTCGGCTTGATCTTCGCTTTGTTCAGCGCCTGTTCGCACAGGGCAACGCTGACCGAATCGTAGTTCGGCTTGCCATTACCACCGCGCAGCACCACGTGACCGTAGGCATTGCCCTTGGTGGTGACGATCGACACGCCACCTTCCTGGTTGATGCCGAGGAAACGGTGCGGACTGGACACCGACTGCAAGGCGTTGATCGCCACAGTCAGACCGCCGTCGGTGCCGTTCTTGAAGCCAACCGCCGAGGACAGGCCAGAAGCCATTTCCCGGTGCGTCTGCGATTCGGTGGTGCGTGCGCCGATGGCCGACCAGCTGATCAGGTCCTGCAGATACTGCGGGGAGATCGGGTCGAGGGCTTCAGTCGCGGTCGGCAGGCCTTTTTCGGCCAGATCCAGCAGCAACTGACGACCAATGTGCAGACCGTCCTGGATCTTGAACGAGTCGTCCAGGTACGGGTCGTTGATCAGGCCTTTCCAGCCGACGGTGGTCCGTGGCTTCTCGAAATACACACGCATGACCAGATACAGGGTGTCGGAGACTTCCTCCGCCAGCACCTTCAGGCGATCAGCGTATTCGTGGGCAGCCTTGATATCGTGGATCGAGCACGGGCCGATCACTACGAACAGACGGTGGTCGGTGCCATCAAGAATGTTGCGAATGACTTCGCGGCCCTTGGTGACGGTGCGCAGGGCAGCATCGCTCAGAGGGATATCACGCTTGAGCTGATCGGGAGTGATCAGGGTCTCGTTAGAGGCGACGTTTAGGTCGTTGATCGGTAAATCAGCCATCGTTTACTCGTCAGGTCACGGGTGCCGGCCGCCAGCGATCCCCGCGCGGCGGAGCACAGCAGATTTAAGCGCGTCGGGGAGCGGAACCTTAGCGCGTAAAGCGCCTGCTCGACAATGGGCAAGTAACGGTTTGAAGAAGAGCGTCAGTCCAGCACTGGCTGGGCGAAAGCCTTGCGCACGCTGTCGTGGGAGAACTCGTCGGCGTGCTGCTCGACCCATTGCAGGGCCAGCGCCTGAATATCCTGCAGGTCATCATGGGTTTCGTTCATGCGACAGTAACGCTCGATCTGACACACTTGCTCACCCATTCGCGCACTGAACAGGGTCTGCTCATCGGTGAAGGCGATCCCTACCAGATAGCCTTTTTTGCGCCGCAGGCACCACGCCACATAGCCCGGATAACAGATGTCGGCGTTGAGTGTCGGCATGCGCACTTGCAGCGCCGTGCCATGGCGCCAGGCACGGTGGTAATTGCAAGCGATGCCGCCGAGGCTGATAGTGTGCAGCTGTTGCCTGGAAATACACTCAGGCTTGAGCAAGGTTAATTCAACCGGCACCTCGTCCGGATGAGGAATGAAACGTCCCATGAGCACAGACTCCCTGTGTCGGCCATTTGACATTGTTTCCCCCAGTATAGTGGTCGAATCCGAACTGACCGATTTCGACGCCGATCAACGGCTGTTGGCGATGAGCGGCGTTTCGCTGGTGATTTTCACCAGCGTCGGCTGCGCCAGTTGCCGTTATGCCCGCGAGGTGTTGCCGGGACTCGATCTGGCAATCGATCAGTTGTGCTGGATCGATGCCGGCGACAACGGCGGGTTGGTGCAGCGCTATCAGGTCTTTCATTTGCCGGCGCTGTTTGTGGTGCGCGACGGCGAGTTCTTTGGGGCATTGCACACGCGCCTGACGGCCGATGCGCTGAATGCCGCGCTGGCGCAGGCACTGGGTCGAATTGCAGAGGAGTTGCCATGATGGGGGCAGTGATTAAACCGGTAGTGGGGATTATTGGCACCGGCGCAATTGGTGGTTTCTACGGTGTGATGCTGGCGCGTGCCGGCTTCGATGTGCACTTTCTGTTGCGCAGCGAGTTTTCGGCTGTTGCCGAGCGCGGTTTGCAGATCAACAGCGCGGTGCATGGCCCGCTGACGCTGAATCCGGCACAGGCCTATTCTGCTGCCGAAGACATGCCCAAGTGCGACTGGCTGTTGGTGGGAGCGAAAACCACCAGCAACGTCGGTCTGGCACCGTCGATCATTCAAGCGGCCAAACCCGATGCGAAAGTGCTGGTGCTGCAAAACGGTCTCGACGTCGAGGACAGCTTGCGTGACGTGCTCCCCGATTCCCTGCATCTGTTGGGCGGCTTGTGCCTGATCTGCGTGCATCGCGATGGGCCTGGACAAGTAACCCACCAAGCCTTGGGCGCGGTCAATATTGGCTATCACAGCGGCCCGACCATGGATGATGGCGTACGCATGGCGATTGTCGAGGAGGGTGCCGGGCTGTTCCACGCCGCCGGAATCGATTCCCAGGCGATGCCGAATCTGCACCAGGCGCGCTGGCAGAAACTGGTCTGGAACATCCCCTACAACGGACTCTCGGTACTGCTCGGCGCCAGCACCACGCCGCTGATGGCGGATGCCGATAGCCGCGTGTTGATCCAAGCGTTGATGGCCGAAGTGGTGCAGGGCGCCAAGGCCTGCGGCCAGGAGATACCGCCGGGATACGCCGACTATCTGTTCATGATGACCGAGAAAATGCCCGACTACTGGCCGAGCATGTACCACGACTTTTTACATAAACGACCGCTGGAGCTGGAAGCAATCTACGCTCGGCCATTGGCGGCAGCGAAAGCGGCGGGCTGTGAGCTGCCACGCATTGAAGCGCTGTATCGCAATCTGCGTTTTATCGACCGACGCAACGTTTAGGTCGGTTTTTTTTGTGAAGGGCGGGGGAACGCATGGCCAAGAACATCGATGACAAACTGGTGCTGGCGATTTCGTCGCGCGCCTTGTTCGACCTGAGCGAGAGCCACAAGGTCTACCTGTCGAGCGGCGTTGAAGCCTATCGGCAATATCAGATCGAACACGAAGACGAGATTCTGGCCCCCGGCGATGCCTTCCCGCTGGTGGAAAAACTCCTGAGCCTGAACAGTCGTCTCGGCCGTGCGCGGGTCGAGGTGATTCTGGTCTCGCGCAACAGCGCCGATACCGGGCTGCGCGTATTCAACTCGATTCACCATTACGGTCTGGCGATTTCCCGCGCGGCGTTTGTTGGCGGGCGCAGTCCGTATCCGTATCTGAAAGCCTTTGGTTGCGACCTGTTTCTTTCGACCCATGCCGAAGATGTACGCGCGGCGCTGGACGCCGGTTTCGCTGCGGCGACGATTCTGTCCGGTGGCGCCAGCCGTGCGGCCAGCGACGAATTGCGCATCGCCTTCGACGGTGACGCGGTGATTTTTTCCGACGAGTCGGAGCGCGTCTATCAATCCGGCGGGCTGGAAGCGTTCCAGGCCAAAGAGCGTGAATCGGCCCGCGAGCCGTTACGCGGTGGGCCGTTCAAGGGCTTTCTGGCGGCGCTCAATCTGTTGCAGCGTGAGTTTCCCGATGACGATTGCCCGATCCGCACGGCGCTGGTCACTGCGCGCTCGGCACCGGCCCATGAGCGGGTGATCCGTACCTTGCGCGAGTGGGACATTCGCCTTGACGAATCACTGTTCCTCGGCGGCCTGACCAAATCGGCGTTCCTCGAAGCGTTTGCCGCCGACGTGTTTTTCGACGATCAGGCCGGCCACTGCGAACTCGCCCGCGAAGTCGTTGCCACTGGCCACGTGCCGCATGGCATCAGCAACGAACCGTCGGTCTAAAGCCCTTTGGTTCAAGACGTTGCGTCGCACCGTCGTACTCGCCAAGGCACTGCTAAGCTGAATCAAATCTCCGCCATGTTGGCACGCGAGGAGGTCATATGATTCGTTCGATGCTGTATGCCACTGACCTCGGTCTGTACGCACCGTTAGTGATGCAGCATGCCCTGGCGTTGGCGCGAACGTTCGATGCCGATCTGTACGTGGTGCACGCGGTGGAGCCGATGGGGCTGTTTGCCGAATCGGTGTTGCAGAGCTATCTCGACGAGCAGGCATTGAACGAATTTCACAGCCAGGGTCTGAAAACTGTCATCGCCAATATCGAGCAGCGGGTACTGGAAAGTTTTCGCGAAGAACTGGGAGACGAAGGCGAGCAGGATCTGCAGCGCATTCGCGCGGTGCGCGTGCTGCAGGGCGATCCGTCGCAGGTGATTCTCGACCAGGTGCAGAAACTCTCTGTCGATCTGCTGATCGTAGGCAGTCACAGTCACGGGGTGGGCGCGGAAACGCCGTTGGGACGCACGGCGGCGCGGGTCCTGCAATTGGCCAAGGTGCCGGTTTATCTGGTGCCGTTAGTGGAGCGTCGGCGGCGGGGGGATCGCTGAAGCAGGAACAATGGCGCTTTGATAAAAAAGTTCTAGATTTATTATTCAAACCATTAATATAGTTATATACCGTCGCTGATGCCCGTGGCGTCTACCTGCTTTGAGGGATACATATGAAGCTTCAACAATTGCGCTACATCTGGGAAGTGGCGCACCACGACCTCAACGTTTCCGCTACAGCCCAAAGCCTTTACACCTCGCAACCGGGCATCAGTAAACAAATCCGCCTGCTGGAAGACGAACTCGGTGTAGAAGTGTTTGCCCGCAGCGGCAAGCATCTGACCCGCGTGACCCCAGCCGGCGAGCGCATCATCACCACTGCCGGTGAGATTCTGCGCAAGGTCGAAAGCATCAAGCAGATCGCCCAGGAATTCTCCAACGAGAAAAAAGGCACCCTGTCGATCGCCACCACCCACACTCAGGCACGTTATGCGTTGCCGCCGGTGATCAGCAATTTCATCAAGCAATACCCGGACGTTGCGCTGCACATGCACCAGGGTTCGCCGATGCAGATCGCCGAAATGGCCGCTGACGGCACGGTGGATTTTGCCATCGCCACTGAAGCGCTGGAGCTGTTCGGCGATCTGGTGATGATGCCGTGCTACCGCTGGAACCGTTGCGTGGTCGTGCCGCAGGGGCACCCGCTGACCAAACTGCCGAAGCTGACCCTGGAAGCGTTGGCCGAATACCCGATCGTGACTTACGTGTTCGGTTTCACCGGCCGTTCGAAACTCGACGAAGCCTTCAGCCATCGCGGTCTGACGCCGAAAGTGGTATTCACCGCCGCCGACGCCGACGTGATCAAGACTTACGTGCGTCTGGGGTTGGGCGTGGGCATCGTCGCTAAAATGGCGGTCGACACCAAGCTCGACAACGACCTGGTGGTGCTGGACGCCAGCGAACTGTTCGAATCGAGCGTGACCAAGATCGGTTTCCGTCGCGGCACTTTCCTGCGCGGTTTCATGTGCGACTTCATCGAGAAGTTCGCCCCGCACCTGACTCGTGAAGTCATGGCCAAAGCCATTCAGTGCCACAACAAGCAGGAACTGGAAGAGCTGTTCGACGGCGTCGAGCTACCCGTTCACTGATCAGTTGTCTCAAAGCACCTCGGTGACAGCAAACTGTTGCCGGGTGCCCGCCACCAGAATCTCCACCTCATCACCTTCACACTTGCCCAGCAGACTTTTGCCCAGCGGCGAGCGCGGAGTGATGACGGTAATCGGTTGACCGACCACATCGACTTTCAGCCCTGCCGCATCCGGCGCCAGAAACAGCCATTGCTCGCGACCCTTTTCATCTTCCAGACCGAGCAGGGCGCCGACCTCGATGCCACGATTTTCATCGTAGGCACGCAGCGTCAGGTTCTGGCACAGCGCCAGTGACTGACGGATTTCCTCGACCCGTTTCGCTTGCCCGGCCGCCAGATACGACGCTTCCAGACCCAGCGTGTCGTACTTGTTTTCGGCGATGTTCTCTTCGTGTGTCGCGGTTTCGTAGGCGGTTTGCGCGGCGCGTTCGGCGATGTCGAGGTCGATGCGTAGTTTGTCGAGAATCAGTTGGTGGACGATGTGCTTGTTCATGATCAATCGCAGAATTGCAAAACGTTGGCGCGGCTTTTCTCGCTGGGAGCTGTCTGATCCTGCTGTAGCCAGAACTGGCACTTCGGATTGGACAGGTTACGCGTGCTGCCGCGTGCCTGATCCAGACGCGCCTGTTGTTCGTTCTTGCGCAGGTTTTCTTCGTACTGCTGGAACTGCGGGCTCGGCGGCGGAATGTCCGGTTGCACCTGCACGGCCGGTGGATTGGCCAGTTGCTGCACCGCTTGCGCAACCGGTGCCAATTGCTCCTTGAACAGAAAGTGCGACAGCAGCCAGCAGGTCAGCGCAATGGCGACAAAGCCCAGCCACAGACCCAAGGCAATGCTGCCGGTCAAATGCAGCGCGCTAAGCTGAACAGGCAACGGGCGACGCGGATTGGGGCGATAGGGCATGGCTGCCTCCTGGCGGATGATTGCGGGCAAGTGGCGATTGTCGCACGAAGATTAATCGCCGTCGGCTCTTCTGCGCGAGGTGATTTATGCGGACAATCGCTTCTTTTGCCAACGGGAGTCTTGAATGTCGGAGTTGAAACCCCGCTGGGATATTTTCTGCACCGTGGTCGACAATTTTGGCGACATCGGCGTGACCTGGCGTCTGGCCCGGCAATTGGCCGCCGAGCACGGTTTGACGGTGCGCTTGTGGGTCGATGATCTGCGCGCCTTCGAACGCATTTGCCCCGAGATCGATAGCAGCGCCGCACAGCAATGGCAACAAAGCGTCGAAGTGCGGCATTGGCCTGCCGAGTGGTTGCACACAGAGGCGGCGGATGTGGTGATCGCCGCGTTTGCCTGTCAGTTGCCCAGTGATTACATGGACGCAATGGCCGCGCGGGAACAGCCGCCGCTGTGGATGAACCTCGACTATCTCAGCGCCGAAGACTGGGTCACTGGCTGTCACGGCTTGCCGTCGGTCAAATACAAATCGGTGCAGAAGTTCTTTTTCTTTCCCGGATTCCAGTCAGGCACCGGCGGGCTGTTGCGTGAGCGCGGCTTGCTTGAGCAGCGTCGGCAGTTTCAACAGGATGCCGAGGCGCAACGGCAATTCCTGCAAGGTCTCGGGGTTGATCGCGCAGCGGATGCGCAGCTGATTTCGTTGTTCGCCTACGAGAACGCCGGGCTCGCCAGTTGGCTGGATGTACTGGCTGCCGACGAGGCGCCAACCCACCTGTTGGTGCCAGAAGGGCGGATTCTCGGTGATGTGGCGCGCTGGCTCGGAGTAGAAGCCCTGACGGTGGGCGAGATCAATGTGCGGCAGTCATTGACTGTGCAGGTGTTGCCGTTCGTCCGTCAGGATCAATACGACCACTTGCTCTGGTGCTGCGATTTCAACGCGGTGCGCGGTGAAGACTCGTTCGTAAGGGCGCAGTGGGCGGGGCGGCCGATGCTCTGGCACATCTATCAGCAGGACGAAGACATCCATCTGGACAAGCTCGACGCCTTCCTCGCGCTCTACACAAAAGGCCTGTCACCGGCTGCTGCCGAGGCGATCAACGGTCTCTGGCGAGCCTGGAGCGCCGGCCAGCCGATCGGCGAACACTGGCTTGCAGCCCGCAATCATTGGCCGGAACTGCAGGAAAATGCCGAAGCGTGGTGTCTGGAACAAGGCTTGCAGGCCGATCTTGCCGCAGCGCTGGTACAGTTTTACCTAAATTGGATATGATACGCGGCCTAGATTTTTGTAAATCCCATCCAAATTCGGATATTCGCAATGAAAACTGGTAAAGAACTCAAACCCGGTACCGTGATCCGTATCGACAACGATCCTTGGCTGGTTCAGAAAGCTGAATTCACCAAGTCGGGCCGTAACAGCGCGATCATGAAGACCAAGCTGAAGAACCTGCTGACCGGTTACAAGACCGAAACCGTTTACGGTGCGGACGACAAACTGGACGACGTGATCCTGGATCGTAAAGAAGCCACCCTGTCGTTCATCAGCGGTGACACCTACACGTTCATGGACACCACTGACTACACCATGTACGAGCTGAACGCCGAAGACATCGAAAGCGTTCTGCCTTTCGTTGAAGAAGGCATGACCGACGTTTGCGAAGCCGTGTTCTTCGAAGAGCGTCTGGTTTCCGTAGAGCTGCCGACCACTATCGTGCGTCAGGTTGACTACACCGAAGGTTCCGCTCGCGGTGACACTTCCGGCAAGGTGATGAAGCCTGCCAAACTGAAGAACGGTACCGAACTGTCGGTTGCTGACTTCATCGAAATCGGCGACATGATCGAGATCGATACCCGCGAAGGCGGTTCGTACAAAGGCCGTGCTAAATAAGCATCGGTTTTTGCGCAAAGAAAAAGCCCGACCATTGAGTCGGGCTTTTTTGTGCCTGCGATTTGAGTTTCACACCTATCCCCTGTGGGAGCGAGCCTGCTCGCGAATGCGTTCTGTCAGCCAGCACTTCACCGGATGACACACCGCTTTCGCGAGCAGGCTCGCTCCCACAATGGGATTGTGGTTACTTCAAGTGTTGCTTCAGTTCTTCAGACGCCTGCAGCATCGCCGAACGCACCGCCGGCACCTGACTGACCACGTTGAGCAAACCGTAGTCGTGAATCATGCCGTTGTAGCGAACTGACGTTACCGGCACTCCGGCCTCGTCGAGTTTGCGTGCGTAAGCTTCACCTTCATCGCGCAACACATCGGCGCCGGCGGTCTGCACCAGCGCGGGCGGCAGGCCCTTCAGTTGCGCAGTGGTTGCCCGCAGTGGCGAGGCGTAGATCTCGTTGCGCTGTTTGGCGTCGGTGGTGTAGTTGTCCCAGAACCACTGCATCATGTTGCGCGTGAGGAAATGCCCTTCGGCGTACTGGTTGTAGGAACCGGTATCAAAGTTGGCATCGGTCACCGGCCACAGCAGCACCTGGAATTTGATCGCCGGGGTGCCTTTGTCTTTGGCCATCAGCGCGACAACCGCGGCCATGTTACCGCCGACGCTGTTGCCGGCGACGGCCAAGCGTTTGCCGTCGACATTGATCTCTTTACCGTGCTCTGCCACCCATTTGGTCGCAGCGTAGGCCTGGTTGATCGCCACCGGGTAATGCGCTTCCGGGGAAGGCGTGTAGTTGACGAACACCGCCGCCGCCCCTGAACCGACCACCAGATCACGCACCAGTCGTTCGTGAGTCGGGAAATCGCCCAAGACCCAGCCGCCGCCGTGGAAGAACATGAACACCGGCAGCTCGCTCTTGACCCCGGCCGGCCGGACGATGGTCAGGCTCAACGGTTGGCCATCGACCTGAATGGTCTTCTCGCTGACGTCGGCTTTGGGCAGCGTCAGCTTGACCCCGGACTGCGCGCCGACCAGCACGGCTCGGGCATCTTTCGGCGACAGCTGCTCGATCGGCTTGCCGCTGCCGGCATTCAGCACATCGAGAAAAGCCTGCGTGTTGTGTTCGACATCACCGGCGAAAGCGCTGTGGATGGACAGGGCGAGAAGGGTACCGGTCAAGACTTTGCTGAAAGTGTTCATGTTCATTTCCTGTTCGGGCCTGGGGCGTCAGTGGTTAGACGGTGACGTGCAGACGCACATCGACGTTGCCACGGGTGGCGTTGGAGTACGGGCAGACCTGGTGAGCCGCATCGACCAGCGCTTGCGCATCGGCTTGTTCCAGGCCTGGCAGGCTGATGTGCAGGTCGATGTCCAGACCGAAGCCGCCAGGGATCTGGCCGATACCGACGTGGGCGGTGATCGAGGCGTCGTCAGGGATTTTGCGTTTGGTCTGGCTGGCGACAAATTTCAGCGCGCCGATGAAGCAGGCCGAGTAGCCGGCAGCGAACAACTGCTCAGGGTTGGTCGCCGCGCCACCGGCACCGCCGAGTTCTTTCGGGGTAGCGAGTTTGACGTCGAGAACGTTGTCGCTGGAGATCGCACGACCGTCACGGCCGCCAGTGGAGGTTGCGATTGCGGTGTAGAGAGTTTGCATGGTGTGAGCCTCGTTGAGTGTGTCTGTTCGCGCTAATTGTTTGCGCGCTAAGTAAGTGCGAGATGAATGTATCGCGCCAATATTTAGCGCGCAAGATAAATTTTTGAAGAAGCTGGGTTTTTACGAAGACGCGGGGATGAGAAGGGGCTGTAAGGCTTGGGTTAGAGCGGATGGGGGCGGTAGGTCAGGTGTTGAAAATATTTTGCTGGCGATGAAATCCATGTGGGAGCGAGCCTGCTCGCGAATGGGATGTCCCACTCAACAAACAGGTTGGCTGACAGATCGCATTCGCGAGCAGGCTCGCTCCCACAGGGGACTGTGTGAAGGTCAGATCAGGCTTTCCTGCAAATGACCGCGCAGTGCCTGCAGCTCCGCTTGCAGGTTTTGCAGGCGTTCCAGAGAAAAACCGCTGGCGCCAAGGATGCATTGGGGAACGGTCTGGGCTGTTGCTTTCAACGCTCGGCCTTGCTCGGTCAATTCGACGATCACCACACGCTCATCCTCGCGGCTGCGGGTGCGGCTGAGCAAACCTTCGCCTTCCAGGCGCTTGAGCAGTGGCGTCAGCGAGCCGGGATCGGTCAGCAACCGTGTGCTGATTTCTCCAACGGTCAAACCATCCTTCTCCCACAACACCATCATCGCCAGGTACTGCGGATAGGTCAGGTTCAAGGCTTGCAGCAGCGGTTTGTAGACCTTGGTCATCATCAGCGAAGTGGAATGCAGGGCGAAGCAGGCCTGGTTATCCAGCAGCAGGTCGTCGCAGTTGTCGCGTTCGGAAGTCATGTCAAAGCCTTGTTCGGTGATGGTCATGAATCTAGCGCCCGAATCTTTAATGCGCCAGATAATTCTCCGGATCTAATGGCGTCCCAGATCCCGTTGCAACGCCAGATCCCATGGCGGCACCGGACTGAAACGAGTCTTGAGGTATTCAAGCAACAAGCGGCTGCGCGAGTTGGTTTGCTGTTCCATGCGCAGAGCGTAGATGCCGGTGGATTCCGGCGCCGGCAGGCCGTTTTCGCAGAACAGCGGGACGAGTTCCCCGCGCAGCAGGTATTCGCTCGCCAGCCAGGTCGGCAAGTGCGCAACCCCTAAGCCCGCCAAAGCCCCACACACCAACGCTTCGGCATTGTTGGCGCTCATGCGAATGCGTGCCGGACGGTGCAAATGCATCTGGCCGTCATGCTCGAACCGCCAGGCGAAGGGTGGGGCGAGGCCTTCCCAGTCCAGGCCATCATGTTCGCCAAGTTGCGCCGGGCTGCCGGGCACGCCCCGGCGTTTCAGATAGTCAGGACTGGCGCAGGCGATGCGCACCATGCTCGCCAAAGGCGTGGCCACCAATCGCGTGTCAGCCATTTGCCCGGCCCGCAGCACCAGATCGACTTTGCCCAGGTTCGAGCCGCCCATGTCGACGAAACTGTCGATCAAGTGCAATTGCACATCCAATCCCGGGTAGAGGACGAGAAAGTCCGCGATCACCGGCGCCAGATGCCGGCGCCCGAACGCGGCGGGTGCATCAATGCGGATCAAGCCTTCCGGCGCGCTACTCAGGGACACGGCTTCAGCCCGCGCCAGTTGCAACTCGGCGACTATGCGCCGGGCACGTTCGGCAAACGCCAGACCGGCGGGTGTCGCTCGTACAGCGTGAGTGCTGCGTATAAACAACTGGCTGCCGACGGCGCTTTCCAGGCTGTCGATGCGTCGCGCGACGGCCGAAGGTGTCAACGGATGACGGCGCGAGGCGTCGGAAAAACTGCCACTCTCCAGCACATCGAGAAAAAGTCCGAGTTGCTCGGTTAATTGATTGGGATTCATATCGGCTCAACGCTTGTGCGAAATCGGCATAGCCATTGTGCGTTGCTGTGCGTTTCCCCGCCAGCCGTGACTGCGTAGGATGAAGCGCCTGACGCGAGAGGAATTCGGCTGTGATGGAGTTTTTGTTGTACCTGCTGTTCGGCGCCGCCCTTGGCACACTCGGCGGCATATTCGGTATCGGTGGCGGCTTGATTGCTATCCCGTTGCTCGGCGTTTGGTTTGGTCTTGATCAGCAGATTGCCCAAGGCACGGCGCTGGTCATGGTGGTACCCAACGTGATGCTGGCGCTGTGGCGCTATCACCAACGCAATCGCATCGAACTGCGGCATGCGCTGCCCTTGGCGGTGATGGGCTTTTGCTTTGCGTGGATCGGTTCGATCTGGGCGGTGGGCATCGATGCGCAAACCATGCGCATTGGTTTCGTCGCGTTCCTGGTGGTGCTCTCGGCGTACAACCTGCTGAAGATGTTCGGCAAGCCACCTGCTGCGACTTCCGAAATGCGTTATTCCTGGCCATGGCTCGGCGTGCTTGGCGCGGCGTCCGGGACCATGGGCGGATTGTTCGGTGTCGGCGGTGCGGTGGTCGCGACGCCGGTGCTGACCAGCCTGTTCGGCACCACGCAAGTGGTCGCTCAGGGCTTGTCGCTGGCGCTGGCCTTACCGAGCACCGGCGTGACACTGGTGACCTACGCGGCGCACCAGGAAGTGGACTGGATGATCGGCCTGCCGTTGGCCATCGGTGGTCTGGCGAGCATCAGTTGGGGGGTGAAAGTCGCCCACGCCATGCCGGAAAAACGCCTGCGCGGGCTGTTCTGCGGTTTCCTGGTGCTGTGTGCGGTGATGCTCGCGTTTAAAGTTTGAAGCCTTCGACGATGTGCTCGGCCAGGCACTCGGTGATCGGCGACGGATTGTTCAGGTTGCGGATCAGCATGATGCTGGCCTCGGGCAGCAGCGGCAAATCTTCGGCGGCGCCGAGAATGCGCATGTCCGGGGTGATCAGGCTTTCCAGTTGCGCAGTGATCGCCAGACCCGCGCTCACCACGGCCATCAACGCCGAGAGGCTGGTGCTGTTGTAAGCGATGCGGTAGTCGCGGCCCATCGCATCCAGCGCATTACACGCCCACAAACGGCAGAAACAATCACTGTTGAACATCGCCAGGGGCAACGGCGTCTGTTCGTGGGCGCTGAAGTTTTGCGCCTCGGCCCAGACAAACCGCTCCTTGCGCAGCAATTGGCCGATTTCGTTACCCGGCTCGCGGGTGACGATCGACAAGTCGAGGTCCGTGCGCTGCAACAGTTGTTTGGTCGATTCGCAATGCACTTCGATCTGGATCAGCGGATAGAACTGCGCAAACCGCGACAGAATCCCTGGCAGAAAACGCATCACGTAATCGTCCGGCGTACCGATGCGTACGGTGCCGACCATGTGCGGCTCGCGCAAGGTGTTGAACACTTCACTGTGCAGCTTGAGGATGCGCCGCGCGTAACCGAGCAGCACCTGGCCTTCAGCAGTCAGGCGCACCTGGCGTCCGTCGCGCTCGAACAACTGCCGCTGCAACACGTCCTCTTCCAGACGCTTCATCTGCATGCTCACCGCCGACTGTGTGCGGTTGACCATTTCGCCGGCGCGGGTGAAACCGCCCTGATCAGCGATGGCGACGAAGGTGCGCAGGACATCGGTATCGATACTGGGGTAGGCCGACAATTGATGAATCTCCGTGATGCATGCCATCAGAAACATTCGTTGGATTGATCTTAGCGCCGGCGCGAGACTTGAGCCATCCACAAAAGGAGGCAACACGATGAAAGGTCAAAGAGAGTATGTAGATGACGCAAAATTTTCCGGCCACGGCCATATCGTTTCCGACCTGCTGCACAAGTTTAGCCGCTGGTACGAACTGCACCGTGAACGCGAGTTGCTCGCCAGTCTGAGCGACGAGGCGTTGAAGGACATCGGCGTCAGTCGTGCCGACGTCGAGCACGAGGCCGTGCGGCCGTTCTGGGATGACCCGATGCATAAATGATGAGCAGAGCGCTACACAAACCAACTTCCAGTGAGGTAGGTTGCGAGCAGACAAGGAGATGCTCATGCCCGCGACTCTGGCCTTTTCCCTCAAACAGGCGCGACGACTGGCGCTGGCTGCCCAAGGGTTCAACGGGCGCCAGCCGCCGACCGTCAAGGCGCCGCACGTCAACCGGCTGATCGAACGGCTGGGCCTGCTGCAAATCGACTCTGTCAATGCTGTGGTGCGCTCGCACTACCTGCCGCTGTTTTCCCGCTTGGGTTCCTATCCCTCTGAATTGCTCGACCAGGCTGCCTGGAGTTCGGGGAGTCGTCGCACGCTGTTCGAATACTGGGGGCACGAAGCCTCGTTGCTTCCGATGTCGATGTATCCGTTGCTGGGCTGGCGCATGCAGCGAGCCAGGCGTGGCGAAGATATTTATCAGCAACTGGCCAGATTCGGTCGCGAGCAGCAGGACGTGGTTCGTCGGGTCTTGAGTTCGGTCGAAGAGCAGGGCGCGTTGGGCGCCGGCAGTCTTTCAACCCGTGAAGACAAGGCCGGGCCGTGGTGGGACTGGAGCGCGGAAAAGCATGCGCTGGAGTGGCTGTTCGCGGCGGGTGAAGTAACGGTTGCCGGGCGGCGTGGTTTTGAGCGTTTGTATGATTTGCCTGAGCGGGTGATTCCTTCCTCGATTCTGCAACAAGCATTGCCGGATGAGGCTGAAGCGCAGCGTGGTTTGCTGTTGCATGCGGCGCAGGCGTTGGGCGTCGGCACTGAGAAAGACCTGCGTGATTACTTTCGCTTGAATCCGGCGGATGCGCGTTCACGTCTGGCGGAGCTGGTCGAGGCGGGGCAATTGCAGATGTGCGAGGTCGCCGGTTGGCGGCAAATCGCCTATTGCCTGCCGGCGCCGAGCGTCCCGCGCAAGGTCATGGCCAGTGCGCTGTTGTCGCCATTCGATTCGTTGATCTGGGAGCGCAATCGCACCGAGCGTTTATTCGATTTCCGTTACCGGCTGGAGATTTATACGCCCCAGGACAAACGGGTTTACGGCTATTACGTCTTGCCGTTCTTGCACAACGAGCGGATTGCCGCGCGGGTCGATTTGCGCGCCGAACGGGCGGCAGGGCGGTTGGCGGTGCATGCGCTGCATGAGGAAGAGCCGGGGCTGGATGAGCAGGGGATGCTGGCGCTGGCGCTGAATTTGCGGCAGATGGCGGACTGGTTGGGGCTTGATCGGGTGCAGCTCAATTGTCAGCGTGAGAGTGCGGCGCGGTTGCGGGTGGCATTGGCGCAGATTGGGGGCGACTGACCTGACGCCATCGCTGGCAAGCCAGGCTCCCACAGTGTGTGCGTCGTACATATATTTTGTGATCGACGCGATCACTGTGGGAGCCTGGCTTGCCAGCGATGAGACCAGTTAAAGCGATAAAGATGTCGAATCTTAGCGGCGAACCTGCTTCAGGGTTTCGGCAATCAGAAACGCCAGCTCCAGCGACTGATCGGCATTCATCCGTGGATCACAATGCGTGTGATAGCGGTCCGACAACCCGTCTTCAGTAATCGGCCGCGCGCCACCGATGCACTCAGTGACATTCTGCCCGGTCATCTCGATGTGAATGCCGCCGGCATAGCTGCCTTCCGCCTCGTGCACCTGGAAGAACTGCTTCACCTCGCCAAGGATCTGCGCGAAGTCACGGGTCTTGTAGCCGCTGCTCGCCTTGATGGTGTTGCCGTGCATCGGGTCGGAGCTCCACAGCACTTGCTTGCCTTCGCGCTGCACCGCGCGGATCAGCGCCGGCAGGTGATCGCCGACCTTGTTTGCGCCCATCCGCGCAATCAGGTTGAGGCGCCCCGGATCGTTGTCCGGGTTGAGTACGTCGATCAGACGGATCAGGTCATCGGGGTCCATGCTCGGGCCGACTTTCACGCCAATCGGGTTGTTTACCCCGCGCAGGAATTCGACATGCGCGCCGTCGAGCTGACGAGTGCGGTCGCCGATCCACAGCATGTGCGCCGAGCAATCGTAGTAATCGTTGGTCAGGCTGTCGCGACGCACGAAGGCTTCTTCGTAGTTCAGCAGCAGCGCTTCGTGGGCGGTGAAGAAACTGGTTTCGCGCAGTTGCGGCGAGCTGTCCATGCCGCAGGCGCGCATGAACGCCAGGGTTTCATCGATGCGATCGGCGAGGTGACTGTATTTTTCTGCCAGCGCCGAGTTGGCGATGAAGTCCAGGTTCCACTTGTGCACCTGATGCAGGTCGGCAAAACCGCCCTGGGCGAAGGCGCGCAGCAGGTTCAGCGTCGCGGTGGACTGGTGATAGGACTGCAGCAGGCGCTCCGGATCCGGCACGCGGCTCTTTTCGTCGAAGCCGATGCCGTTGACGATGTCGCCCCGGTAGGCCGGCAGCGTCACGCCACCGATGGTTTCATCGTTGGCCGAGCGTGGCTTGGCGAACTGACCGGCCATGCGCCCGACCTTGACCACCGGGCAGCCGGCGGCGAAGGTCATGACGATCGCCATTTGCAGCAACACTTTGAAGGTGTCGCGAATCTTTGCCGCAGAGAATTCGGCAAAGCTTTCCGCGCAATCGCCGCCCTGCAGCAGGAATGCCCGGCCCTGGGTCACTTCGGCAAACTGCCGGCGCAGCTCGCGCGCCTCACCGGCAAACACCAGTGGCGGATAACTGGCCAGGGTTTGCTCGACCTGGCGCAGATGCGCAGCGTCAGGGTATTGGGGTTGTTGCTGGATCGGCAGGGCGCGCCAGCTGTCAGGGCTCCACGGTTGGCTCATCACGGTCTCTAATTGGTTCTACGCACGGGAAGCCCATGGTAGCAGCAATTAGTGCGTGACCTGCTCCTGCCCCATCGCCGACAATCGCCGCTTTGCCACGGCGCCACAGCGGTGCCATCGCGTCACCGCGCCCGGTGACCATCAGGAGACGAAATGACTGAGGAGCGCGTCGAGCATCTGCTCGCCGAAGTACAGGATGAGTTCGGCGTGATTCGCGTGCTGGAAGTGGCCGATTACCGCTTTCTGGAGTTCGGCGATGCGATCGAGCAGAGCTGCGTGTTCACCGCAGACCCGAGCTGGCTCGAATACGATTACACGCGGGCGATGCTGATCGGTGCGTTGTGCCATGAGCAGCCGGAAAGCGCGCTGTTTCTCGGGCTCGGCGCCGGTACATTGACCCAGGCCTGCCTCAAGTTTCTGCCGCTGGAAGACGTCGAGGCCATTGAACTGCGTCCGGATGTGCCGCGTTTGGCCATCGAATACCTTGGGCTGGACGATGATCCACGGCTATACATCCGTGTTGGCGATGCGCTGGAGTTGCTGCCGACGGCGGAGCCGGCGGATCTGATTTTTGTCGACCTGTATACCGATGTCGGTCCGGGCGTCGGGCATCTGGCCTGGAGTTTTCTCGGCGACTGCCAGAAGCGTTTGAATCCGGGGGGCTGGCTGGTGATCAATCAGTGGGCCACCGATGACGGCAAACCGTTGGGGGCCGCGTTGTTGCGAGGGCTCTATCATCGGCATTACTGGGAGCTGCCGGTGAAGGAGGGCAATGTGATTCTGATTGTGCCGGCGAACCTCGATCAGGCGCTGGACATGCAGGCGCTGACCGCCCGGGCCGAGGCACTGGCGCCACGGTTGGGGTATTCGTTGCAGTCGTTGATCAACAGCATTCGCCCGGCGACCTGAGGCATCTGTGATGGCCCCTTCGCTGGCAAGCCAGCTCCCACAGGGTTCGTGCCGTACGCAAAATGTCTGAACGACTCGGTCATTGTGGGAGCTGGCTTGCCAGCGATGGCGCCCCGACAGGCGCCATAATTCTCAGATCCCCTTGAATATGCCAGGCCGCCGCTCCACCAACGACCGCACCCCCTCCTTGGCATCCTCACTGGCCAACAACTTCTTCACCAGCGCCGGCAATCCCTGCGCCGCCGCCGTCTCACCCTCATACCTTGCCTGGCGCGCCGACATCAACGTCGCCTGCACCCCCAGCGGCGCCTGCCGGGCAATTCGTTCCGCCAATTCAATCGCTCTTGGCAACAGGTCTTCACTGGCCATCACTTCCTGCACCAATCCCAAGTGCAACGCATCGTGGGCATCAAACTCATCGCCGGTGAGCAACCAGCGCATCGCATTGCCCCATCCCGCCACCTGATGAAAACGTAAAGTCGCGCCCCCAAAAGGAAAGATCCCACGCTGCACTTCCATTTGTGCGAAGCGGGTATTGCTCGCACACAGGTTGATATCCGCTGCCAGCATCAGCTCGATGCCAATGGTCAGGCAATAGCCCTGCGCGGCGACAATCACCGGTTTGCTCACCCGTGGCCCGACGAAAACACCCCACGGATCGCAACCGCCGGTCGGAACCTGCCAGCCTTCGGCTAGGGCGGTGCTGGCATTGACCAGATCCAGCCCCGCGGTAAAGTGCTCGCCATGGCCGAATACCACGGCCACCCGTGCCTCGCTGTCGGCCTCGAATTCACCGTAGGCCAGGCTCAGCTCGTTGAGCAGGTCGAGGTCGAACGCATTGCGTTTGGCCGCTCGATCGAGACCAATCAAGTGGACATGACCGCGACGTTCATGGCTGACGCGGCCGGGGCAGGGCTGATTCATGGCGAAATCCTCGGGCGGGAAGGGCGGGTGCAGCGACGGTATGCCGCACATCAGTGAATCGTTTAAGCGTCATCGCCCGCAGGGCCGGGCCCTTGCAAAATAGACCTTGGCGCGATTATCCGCAAAACCCCGTTACACAGCGGTGACACACGCATTGAACCGATAAAAAAAGCTCCCTTTTCGGGCAAATTCCGGTATAGTGCGCGCCGGCCTTTAACCGGGCCGCGTTTAGGTAGCGCAATTCCCCGAAGCCAGCTTCGGCTGCACGTCCGCACTGCGGGCTCTTCCTTGACGATTCTTTTTCATTCATACGTTTTCGCAAATCCCCGCCGACAAAGCTGCCAGGGCGACTCTTGAGTCTCAACACGGCATGTGCAGCTTTGGAGCATGGGTCTTTGCGGATGCACTTAGAGGCAGACCCATGACCCAGGAAATCGGCGGCTTCGCCGCTCTTGAACTTCATCCCAATATTGTCGCTGCAGTAGTCGCTACCGGCTATGAAGAGCCTTCGGCCATTCAGCAGCAGTCGATCCCGATCATCCTCGCCGGTCACGATATGATTGGTCAGGCGCAAACCGGTACCGGTAAAACCGCTGCCTTTGCCCTGCCTATCCTGCACCGCATTGATCCGTCCAAGCGCGAGCCGCAAGCTCTGATCCTGGCCCCAACTCGTGAGTTGGCGCTACAAGTTGCAACCGCTTTCGAAACCTACGCCAAGCAAATGCCGGGCGTAACTGTTGTGGCTGTCTACGGCGGCGCGCCGATGGGCCCACAATTGAAAGCAATCCGTAATGGCGCACAGATCGTTGTCGCCACTCCGGGCCGTCTGTGCGACCACCTGCGTCGCGACGAAAAAGTCCTCGCCACCGTGAACCACCTGGTTCTGGACGAAGCAGACGAAATGCTCAAACTCGGTTTCATGGACGACCTCGAAGTCATCTTCAAGGCCATGCCGGAAACCCGTCAGACCGTATTGTTCTCGGCGACCCTGCCGCAGTCGATCCGTGCCATCGCTGAGCGCCACCTGCGCGATCCGAAGCACGTGAAGATCCAGAGCAAGACCCAGACCGTTACCGCGATCGAACAGGCTCACCTGTTGGTTCACGCTGACCAGAAGACTTCGGCCGTTCTCAGCTTGCTGGAAGTGGAAGATTTCGACGCTCTGATCATGTTCGTACGCACCAAGCAAGCGACCCTGGATCTGGCCAGTGCCCTCGACGCCAAAGGCTACAAAGCTGCGGCGCTGAACGGTGACATCGCCCAGAACCAGCGTGAGCGCGTTATCGATTCGCTGAAAGATGGCCGTCTGGACATCGTTGTTGCGACCGACGTTGCTGCCCGTGGTCTGGACGTTCCGCGCATCACTCACGTGTTCAACGTTGACATGCCTTACGATCCGGAATCCTACGTTCACCGTATCGGCCGTACCGGCCGTGCCGGTCGCGAAGGCCGTGCACTGCTGCTGGTGACTCCACGTGAGCGCCGCATGCTGCAAGTGATCGAGCGTGTCACCGGTCAGAAAGTCGCTGAAGTCCGTCTGCCGGACGCTCAGGCCGTTCTCGATGCGCGCATCAAGAAACTGACCAACAGCCTGTCGCCGCTGGTCGCTGATGCCGAATCGACTCACGGTGAGTTGCTCGATCGTCTGACTGCAGACATCGGCTGCACGCCGCGTGCTTTGGCTGCTGCATTGCTGCGCAAAGCCACCAACGGTCAAGCGCTGAACCTGGCGGCGATCGAGAAGGAACGTCCACTGGTGCCGAACAACGCACCGCGTGGCGACCGTCCTGAGCGTTCCGGTGATCGTCCTGATCGTGGTGACCGCGAGCGTCGCGCGCCAATGCCTTTGGGCGAAGGCCGTGCTCGTTGCCGTACCGCGCTGGGCGCGCGTGATGGTATCGCTGCGAAGAACCTGCTGGGCGCCATCCTCAACGAAGGCGGTCTGGCCCGTGAAGCGATCGGTCGCATCCAGGTGCGTGACAGCTTCAGCCTCGTCGAGCTGCCGGAAGATGGTCTGGACAAACTCCTGACCAAACTGAAGGACACTCGCGTTGCCGGTAAGCAGCTGAAACTGCGTCGCTACCGCGAAGATTGATCTGCCCTTGGGCTGATTGATCGAACATAAAAAATCCCCGACTGGTTCGGGGATTTTTTTTGTCTGCCTGAAAGATCAAAAGATCGCAGCCTTCGGCAGCTCCTACAGAGGGAACGCATTCCAAATGTAGGAGCTGCCGAAGGCTGCGATCTTTTGCTTTTAACCAAAGCGATAGATGTCCATCCCTAACGCACCCATCGTGAAGCCTTTATGCTCCACGCTGAACTCACCGCCCGCACCCCGGGCAAAATACAGCGGCAACAAATGCTCATCACTCGGATGGCTGCGCAGCGCATTCGGCGCCTGCCGGCGATAGTCATGCAGCGCCGCCTCATCGTCGGCCGCCAGTTTCTCGATCACCCAGTCACGGAAATCCCGCGCCCACGGCTCAACAATTTCAGGGCCAGCGTGCCAATCCAGTTCGCGCAGGTTGTGGGTGATGCTGCCGGAGCCGATCAGCAAAATGCCCTGATCGCGCAAATTCGCCAGCGCTTGCCCGACACGGGTTTGCAGCGCCGGGCCGCCGCGACTCGGCAGTGAGACTTGCACCACCGGAATATCCGCCTGCGGATACATCAGCGACAACGGCACCCAAACACCATGATCGAAGGGACGTTGCGGGTCGAGATGTGCCGGCAAATGCGCGGCTTGCAACAATTCGGCGATTTCGGCAGCCAGTTGCGGAGCACCTGGCGCCGGGTATTGCACTTCAAACAGCGCCCGGGGGAATCCGCCGAAGTCGTGCCAGGTTTCCGGTTGCGCATGGCTGCTGACCAGCAGTTCGTGGCTTTCCCAGTGTGCGGAGACGATGACAATGGCTTTGGGTTTCGGTAATTCGGCGGCCAGGCGTGCCAGAGCCGGGCCGCTGGCGCCGGGCTCCAGTGCCAGCATGGGTGAACCATGGGAAATGAACAGGCTGGGCAACATGATGGGTTCCTGAGCGTTAAGATGGCTTCATCTTCGGTCAGATTATTGATCTAAATCTAATATAAGTTTTAACGCTTTTTGATCGAATTATTGGGAGTGATGCATGCAGCCGGAGTTTTGGCACAAAAAGTGGGCTTCGGGGCAGATTGGTTTCCATCTGCCTGAGGTAAACCCGAATTTACAGCGGCATTGGCCCGGGTTGGGGCTGCCGACAACCGCGCGGGTGCTCGTGCCTCTGTGCGGGAAAAGTCTTGATCTGGCGTGGCTGGCCGGGTGCGGTCATCAGGTGCTCGGTATCGAGCTATCGGAAAAGGCCATCGAGGACTTTTTCAGTGAGCATCAGATTCAGCCGCAGATCAGTGAGAGGGGCGCATTCAAGGTTTACCGTGGTGACACCATCGAATTGTGGTGCGGCGATTTCTTTGCGCTGACGGCCAGCGATGTGGCCGCTTGCGCCGCTTTTTATGACCGCGCCGCGCTGATCGCCTTGCCGGCGCCGATGCGTGAGCGCTATGCGGCGCATCTTCAGCAGATTCTGCCGCAGGGTATGCACGGGTTGTTGATTACGCTGGATTACGATCAGGCGCAGATGCCGGGGCCGCCGTTCGCGGTGGGGGATGATGAGGTGCAGCGGTTGCTGAGTGGTGCCTGGCAGGTGCAGGTGCTGGAACAGCAGGATGTGCTGGGGGAGAGCTGGAAATTCTTGCAGGCGGGTGTGACGCGGCTTGAGGAGCGGGTTTACCGGGTTTCCAGCCAATAGTTCTGTGCCAATAGTGCCGGCCTCATCGCTGGCAAGCCAGCTCCCACAGAGTTGTGTTGTGTTCTCTCTATTTCCAATACACCGCCGCTCACTGTGGGAGCTGGCTTGCCAGCGATGGGGGCATCAGGAACAACCAATTAATCAAGGCAAAAAAAGGCCCCGCATCACTGCAGGGCCTTTTTCATGATTACGCCGGTTGTATCAACCGCGACGACGCAGGGCGTCGATACGCTCTTCCAGCGGCGGGTGGCTCATGAACATGCGGGCAAAGCCTTGTTTGATGCCACCGTTGATGCCAAAGGCGTTGAGGGTGTCCGGCATGTGCACCGGCAGGCCCTGTTCGGCGCGCAGACGTTGCAGTGCGCCGATCATCGCGCTGGTGCCAGCCAGGCGGGCGCCAGCTTCGTCGGCACGGAATTCGCGCTTGCGCGAGAACCACATGACGATCGCACTGGCCAGGATGCCCAGTACCAGTTCAGCGAAGATGGTCGCCACGTAGTAGGCGATGCCCTGGCCTTCTTCGTTCTTGAAAATGACCTTGTCGACGAAGTTGCCGATGATCCGCGCAAAGAACATCACGAAGGTGTTCACCACGCCCTGAATCAGCGCCAGCGTGACCATGTCGCCGTTGGCGACGTGACCGATTTCGTGGGCCAGCACGGCTTTCACTTCATCGGGCGAAAAGCGCTCGAGCAGGCCCTGACTGACCGCGACCAGCGCGTCGTTCTTGTTCCAGCCGGTGGCGAAGGCGTTTGCTTCGTAGGCCGGGAAAATACCGACTTCGGGCATCTTGATCCCGGCTTCGCGGGACAGTTGCTCGACGGTTTGCAGCAGCCATTGCTCATGCCGGGTACGTGGCTGGCTGATGATCTGGGTGCCAGTGCTCATCTTCGCCATCCACTTGGAGATGAACAGCGAGAACAGCGAGCCGGCGAAACCAAAGACTGCACAGAAAACCAGCAGCTGACTAAGGTCGAGATCAACCCCGTTGGCCGCCATGAACCCGTTGAAGCCGAAAAGGCTCAGGGTGATGCTGGCTATCAGCACGACCGCCAGGTTAGTGGCCAAAAACAGCAGGATGCGCATCATGGTTGTAGAAATCTCCTCAAGCTAAAGATGTAGCGTACTGCGGGGTATATAAGGTGCCGCACCGGGCTATTCAACTGAGTGACTATTTCAAACTGTGTCCTACAGCGGATTCTTCGGTGCCCGGCACATTTCCCACGACAGATAACGATAGGGATGACGACCAGCCGCGACCCGTCGCCATTACGCTGGACGCAGGTAAACGGTACGAATCG
The DNA here is from genome assembly GCF_031931925.1 of Pseudomonas sp. rhizo66. NCBI lineage: Bacteria > Pseudomonadati > Pseudomonadota > Gammaproteobacteria > Pseudomonadales > Pseudomonadaceae > Pseudomonas > Pseudomonas sp. rhizo66. Next base: position 107,075 of record NZ_JAUJWZ010000015.1, read on the forward strand.
CAAGTGTAGAAGGCGTGCACGGACGCGGAACGCAGAAGTGTTGCTGAATCAGACAGTGCGCAACGTTTGGCCGTTGCGCACTGCTGGCCAGTTACTGGCGGTAGGACTTGAGGAAGTTGCCAATACGGCCGATGGCCATTTCCAGATCGTCGACGCGGGGCAGGGTGACCACGCGGAAGTGATCCGGCCACGGCCAGTTGAACGCCGTGCCCTGGACGACCAGCAGCTTCTCGGAGAGCAGCAGGTCGAGGACAAATTTCTCGTCGTTGTGGATCGGGCAGACCTTCGGATCGATTTTCGGGAACGCATACAGCGCGCCCATCGGCTTGACGCAGCTCACGCCCGGAATGTCGTTGAGCAATTCCCAGGTGCGGTTGCGTTGTTCCAGCAGACGACCCTGTGGCAGCACCAGGTCGTTGATGCTCTGGTAGCCGCCCAATGCGGTCTGGATCGCATGCTGGCTCGGCACGTTGGCGCACAGGCGCATGTTGGCCAGCATGTCGATGCCTTCGATGTAGCTCTGGGCATTGTGCTTGGGCCCGGAAATGGCGATCCAGCCGGAGCGGAAACCCGCCACACGGTACGACTTCGACAGGCCGTTGAAGGTCAGGCACAGCAGGTCCGGGGCCAGTGACGCGGTGCAGATGTGCACGGCATCGTCGTACAGGATCTTGTCGTAGATTTCGTCGGAGAACACCACCAGGTTGTGCGCACGGGCGATTTCCAGCATGCCCAGCAACACTTCCTTCGAATACACCGCGCCGGTCGGGTTGTTCGGGTTGATGATCACCATCGCTTTGGTGTTCGGGGTGATCTTGGCCTTGATGTCGGCCAGATCGGGGAACCAGTCGGCCCCTTCGTCGCACAGGTAATGCACGGCGTTACCGCCGGCGAGGCTGACAGCAGCAGTCCACAGCGGATAGTCCGGGGCCGGCACGAGCACTTCGTCGCCGTTGTTGAGCAGCGCCTGTAGCGACATCACGATCAGTTCGGAAACGCCGTTGCCCAGGTAGATGTCTTCGATGCCGACACCTTCAACATTCTTCTGCTGGTAGTACTGCATCACCGCCTTGCGCGCGCTGAACAGGCCTTTGGAGTCGCTGTAGCCTTGCGCGGTCGGCAGGTTGCGGATCACATCCTGAAGAATTTCGTCCGGTGCTTCGAAACCAAACGGCGCCGGGTTGCCGATGTTCAGCTTGAGGATGCGCTGGCCTTCCTCTTCCAGTCGTTTGGCGTGCTTGAGCACCGGGCCGCGAATATCGTAGCAGACGTTGGCGAGCTTGTTCGATTTGCTGAACTGCATGGCGATGTGATCCCGAAAATGAACGATCCAGGCGGCGGGTGGACAACCGTACTGGGATTCCTGCGTCTTCACACAGGCGGACGTCTTGAGCCGTGGCTCCCATAATCCGTTTGAATGCGCCCGGTCTGGCTGCCAGACTGGTGCGTGACGAGGCGCAATCATACGTGCCGCCCGATCCGTGGAAAAGGTACAGATCGGGCTTTTTCAGCCGCTGAGGTGTGATGATGGAAAAGTTGGAAAAAACCCTGGAAGAATGGCGGGCGATGCTCGACCCCGAGCAATACAACGTTTGTCGTCTGAGTGCGACCGAGCGCCCGTTCTCCGGCAAATACAACGACACCAAGACCGCCGGTGTCTACCACTGCGTCTGCTGTAATGAGCCGCTGTTCGATTCCACGACCAAATTCGACTCCGGCTGCGGCTGGCCGAGCTTCTACGCGCCAATTGGTGAAAGCGCGATGACTGAAATCCGTGACACCAGCCACGGCATGATCCGTACGGAAGTGAAGTGCGCGCGCTGTGATGCGCATCTGGGTCACGTATTCCCCGACGGCCCGCCGCCGACCGGCCTGCGCTATTGCATCAATTCGGTGTGCCTGGACCTGGTTCCACGCGCATAAACGAATGAAGGCGACCTTCGGGTCGCCTTGTTTTTCGATAATTAAATTGCACGCAATTCAATTGCTCGCTATGTTTTCCTCTTCTTCCTGATTTCAGAGTGCCGACCATGAGCGACAACCTGCTGAATATCCCATGCACCACGATCAAAGGTGAGCAAAAGACCCTGGCCGATTTCGCCGGCAAAGCGGTGCTGGTGGTCAACACCGCCAGCAAATGCGGTTTCACCCCGCAATACAAAGGCCTCGAAGAACTGTGGCAGACCTACAAGGATCAGGGCCTGGTGGTTCTGGGCTTCCCGTGCAATCAGTTCGGCAAGCAGGAGCCGGGTAACGAAGGGGCAATCAGCGAGTTCTGCGAGCTGAACTTTGGTGTCAGCTTCCCTCTGTTCAAGAAGATCGACGTTAACGGTGCCGATGCGCATCCGCTATTCGTACAGCTGAAAAAACGCGCGCCGGGCCTGCTTGGCTCCCAGGGCATCAAGTGGAACTTCACCAAGTTCCTGATTGGCAAGGACGGAAAACTGGTCAAGCGTTTTGCCCCGACCACCAAGCCGCAGGAGCTGAGCGGCGAGATCGAAGCCCTGCTCAAATGAACAGCTTGCCGGTCGATTCGCTGAAGCTCGACAACCAGTTGTGCTTCAAGCTCTACGCCGCCTCCCGGGCGGTGATTCGTGCCTACAAGCCGATGCTCGATCAGCTCGGCCTGACGTACCCGCAATATCTGGCGATGCTGGTGTTGTGGGAATGGCAGGACTCAGCGCCGGAGCATCCGACGGTCAAGGCGTTGGGCGAGCGCCTGGCACTCGACTCTGGCACGCTGACACCGTTGCTCAAGCGCCTGGAGCAGTTGCAATGGGTGCAGCGCCAGCGTTCAACGCGTGACGAGCGCGAAGTGCACCTGAGCCTGACATCGGCAGGCCAGGCCTTGCGCGAGCAGGTCGGGCCGCTCAAGGCCCGACTGCTGTGCGACAGCGGGGTGGATCTGGATCGCCTCAATGAATTGCGTGACGGCCTTGATCACTTGTTGGGGCAGATCAAGGCGCTGTCGTAGTCGGGATCCACTGATCGAGCAGGGCCGCCAGTTCTTCGCGACGGAACGGCTTGGCCAGATAGTCGCTCATGCCGGCTGCGCGGCAGCGTTCGCGCTCCTCGGACATCGCATTGGCGGTCAGGGCGACAATCGGCAGCTGCGGCCAGCGCCCGCTCTGACGGATCTGCCGGCTGGCTTCGTAACCGTCCATCACCGGCATGTTGCAGTCCATCAGCACCAGATCGAATTCGTGATACTCCAACTGATCCAGCGCTTCGGCACCATGGGCGGCGACGATGACCTCGCAGCCCAGTTTGCCGAGCATGCCTTTGGCCACCAGTTGATTGACCGGATTGTCCTCGACCAGCAACACCCGCCCGCGCCTTACCGAGGGGGATGTTTCGAGCTGTGCATCGTTAATGGCGACCACATCCGGTTGCAGGGTGCGCCGCAGGTTCTGGTAGAGCGCATTACGCGCCAACGGTCGTGCCTGTTGCTGCAAGGGCGCCAGCGCGGCCGCTTCTTCGCTGGGCAGGAAACTGCCGTAGGCGGTTACCAGCAAAATCGGCGCACCGAGCGTCGGGCGCAAGCCGAACAGACACTCCGGACAATCGGTGATCACCACGTCCGGCGTCAGGCCCAGCAGCGAGTCGTCGATGGTGCGCTGCTCATACGTCAGTCCCCAGACCGGCAGCAGGCTCTGCAACAGTTCCGCCAGTCCACTGCTGGCAGCGGTGATGGCGAGGATTTTGCCGGGCAGCGGTGCCGGCACCAGTGCGCGGGTATGACACGGCAGTGGCAGCTCGGCACAGAACTGACTGCCGAACCCGGTCTCGGAACTGATGGTCAGGCGCCCCTGCATGGCTTCGCAAAGGTTGTAGGTCAGCGCCAGCCCCAGTCCGGTGCCGCCGTACTGACGAGTAATGCCGGCGCCCGCCTGAGTGAACGGCTGGAAGATCTTCAACTGCGCATCCTGGGCGATGCCGATGCCGGTGTCGCAGACCTCAATGCGCACGCCTTCCTTGTAGGTCGACAAGCGCACATCCACCCGACCGAACCGGGTGAACTTCAGGGCGTTGGACAACAGGTTGCTGACGATCTGCCGCACGCGGGTGGGATCGCCCAGCACCAAAGCCGGGAAGTGCGGATCGATCAGGCAGGTCAGCTCGACGCTCGGCGCGGCGTTCTGCGACAGCAGGTTGGCGGTGTCTTCGATCAACGAGCCCAGGTCGAACGGAATGTGCTCAAGCTCCAGTTGCCCCGCATCGAATTTCGACAGGTCGAGAATATCGTTGAGCAATTCGACCAGCACTTTGCCCGAGTCGTGGGCGATCGACAGTTGTTGCTGCTGTTCGGCATTCAACGGGCCGTCGAGTGACAGCGCGATCATCCCTAACAAGCCGTTGAGCGGCGTGCGGATCTCGTGGCTCATGTTGGCGAGGAACGCCGAGCGGGCCTCGGCCATTTCCAGGGCGGTGCTGCGCGCGACTTCGAGTTCCTGGTTGGACTGACTGAGCCGGGCGTTGATTGCCTTGAGTTCGGCAGTGCGCGCCGAGACGATGTTTTCCAGTTGCCCGAGGTAGTCGGTCAGGCGGTTTTCGGCGTTGCGTCGCTGCTGGATCTCGGTGGCAATGTTCTCGAATTGTTGATTGGCGACTTTGACCAGCACGCCGATTTCATCATTGCCATGGCCGGACGGGCATTCCAGCGTGGTTGGCTCGGCGCTGCGCGGGTCGCGCCCGCTGAGTTCGCGGATCACCCGCACCAGCGGTTTGGTCAGCATCACGTAGAACAGCGCCAACAGGATGCCGGTGAGAATCAGGCTGCGCGCGAACCCGTTGAGCAGGGTCACCTCGGCGCGGCGCAGGAAGCGGCTGCCGAAGGCATAGGTGTCGACCTCGAGGCTCAACACGCCCAGCGATTCATTGGGCAGATGATCCAGATACAGACGGTCTTCGAACTGGCGCTTGGCGCCGAACAGGAAGTCGCTGATCACTCGATAGCCGCTTTGCAGTTCCGGACGTTTGACGCTGGCCAGCACCGTATTGTTGTTGTCGATCAGTTGCGCAGAAATGATCGCCGGTGAGCGCAACAGGCCCAGAGTCAGTTCCTGCGCCAGTTCGGCGTCGATGTTGTAGGCGATCCGTGAGGCCGGGTTATGGCTGATTTCCAGCAATGACAGGATTTCACGGTTGATGGAGGCGTCTTCACTGGCATAATCGATGCCGATTTGCAGCAGGCTGAGCAGCGTGCCCAGAATGAACCCGACCAGCACGGTAAGCCTGGCTTGCTTGTAAGACAGCCGGTGGGTGAATTTGATATCCATGGGGTGTTGAACCACTTCCGTTTCCCTTCGCTGCTCAAGCATAGTCGATCATGTATGGATACCGAGGTTCCCGAATCGCCTTGTAACAAGGCTTGGTAGGGTGATTTTTATCTGTGTGTCGTCGCAGTATCGCCATCATCACTGTGAACGTGCCCGAGGAGAAGACGTGGATTCCCGATTGAATGCTTTTCTTGAACGCGCCGAGTCGGTTCTGGCGCGGATCGAACCGTTGTTGCCGGCACCACGGCCGGCGATCGACTGGGGCACTTGTCTGGCGGCGCGTTGGCAGCGCGACGGGCGCAGCGGCTATCTGCTGCCGCTGGAAGTCAGCCTCGACATGCGCCTGTCTGACCTGATCGGTGTTGACCGTCAGCTCGAACAACTGGGGCGCAACACCCAACAGTTTCTTGATGGCATGCCGGCCAACCACGCGTTGCTCTGGGGTTCGCGCGGTACCGGCAAGTCTTCGCTGGTGCGGGCCTTGCTGGCGGAACACGCCGCCGCCGGCCTGCGCCTGATCGAGATCGAGCGCGATCATCTGGCGGATCTGCCACGGGTGGTCGAGCAGATCGGCAAACTGCCACAACGCTTCGTGCTGTTTTGCGATGACTTGTCGTTCGAATCCGGTGAAGGCGATTATCGCGTCCTCAAAAGCGTACTCGACGGCTCGCTCGAGCAGGCCCCGGACAACGTCTTGCTGTACGCCACCTCCAACCGCCGCCACCTGGTGCCGGAAAAGGAGAGCGATAACGAAAACTGGAAACGCGTCGACGGCGAACTGCACCCCAGCGAAGCCGTTGAAGACAAGATCGCGCTGTCGGACCGTTTCGGTCTGTGGCTGTCGTTCTATCCGTTTACCCAAGAACACTTCCTCAACGTCGTCGAGCACTGGATCGGCCAATTGGCGGCCAAGGCCGGTCTGAGCTGGCAGCGTGACGAAGAACTGGACATCCTCGCCGTGCGTTGGGCCACCGGCCGCGGTAATCGCAATGGACGTTGCGCGTACCAATTCGCCCGTTATTGGGTGGGACTGAAATTGTTGGAGCACAAGGCATGATTGATTTGCAACAAAGCGGCCAGGGCCTCGAAGGCTATGGCATGTTGGCCGCGCAACTGGAATCGCTGCTGGCGGACGAGCGTGACTTCATCGCCAACGCCGCCCAGTTTTCGGCGTTCCTGTTCAACCAGCTCGATGATCTGAACTGGGCGGGTTTCTACCTCAATCGCAACGAGGAGCTGGTGCTCGGCCCGTTCCAGGGCCAGATCGCCTGCGTGCGCATTCCGTTTGGCCGTGGTGTGTGTGGCGCGGCGGCGGCCACTCTGCAAACCCAGCGGGTTGAAGACGTGCATGCTTTCCCGGGGCATATCGCCTGTGACAGCGCCTCGAACAGCGAGCTGGTCGTGCCGTTGGTCAAGGACGGTCGCCTGATCGGTGTACTCGACCTCGACAGCCCGAAACTTTCGCGTTTCGGCGTGCAGGATCAGGCCGGTATCGAGCAACTGGCGGCGATTTTCCTGCGTCTGACCGACTGCTGATCACGCAGTGAGGCCAGCCTTTTGCAACAGGCTGGCCGGATCCACGCTGTCGATCTGCACAGGATCGAGAAAGCGCTCGGCGTACTGCAGGTAAACGCCTTCGTTGATGAACAATCCAAACAGCGGCGCATCGATGTGCGACTCGCGGCACATGGTGGCCATGATCGCCAGGGCCTCGCTCAGGGTTTTGGCTTTCTTGTATGGGCGGTCGGCCGCGGTCAGCGCCTCAAAGATATCGGCAATCGCCATCATCCGCGCCGGCAGGCTCATGTCCTCACGCGTCAGGCGTTTCGGGTAACCGGTGCCGTCCATTTTTTCATGATGACCGCCGGCGATTTCGGCAATGCTGTCGAGGTGGCCGGGGAAGGGCAGGTGGCTGAGCATCATGATCGTCTGCACCATGTGGTGGTTGATCACGTAACGCTCCTCGCGGGTCAGGGTGCCGCGGCTGATGCTCAGGTTGTAGAGCTCGCCGCGATTGTATTTGTAGCGCGGCACATCCAGTTTGAAGCCCCATGGATTGTCTTCGGGGATCAACTCGTTCGGGTCGCGTTCGAGCAGGTGTTCGGGCTTGTCCGCCAATAGCTTTTCACTGACCGGCAAACTCGGCGCCGGCGTGCGCGCCTGACGCCGGTTCTCTTCCCAGGATACGCCCAGGCGGTCATCAAGGGTGCGCAGCCAGGTCCGTTGCGCCAGATGATCAAGCCGTCGCAAATCCGCTTCAGCCATCGCTTCACTGCCCAGATTGCAGCGCGCGACGAACGCAAAATCGTCGTCCAGCGCCGTCAGCGTGGCGTCGCGCAGTTCGGCCAATGCTGTCTCATCGCCGCCCAGGACGCGTGCCTGCCAATAGGTGATCCAGGCATCACGCTTGAGCACTTCGAAACGCGTGCGGATCTCGTGGATGCGGTCGTTGATGGTTTCCAGTTTGGTCGCCTTATCGACCACGTATTCCGGCGTCGTCACCTTGCCGCAGTCGTGCAGCCACGCCGCGATATGCAGGGCTTCCCATTCATCCTCGCTCGGTTGGTAGGCACTGAACGCCGGTGCCTGACTGGCCGCTGCCGCCTGGGCGAGCATCAGCGTCAGCTCTGGCACGCGCTGACAATGGCCGCCGGTGTACGGGCTCTTGGCGTCAATCGCGCCGGCGAGCAATTGAATGAAGGCATCGAGCAATTGCTTCTGGCGGGCTTGCAGGCGCTGGCTCTCGATGCTCACCGCCGCCGCACCGGAGACGGCTTGCAGGAACGCGATGCGATCAGGGCGCAGTTTCTCCAGATCGGCCGCTGTGCCGCTGTCGTTCACCAGCAGAATCAGCAGGCCGATGGTTTCGTCGTGGCGGTTGTGCAGGCGGATGCCGATCAGGTGGACACGCGGTGATTGCATCGCCAGCAGGACTTTCTGCAGATCGCCGGCCTGCTCGAAGCCGAAGTTGCTCACCACGTTGTTGGCGCTGACCAATTGTCTGAACCATGCCGGAGCTTTGCTCTGTTGCAGGTCGTGGCCCTGAATGTCGAACGCCTTCAGGGTCTGTGGCGCGCCATCGATCACCAGCCCGTAAGGCTCCATGCGGCTGCTGTCGCTTTCACGCAGATAGATCAGCCCCGCCTGTGCCTGAGCAATCTGCACCGTTTCGAACAGCACCCGCTGCAGCAGGGAGGCGAAACGGGTTTCGGCGCCGAGGGTGTCAGTGATCCGGAAGAAACTCGCCAGGGTGTCTTTCATCCGTGCCATCGACACGCTCAACTGGTCGACCTCAAGCACCGGCGAACGGCGTGCCAGCGGAAAATTGAAATCGAAGCTGCGAATTGCGTCGGCTTCCTTGACCAGCGCATGCAGCGGCTTGACCAGCACCCGCGAGATTACCCAGCCCAGCGGCAGGCACAGCAACAGGGTCGCGAGGGTGATCAACGCGCCTTGCCAGCGCAGGCGGTAGGCATCGACCAATAACTCGTCTTCCGGCACCAGCAGCGCCAATTGCAAGCCATTCGGCCCTCCTTCCTGAATGCTGCTGCGGGCGACAATCCACTGCCGCCCCTCGGCTTTCAGGCGATTGCCGGTGTTCGGGCCTGACAGCAGCGCGTGCAAGCCCGGACTCAGATCCGCCGCTTTGGCCAGGTGCGTGGTGCTGCCGTCGACGATCAGGCGCTGGCTGTCGGGGTAGGCCACGGCATTGCCTTCGGCATCGAACAGGGCGATGTCGGTGGACGGTGTGACGACATGTTTGCTCAGCGCGGCGGACAGGGCGACCAGCGTCAGGTCCGCGCCGATCACGGCGTTCTCGCCACTGCGGCGGGCCAGCGTCGTGCCGACATTGTGCGTGGAGAAAAACACGTAGGGCTCGGTGGTGATCTGTTCGTCTTGTTGACGGGCATCGTTGAACCACGCACGGCTACGCGGATCGTAACTGTCGTCGGGGTTGTCCTGACGGCTGACCAGCGTCAGAGCCTGATCGAAGAACAGCGATTGCGAGTGCAGCGTGCCCTGCGGGTCATGCTCGATACTCCAGACCTGGTACGCCGCCGCTTCAGGGGCCTTGAGCAGTGTCTTGAGCGCCGCGCTGCGCAGCGGGCGCACCATGAAAAAGTCGCCATTGGCATAACCCAGGTACAGCGACGCCAGGTTGGGATTGTCGCTGAGCGACTGGCTGAACGGCCGGAGCAAGGGCAGGCGTTGCTCAAGGCGTGTGCCCTGAGTGGCGGGGTTGTCCGCCAGCAAACGCAGCAGGTGGCGGATTGGCTGATAGGTCGCGGACATGTCCAGCCGCACGTCCTGTTCGATCCGTTCGAACAGCTTTTCGCTGCTCGAGAGGATGATCTGCGTGGTCTGATGGTAATTGAACAGCCCGAGCACGACCCCGGTGAGCAGCAACAGGAAGGTGAACATGACGCTGATGTGCACATGCAGCGGAAACCGGCGTTGCTCCGGGCGCAGTGGGCTGGGCATTTCGGGCTCTCCATGATGGTTAACTCACTGCTCAGCGCCAAGCATAGTTAAGGCAAGCTCATTGTGCTTCGATCCGACACCGCCAATTGTTGCTGTAATGCCTGCTCCAGTTCGAGCATCGCCCGGCTGCTCGCCTCGCAACGACGAGCGACTTCGTCGGTCGCCATGGCCTCGGTGCAGGCCTGTTCGAGGGCATCGCAACATTCGATCACGCGCGATGCCTGAGCGATACGCGCCGCGCCTTTGATCTTGTGAGCGACCACCGCCAGCGCCGCGCGATCCTGTTCAGGCGACAGCGCGAGCAGTTCCTCTCGGTCGAGACGGCTGCTTTTGAGCAGTTCAGCCAGCAGGCGGCGATTCTGTGCAGGATTGCCACCGGTCAGCATATTCATGTTTTGCAGGTTGAATACCGGCGCTGCTGACGTCGGCGTGATGCCATCGACCCACTGGCTGAGCAGGCTCAGACTCAGGGGTTTGAACAGGCAGTCGTTCATGCCGGCCTGTTTGCAGCGCTGGATTTCCTCGGGCTGCGCATTGGCCGTGAAACCCAGCACGATGCACGGCGGGCAGCGCGCCTGCAGTTCCTGCTGACGAATGGCGCGGGTCAGTTCATAGCCATTCATCAACGGCATGTTGCAGTCGGCAATCACCAGATCGAAGTGGCCGGCCTTCCATAGTTCCAGGCCGCTGCAGCCGTTCTCGGCAATGCTGAAGTGATGGCCGAGAAACTCCAATTGCTGACACATCAACAAACGGTTGGCTGGATGGTCATCCACCACCAGCACGCGCAGAGGCGTCTGTGAGGTCTTGATCGCGGGTTCACTTTTGACCGTGCTGACCTGTATCGGCAGGGTTTCCAGTGCCAGCGAGACGCAGACCTGGGTGCCGATGCCGGGCTGGCTGCTCAATTGCAGTTGCCCGCCCATCATTTCGCACAGGTTACGGCTGATCACCAATCCCAGACCGGCCCCGCCTCTGCCTTGCTGGCTGCTGTTTTCCGCTTGGGCAAAGGGTTCGAACAAGCGTTGCTGATCCTCGGCACTGATACCGACGCCGCTGTCCTGTACGGTCAGTTGCATCAGGGCGCGTGCAGGTACATCGGTGTTCATGAGGTCGAGGGTGATCCGCACATGTCCCTGCTCGGTGAATTTGATCGCATTGCTGATCAGATTCGACAGCACCTGCTTGAACCGCAGTGGGTCCAGATGCACATCGACCGCCAGATCCGGTGGGTTGAAGATGACTTGCAGGGAGAGGTTTTTCTGCCGGGCGAGGCCGTCGAAGATCCTGGCGACTGACGCCACGGTATCGGCAAGATTGACCCGTTCCGGGCAAAGGCTCAGGCGCCCGGATTCGATCCGTGCGATGTCGAGAATATCGCCGATCAAACCCAGCAGATCCTTGGCTGAATGGTAGGCGGTGTCGATGGATGAGCGATCCGGATGCTGCAGATCCATGCGCTTGAGCGTCAACTCGAGCATGCCGATCACCGCGTTCATCGGCGTGCGGATCTCGTGGCTCATGGTCGCCAGAAAGGTACTTTTCGCCCGGTTTGCCTCATCTGCGCGTTCTTTGGCCGTACGTAATTCGTCGAACAGCTGACGGCGCTCGCTGATGTCGATCCAGCCGCCGATGATGCCTTTCACCTCGCCGCAGGAGTCGCGGTACGGCAGTATCCAGTGATAGATCGTCAGGCGCCGGTTGCCGATGTGCAGAGGCCGGTCGACGACCATCGGCGTGCCTTCGGCGACGACGCGCTGGTAATCGGCCTGAAAGGCCTGGGCTTCGAAGGCGTTGCTCAGGGAACCCTCGATGACGCTTTTGCCGATGACGTCCTCGCGCCGGGCGTTGAATACTTCGAGATAGCTCTCGTTGCAACTTTGCAACAGGCCCTGGCGGTCGCGCACGTAGATCGGATGGGGTGTGCCGTCGACCAGCGAACGCATGAATTCGAACTGGTCGTTCAGCGCACGCTCGGCGGCCTGGCGTTGTTTGATCTGATGGCGCATATAGGCGTTCCACGCCAACAGCAACAGCAGTAACAGGCAGGCGCCGATGATCACTTGATAGAACAGGCGTTGGTAGTTGTGCCAGATGTTCTGCGAGACAGTGGAGTAACCGCGCCAGCGCCCATTGATCACCCCCAGTTCGTCGGGTGCGATGCTCAACAACGCCTTGTTGATGATCGACGTCAGTTCTGTGTTGTCCCGCGCGGTCGCCAGGGAAAACGCCGCCTGGCCCGTGCCGATGGTGGTGGTGATCTGCAGCGCCTGATTGAAGATTCGCGAGGAAATGAAGTAGTTGGCAATCACCAGCGAGTTAACAGCACCGTCGACATGGCCCTCAGCGAGCTGCGACACCGCGCTGAATGTATCGGCCGTTTCGATCAAGTGAATGCGCGGGTAATCCCGACGCAGATACTCCACCATCGGATTGCCCTGGGCAATCGCCAGCCGCTTGTCTTTGAGCTGGCCCAGGTTGGTCGGGCCATCGGCGCTTTTGCGAGTCAACAGAACGTAGGAATTTTCTAGGTAAGGACGACTGAAGCTGAGGGTTTTTTCGCGCTCATCCGTCGGCAGTAATGCAGCGATCAGATCGGCTTGATGGCGGTCGATCTGCTGGATCATTTCCGCGTCGTTGCGGCTGCGGCGAATCTCGAAACGCAAGCCGGTGCGCAGGCGGATCAGCTCGAGCAGGTCGGCACTGATACCGCGAAAATTGCCGTAGTTGTCAAAGAATGTCAGCGGCGCGAACGCTTCATTCACCACCACGCTGACGACCGGATGCTGTTTGAGCCACGCTTCTTCGCGCTGGCTCAGTTGCAGTTTCCGGTCGGTGAGCAGCAGATCGCTGCCAGCGCTCCAGCGCTTGGCAATGTTGTCACGCTCAATGGCCGGCACAGCCTTGAGCACGCTGTCGACGATGGTCAACAGTTGCGGGTTGTTGCGGCTCACGGCGAAGCTGAACCCCTGGGCTTCCTGCTTGCCGAAATTGGCCATGCGCACGTTGTTCAGGTAACCCTTGTTGATCATGTAGTGAGTTGAAAGGGTGTCGCCGAGGAACACATCGGCCTGATCGAACGCCACGGCGTTGATTGCATTCTGATAGGAGGGGTAGCAGGTGATGAGCGCCTTGGGGTACAGCGCCTTGACTTCGGGCAATGGCAAGTAGTGATAGACCATGCTCAACCGCAGCCCGGCGAGGCCGTCGGTGAGCGAGCGGGTTTCATCTTCGCGGGTGACCAGCACCGGCAGGTCAATGGCATAGGGTGTCGACAGCGCCAGGTTCTCGTTGCCCGCTTCAAACCCGTTTGCGGTGCCGAGCAGGTCGATCTGACCGTCGATCAGTGCGCGAATCGCCGCGTCCCGAGAGGGAAAGCGCTGCACCCGGATCGGCACACCGGTGGCCTGGCCGATGAGTCCGGCGTAGTCGGCCGTCAGGCCTTCGTAATCCTTGCCACTGGTGGTCATGTCAAAAGGCGGGTAGTCGGGCGCGGAGGTACCCAGAACCAGTTCGTTACGTGTCAGCAGCCACTGCCGTTGGGAGTGTTCGAGCGTGACCGGCACCGGTTCGTCCGCCGACCGGCTGAGCAAGGCATAGTCTGGTGAGGTGCCGGGCATGGCAAACACGTTGGCGCTCAGGTAAAGACCTGCGCTCAACGCAATTAAATAGTCCTTTAAACGGCTGGGCATGCGGGCTCTCACACGAGTGCGTTTCGTTTGGCCATCTCGATAAGTTCTACAAGGGACTTGGCTTTGAGTTTTTGCATCAGGCGTTTTTTGTAGGTGCTGACAGTTTTATTGCTGAGAAACATGCCCTTGGCGATTTCCTTGTTAGTGCGCCCTTGGGCAAACAGTTGCAAGACCATCAATTCGCGATCATTAACGGATTTGAACAGTTCCAGCTCGGCAAAACGAACGTCGTCACTACGCACCGGGTTTAATGCCTGGCTGGGGAAATAGTTGTAACCGGACAGTACCGCTTTGATTGCACTGACCAGTTCGCTCAAGTCTTCCTGTTTGCAGACATAACCCGATGCGCCGGATTGCATGCAGCGAATGCCGAAGAGCGTCGGACACTGCGCCGTCAGGATCAGGATCTTCAGCGGCGAACCCATGGCGTTGAAGCGGGCCAGGACTTCCAGGCCGTCGAGCTTGGGGATACTCACATCGAGAATGACCAGGTCAGGCATGCACTCACGCACCATTTGCATGGCATCGACCCCGTTATCGGTTTCACCGACGACCTTGTAACCTTCATGCTCCAGCAACATTCGAACAGCGAGACGGATGACCGGGTGATCGTCGACAATAAAAACGGAGTTCATAATCAAATCCCATGCAAGCACGAATAAAGCGCGCACCTTAGCTCAGTTGAATGAGCACTCGCATGAAGTGACGTGGCTCCAGTCACCTTATCGGATTATTCCTACAATTAATGAGGAAACGGACTACTACCAAACTAGGTTTGACGTAAGGAAGTGCGGGATTCGAGCGGGCTTATAGTTTGCCTTGATTGATTTGCAAGTACTGGCTGTCAATGGCTTTTTATAAATGTTTAAAGTTGCTGACTGCTCAATGGGTAACAATGGCCCTGTCAGTCGTTTATTAACGGCTCGCCGGGCAATTTTGACCGAGGGAATGCAGGCGGGCGACCAACGTCATGACCGCCTGCCTGCGACGGGATCAGTGACTTGAACGGCCGGTCATTTCCAGCGCCATGTCGCTGGCATAGCTGTCGGTCATGCCGGCAATGAAATCGATCATGCGCAAAAACGACGCGTGTAACGAACCTTGAGGATCCGGTGCGTTATTGCCCAGCAGATCGAGAATACGTCGGCTTTTGAACGACGGCGTACGACCGTTGTGCTGTTCCAGTGCTGCACCGCAGAACGAGTTGAGCAGAATCTCAAGCGTCGTATAGGCGCCGATTTCATGCAGGGTTTTGCGTTTGTCCTGAAAGATTTTCTTGCGCGCGATGTCCTTGGCATTCAGCACGCAACGCTTGGCCGGGCCGTGCATATGCTCGACCAGATCGCCGGGCAGTGTGCCGGCAAGCAGTGCGTCCTGTTGCTCGACAAAAGCCCGTGCGGCGGCGTTGGTCAAATGTTCGATGGCCTTGCCGCGCAAAATCGCCAGTTTGCGCCGCCGCGAATCCTGCGGGCCGAGCTGACGATAGGTCTCCGGCAGATCATCGCCGACCAGCCCGAGCAGCAGCGATTCGACTTCGGCGTACTCCAGCAACTCCATTTCGAGGCCGTCTTCGAGATCGATCAGCGCGTAGCAGATGTCGTCAGCCGCCTCCATCAGGTACACCAGCGGGTGACGCGCCCAGCGCTGGTCTTCGATTTGCGGCAGGCCGAGTTTATGGGCGATCTGCTCAAGCAACGGCAGTTCGCTCTGATAGCAACCGAATTTGTGTTTCTTGTAGCCCAGTGAATCTGCGTGGCGTGCGGTCCATGGGTATTTCAGATAGGTGCCAAGGGTCGCGTAGGTCAGCCGTGTGCCGCCATCGAACTGATGGTATTCAAGCTGAGTCAGTACGCGGAAGCCCTGGGCATTGCCTTCGAAGTTGAGGAAGTCCGCGCGTTCGGCTTCGCTCATGCCGTCGAGCCAGCCACGCCCGGCTGCCTGCTGGAACCAGTGGCGAATGGCATCTTCACCGGAATGACCGAATGGCGGATTACCAATGTCGTGGGCCAGACAAGCCGATTGCACCACCATGCCGAGGTCGGCCGGGTCGCACCATTCGGGCAAGGCACTGCGCAGGGTTTCACCGACCCGCATGCCCAACGAGCGGCCGACGCAACTTACCTCCAGCGAATGGGTCAGGCGCGTGTGAATGTGGTCGTTGCTGGTGACCGGGTGCACTTGAGTCTTGCGCCCGAGGCGGCGGAAGGCGCCGGAGAAAATGATGCGGTCGTGGTCTTTGTGGAAAGGGCTGCGGCCAAGTTCTTGCGGGCTGTGCAGCGGCTTGCCGAGGCGTTCGCGGTTGAGCAGGGTGTGCCAATCCAAGGCTGGTTCTCTCCGTCAGGTGACTGGGGGCTTTGGTCCCTAGCTTCCCGGTTCACGCCCGCCCCTGCAAGCGGAACTACAGCCCCGCCGCGTCAATGTCGATCAACAGCAAACGCTCACCGTTGTCGAAAAACTGTCCGGCCGTCAGGCAATACTGATTGCTGGTGGCATCGCGGTAGGTATTGGAGAGCGTTAACCGCCGCTCCTCCCAACCTTCGGAGAGTAAATGATAGAAGTACGGGCGCCACGACCAGTTGTGCCCCAGATAACGGTTGTCGGCGACCCAGCCGTGCTGCCGCCATTCCAGATTGGGCGTCAACTGCGTGCCGTGGCGATCGCATTGGTAAAACCTCAGCAGCCAGGGGAAGGCGTCCAGTTGCGGCAATGCGCTCAACGGTGCGTGTGACTGAGCCCAGGCTTGCAGGATCGACATCAGGTCAGCGAGTTGCTGACGCATCTGCATCAGCCGCCCGCGCTCAGCGAGTTTCTGCCGGACATAGCGCTGGCGCAGTTCGGCGAAGCGTTGCACAAACGCGTCAGTGGGGAAAAATGCCTCCTGTGCCCGCGCGAACAGGAATCCCTGCACATAGCGCGATCCGCATTCCAGGGCGAAATTCAACTGCGCTTCGGTCTCGACGCCTTCGGCAATGATCCAGCAGCCGGTCTTCTCGGCCATCTGCGCGAGGGCCTTGACCACGTCGCTACTCGGCCCACCCAGTGCCGCAGCCTGGAACAGGCGCATATCGAGTTTGAGAATGTCCGGTTGCAGCGCCAGCACTCGGTCCAGCTGCGAGTAGCCGGCGCCAAAGTCGTCGATGGCGATTCTTGCTCCGGCCTCGCGATAGCGCGCGACGACTTCGGCCAGACGTTGACCGTTGCCACCCAGTTCGGTGATCTCGAAGACGATGCGTTGCGGATCGATACCATAGCGCGCCAATTGTTTGAGGCTGGGCAGGGCTTGATCGGCGCGCAGGCGACTGATCCAGCGCGGCGACATGTTCAGGCTGAGAAACCAGTCTGCCGGCGCTTCATGCAGGCGGCTCAGGGCGTTATCGCGGATCTGCCGATCAAGGCGGCGCAGGGCAATGGCGGGTGTGCGCGGGTCGGCGAACAATGGCCCGACCGAGTTCAGTTGACCGTCGGCCTGGCGCATGCGCCCCAGCGCTTCGACGCCGGCAATGCGTCCCGTGGCGGTATCGATGAAAGGCTGAAAGCAGGCGAGCGGTTGCCCGTCGATCACGGGGCCTCCTTAGTGGTTCTTGTTCTGATGAACCCCGCCAACCGGGTAGGCGAGCGGGATTGAACCTCTGGATCAAGAGGTTCATCCCGCCGACAGTGCAAGAATGTAGCCAGATGTATCTATTCAGCGTTTCGCCGAGCTCTGCATCACCAGTTTGATCAGCGGCCCGAGGCTGGTGCCGAGGCGGATCAAGCGGGTCAGACCACCGACGCCGCCGCTTTTCGCGCCTTTGCCGGTGATGAAACCCAATAGCGTCACGGCAGCCACGCCCCACAAAGGCGCGTGTTTGATGCCGAAACCGCCTTGCAGGTTTTGCGACATACCGCGCATGCGCTGCAGAGGCTGCAGCACTTGCCCGGCTTCATGGCGGATTTCCTGGCGATGCATTTCCATGCGCAGACGGATCAACGCCTTGCGCATTTCCCGACGCGAGCTGTTGTGTGGCAGTTCAGGCAGGCTCATGGCAGTAGGCGCTCCCGGTCGTTGGCCAACTCTTCGAGCGTGCCGTGGAAAGGCGATGATTCATCGAAAATCGCCGCCTTGAGGCGCAGCGCACAGAAGATCGACGCCAGGGTATAGAACACGCACAGGCCGATGATCGCAGCGAGGCGATAGGTATCCCAGAACACGATCATCACCAATGTCGATAACCCCACCAGCAGCAACAGGGCAAAGACCAGGGCCAGGCCTGCGAACAGCAACAGACTGACCGTGCGTGATTTCTGCTCCTGCAATTCGATGCCGAACAATTCGACATGGCTGTGCAGCAGACCGAGAACGGCGGCGCCCAGGCGTCGCGTGGAAGAGGCGGTGCCCGCAGTCGGGCCGGATTCACCGATCGACATAATCAGCGCCGGGTAGCCAGCAGGCCGATCAGGAAGCCGACACCGGCAGCAATACCGACGGACTGCCATGGGTTGGCCGACACGTAATCCTCGGTGGCGGTGACTGCCGCCTGACCGCGATCACGCAGGGTTTCTTCGGTCAATTTCAGGGTCTCGCGGGCGCGCAGCAGGCTGTCGTGAATCTGCCCGCGCAGCTCATCGGCCTGATCGCCGGCCAGGGTAGCGGTGTGCTCGAGCAAGCGTTCGGTGTCGGCGACCAAAGTCTGGAAGTCGTTCATCAGGATTTCTTGAGCAGTCTTTGCCTTGATGCTGGCCATGGGTGGATCTCCGTAAGTGACGTCTGAAGCGTTCGAGTATGAGCCTTGCGCGAAGGTTCAGTACAAATGACTGGTACAACTTTTGCTGTGTCGTGGTGCGTTGCCCGGCTGTTGTGCGCTGTTGCCGGGCGTGCGCCTTGAGAAACCTTATCCCAAACAAGCCCGGTTCGTGTCAGGACATCGACCTTGTGCGCCAAAGCAGTTCGCCGGACCTTGGGGTCCGTGACTGCGCGGTCGCAACTTGGTGCATGAAATGTGCGCATGAACCGCTTTGGTGCCTTTTTCGCCTTTAGGTCTGCCTGCTCATGGAAAATCTGCAAAGCGCTGTGGACACCCTGGTTCACAGCTCCAATACCTTGTTCATTCTGATCGGTGCGGTGATGGTGCTGGCGATGCATGCCGGTTTCGCCTTTCTCGAAGTCGGTACTGTTCGCCAGAAAAACCAGGTCAACGCGCTGTCGAAAATTCTCAGTGATTTCGCTGTCTCGACCCTGGCCTATTTCTTTATAGGCTATTGGATCTCCTACGGCGTGACGTTCATGCAGCCGGCGGCGGTGTTGAGTGCCGATCACGGTTATGGACTGGTGAAGTTTTTCTTCCTGCTGACTTTTGCGGCCGCGATCCCGGCGATCATCTCCGGCGGTATTGCCGAGCGCGCGCGTTTCGTACCGCAGTTGTGCGCCACGGCGCTGATCGTCGCGTTCATCTATCCGTTTTTCGAAGGCATGGTCTGGAACGGCAACTACGGTTTGCAAGCGTGGCTGACGGCGCAGTTCGGTGCCGCGTTCCATGACTTTGCCGGTTCCGTGGTGGTGCATGCCATGGGCGGGTGGCTGGCGCTGGCGGCGGTATTGCTGCTGGGGCCGCGTAATGGTCGTTACCGCGAGGGGCGTCTGGTGGCGTTTGCACCGTCGAGCATTCCCTTTCTGGCGTTGGGGTCGTGGATTCTGATTGTCGGCTGGTTCGGCTTCAACGTGATGAGCGCGCAGACGCTGCAAGGCGTCAGCGGTCTGGTGGCGGTCAACTCGTTGATGGCGATGGTCGGCGGCACCATGGCGGCGCTGATTGTCGGGCGCAATGACCCAGGCTTTCTGCACAACGGTCCATTGGCCGGCTTGGTGGCGATCTGTGCCGGGTCGGATCTGATGCATCCGGTCGGCGCGCTGGTGACTGGCGCGATCGCCGGCGCACTGTTTGTCTGGTGCTTCACCGCTGCGCAGGTGAAATGGCGCATCGACGATGTCTTGGGTGTGTGGCCATTGCATGGTTTGTGCGGCGTGTGGGGCGGGATTGCCTGCGGGATTTTCGGCCAGACTGCGCTCGGCGGTATTGGCGGCGTCAGCTTGATCAGCCAGTTGATCGGCACCACGCTGGGTGTTGCCGTGGCGCTGATCGGTGGCTTCGCGGTGTACGGCGTAATCAAGGCGCTGCACGGGCTGCGCCTGAGTCAGGAACAAGAGTATTACGGCGCCGACCTGTCGCTGCACAAGATCGGCGCGGTGAGCCAGGATTAAGTCTCGGCATCGTCGCTACCGGGATAAAAGCCGTGGAGCAGGCGATAGCGGTCGATGCGCACCTGATCGACTTTTTCCTGCACCTTATGCGCCGGCAGACCGAGCATGATCAAGGCGTGAGAGGCGAGCATCAGGCTCGATTCCAATAGCTCCGGCACCACTTCGGTGGCGCCGGCAGCTTTCAGTTCGGCCCATTGGCTGTCGTCGCGGGTGCGTACCAGTATCGGTACGTGGGCGTTGAGCCGACGTGCTTCCTTGAGGATCCGCAGGGCAATGTCACTCTGATCCACGGCCACCACCAGCAATCTGGCGCGCAGCAGGCCAACGGCAGTCAGCAGATCGCCGCGCGACGAGTCGCCGTAGTGCACTTCGCTTTCTCCACTGGCGGCTTCCTGTACCCGCACCGGGTCATTGTCCAGCGCGATAAAAGGCTGCTTGGCGTTGCGCATGAAACGACCGATGGATTGGCCGACGCGGCCGTAGCCGCAAATCACCACGTGCTGATTGAGGTCGGCGTTGAGGGCGCTGATCTCTTCTATCTGCGCCTCCTGATTGGGTTTACGGTGCAGGACTGCCGCGATGCGTGGTGCGCCGCGCAATAGCAGTGGTGTCAGCAGCATCGAGCAGAATGTCGCCGCGAGCAGCAGGTCGCCCAGCGCTTCGGGCATCATGCTGTGTTGCTGCATCTGTGCCATCAAGGCGAAGCAGAACTCGCCGCCCTGGGCCAGCGCCACACCGCTGCGCCATGCCGTTTCGCTGTCACTGCCGCGCCACTTCACCAGCAAGGCCACGACAATGCCCTTGATCACCATCAAGCCGACGGTGAGCCCGAGGATCAGCAGGCTGTGACTGACGAACAGTTGCAGGTCGATGAGCATGCCGATGCTGACGAAAAACACTCCGAGCAGGATGTCGCGGAACGGCCGGATATCCGCCTCGATCTGGTGTCGATAATGGCTTTCGCCGAGCAACATGCCGGCGAGGAACGCACCGAGGGCAGGGGACAGACCCAACAGGTGGGTCAGCCAGGCGGTCAACAGCACAATCACCAGCGCCAGTAGCACAAACAATTCTGCCGAGCGTGATGCGGCCACTTCATGAAACAGCCGCGGCAGCAACCAGCGACTGGCCAGCAGCAGACCGACAAACAGCACCACGGTTTTTGCCAGCGTCAGTGGCAACGCCCAGTACCAGACTTGTTCGCTGCTCCCGGCAAACACCGGCACCAACGTCAGCAGCAATACCGCGATAACGTCCTGAAACAGCAAAACGCCGACAGCATTCTGGCCATGACTGCTGAACACCTCGCCGAGGCTGCCCAACTCTTTGGTCACGATGGCCGTTGATGACAGCGAAAGCCCGGCGCCGAGCAATAGCGCCGGCGTCATCGGCATGCCCAACAGCATCAGCAGCAGACCCAGCAGCGCAGTGCTGATCAGCACCTGCTGGCTGCCGAGGCGGAACACCACTTGGCGCAGGGCGATCATCTTCGACAGGGAGAACTCCAGACCCAGTGAAAACAACAGAAACACCACGCCCAATTCGGCCACATCAGGCAGATGTTGGCTCTCGTTGACCCAGTCGAAGGCACTCGGCCCGACCAGCAATCCCACGCACAGATAACCCAGAACCGGTGGCAATCGCAGGCGACGGAACAGGGCAATCACCACGAGGGACGAGGCGAGGATGATCAACAGATTGGCAAACACTGGACACTCCGAGGTCAGATCAGGCTTTTCAAGCGTAGAGGCAAAAAGACCGGGAGGATCGCGTAATTGGTTTTTGTGCGGACTGATTTGCGTCAGGATTTTGCCTGTGAACCTTTGTTGAGGCGCTGGAGCCTTTGGGCGGCGCTGGCTCGACGGGTTTTCAGGTGCGGCCTAGAATAGGTCCACTCATTTTTTGGTTGATCAATCATGCCTCCTGAATGTCAGTTGTTCGGCACCCTTGGATGCCACTTGTGTGAAGTCGCCGAGGCCGAGCTGATGCCTCTTGTCGAGCATGGTTTGTTGGTCGAACTGGTCGATATTGCTGAGGATGAAGCTTGGTATGCGGCTTACAGCCTGCGAATCCCGGTGTTGCGCCGCATCGACACCGGGGCTGAGCTGGGCTGGCCATTCAGCGCTGATGAAGTCGTCGCGTTTCTGGGTTAATCCGCATTTTCCGGTTTATCCCGCCGGTCGCCGCTGCCATCCATTCCTTGGCATTTTGCGCTTTGTTCGGTTACTGTATGTTCATACAGTAAATGCGTCAGAGGGATGAACCGTGGTCAATGTCGAACAGTTGAAGAACAGCGTGAACCGGATGTCGGTTGACGTGGTGCGCGAGGCGGTTCTCGAATTGCGCCTGGACGGGCTGGTCACGGAAGGCAAGACGCCCTTCAACAAACTGCATTTCAATACCTGCTTTGCCGAAATCGAGGCCTTGTTTCAGCGTGCCGGTTATCACAAGCAACTGGATGTGGTCGGTTATCAGGGGCTGCTCTACGCCTTGTACGATCCGGGCCGCTGGGAGGCAGTCGATGTATTGCGCTGGCTCAAGGAATTCACTGACGCCGCAGCGCTGAAAACAATTCCGGCCTGAACATTCTGCGCTAGGTTGGTTTCCCTCAGTGCTGGATAATGCCTCCCTGCATTGAGGGTCCGATTTTCGTATGTCCACATCTACATTTTCTGCTGCTCAGAATCAGGCGAGCACACTTTATCTGCCGCCCGGTAAATGGCTGACCGTACTCGATTGTCTGTGCGAGCATTTCAGCGCCATTGACCGCGAGCAATGGCTGGACCGCATCGCTCGGGGGCGCGTGCTGGACGGCCATGGCCAGCCGATCCCGGTGGATCTGCCTTACAAGGAAGGTCTGCGGATTCATTATTTTCGCGAAGTGCCGGACGAGAAGCCGATCCCGGTGGTGGAGTCGATTCTGTATGCAGACGAACATCTGGTGGTGGCCGACAAACCGCATTTTCTGCCGGTGACGCCCGCCGGCGAATACGTTGAGCAAACCCTGTTGCGCAGGCTGATTCGTCGCTTGAACAATCCTCACCTGGTGCCGCTGCACCGCATCGACCGGCATACGGCGGGACTGGTCATTTTCTCGGCCAATCCGCAAACCCGATCGGCTTATCAGTCGCTGTTCCCCACGCGGCAGATCGACAAGCGTTATGAGGCCATCGCTCCGGCACTGCCCGATCTGAGTTTCCCCCTGGTGCACAAGAGCCGTCTGGTCGATGGCGAACCGTTTTTCCGCATGCAGGAAGGCGCGGGCGCCAGCAATACCGAAACGGCGGTGGAAGTTCGGGAAAAACATGGCGATCTGTGGCGTTATGGCTTGTTTCCGGTGACCGGCAAGAAACATCAACTGCGCGTCCACATGACTGCGCTGGGGGCGAGCATCTGCAACGATCCGTTTTATCCGGATGTGTTGAAAGACGTCGAGGATGATTACGCCAATCCGCTGAAGCTGCTGGCGCAAGGTCTGCGGTTTATCGACCCGGTGACCGGTGAAGAGCGCGAATTCGAGAGCCGTATCACGCTGCAGTGGTGATACCGACTTCACTTTTCGAGCGCCCATGAAAAAGCCCGCAATCAATGCGGGCTTTTCTGTATCCGGGGTCGATCCAGAGCTTACAGCTCTTTAACGGTACGAACCTGATCCTTGTTGATGCGGGTTTCTTTGCCGTCCAGCTGTTTGAACTCGTAGAAGCCCGAATCGTCATCGTATTTCGGGGTGTCGACGGCCTGGATTTCGCGACCGTCATTCAAGGTGATCACTGTAGGCGACGAGCAACCGGCGAGGGTGGCAAGGCCCAGTGCGAGCATGAAAGTGGCGAGGGTCCGTTGAGTCATGAGTGTGTCTCCGAATGGGAATTCTTTTGGTTACTGAGCTTGAGACGTATACAAGGCGTGAGAGTTCCTTGAGTGGTGTCAGTCTGACACAGTGTTGTGGGAATTTAACAGTTCGGGGGTGTTCAGGTTGGCCAGACGCGGATCGTTGTCCGGGCACGGCAGCGCCGTGGCGCCAAGTTTGCGCATGACCCGGCCGGGACTGCGCTCACCGGCATTCCAGGCATCTTCGAAGGCTGCTAGGAGGGCCACCGGAATCACACACAGCAACGGTTCCCAATGCTCGTCATGGCGCAACATTAAAGGTTTTTCAGGATACTGATTGGCGGTCTTGCGCATGTCGTGCAGCAGCGCTGCATCAATTCGCGGTACGTCGCAGGGTAAAACCAGCAGGTGACTATGGCGTGCAGCTTTCAGACCTGCACGAATACCAGCCAATGGTCCCGGAAAATCGCATTCGTCATCGACCACCAGTTGATCGGCAAACGGCGCGTAGCGCTCGCGATTGCGGTTGCAGGAGATAATCAGGTCGTCAGTCAGCCCACGTACCTTACGCTGCAAATGCGCGATCAACGGCTCGCCCAGCCACTCGACCAGGCCTTTGTCCTGACCGCCCATGCGTTGGCCGCGCCCGCCTGCCAAAAGCAGAATGGAGCAGGGCGGCAATTGCGAATCGTGGGTCATGGCAGCTCTCCAGAGGGGCGGCGAAAAAATGGGGCGCTGTGATATAACACCGGGCTGTTTTTCCTACAACTGGACGAGCCTATGAAAGCCAAGGCTGATGTACCTTTCGTGCCGCTCAATATTGCGGTGCTGACAGTCAGTGACACCCGAACCCTGGAAACCGACACCTCAGGCCAGGTCTTCGTTGACCGCTTGACGGCGGCGGGCCACCGTTTGGCAGAGCGGGTCTTGCTCAAAGATGACCTCTACAAAATTCGCGCGCAAGTCGCCACCTGGATTGCCGACGATGTTGTGCAGGTCGTGCTGATTACCGGCGGTACCGGTTTTACCGGCCGCGACAGCACACCGGAAGCGGTTGCCTGCCTGCTCGACAAACAGGTAGACGGGTTTGGAGAGTTGTTCCGGCAAATCTCGGTGGCCGATATCGGCACCTCGACGGTGCAGTCCCGGGCGCTGGCCGGTCTGGCCAACGGTACGCTGGTGTGCTGCCTGCCGGGTTCGACCAATGCCGTACGCACCGGTTGGGACGGCATTCTGGGCGAGCAGTTGGACGCGCGTCATCGCCCGTGCAACTTCGTCACTCATCTGAAGCAGGCGGCGCCTTGTGAATCCCGTGGGTAAGCCGGGCAAGACCGGCGCGCTGATGCCGGTGGAGCTGGCGCTGGCGCGTCTGCTTGAGTTGGCCGAGGCCTCGCCAATTGTCGAGCATGAATATTTGCCGCTGGCTCAGGTTCAGGGGCGTGTGCTGGGTGAAGACCTGACTTCGACGCTGGATCTACCGCCCTGGCCGAATAGTGCCATGGACGGCTATGCGCTGAATCTCGCCGACTGGACGGGCGAACCGATGCCAGTCAGCCAGAAGGTGTTCGCCGGACAATCCCCGGAACCGCTGAAACCGGGCACCTGTGCACGGATTTTTACCGGGGCGCCGGTGCCTGCTGGCGCGGATTGCGTGGAAATGCAGGAAAATGCTGAGGTTCAAACCGATGAAAGGGTGCGTTTCCTTGAGCCAATGAAGGCCGGGCAGAACATCCGCCCGCAAGGTCAGGAAACCACTGTCGGTGAGCTGATTCTGCCAGCCGGAACCCGATTGGGTCCGATAGAGCAGGGGCTGGCCGCTTCGTTGGGTTGTGCCGGGCTGAAGGTCGTGCGCAAGGTTCGCGTTGCGGTGATTTCCACTGGCGATGAATTGGTCGAACCGGGCCAGCCACTGGGCCCGGGTCAGATATACAACAGCAATCGGGTGTTGCTGTGCAGTTGGCTGCAACGTCTGGGCTGTGAGGTGATCGACGCCGGTATTCTTCCGGACGATCTGGCCACAACCCGTGCGTGTCTGGGTGAGTTGCAGGATGTTGATCTGATTCTTTCCACCGGTGGCGTGTCGGTGGGTGAGGCGGATTTTTTGGGTATCGCGTTGCGTGAAGAAGGCGAGCTTGCCCTTTGGAAACTGGCGATCAAACCTGGAAAGCCGCTGACGTTCGGCCATTTCCGCAACGTGCCGGTGATTGGCTTGCCAGGCAATCCTGCGTCGACCCTGGTGACCTTTGCGCTGCTCACTCGGCCCTATCTGTTACGTCGTCAGGGCGTTCGGGACGTCGAGCCGTTGAAGTTCACCGTGCCAGCAGGTTTCAACTGGCCGGTGGCCGGCAATCGGCGTGAATACCTGCGTGGCCGCCTCGAGCAAGGACGGGCAACTGTCTACCGCAACCAGAGCTCAGGCGTACTGCGTAGCGCCGCGTGGGCAGACGGATTGGTGGAAGTGCTGGAAGGTCGCACGCTGAGCGAAGGAGACTCAGTGGTCTTTATTCCGCTGAGTGACCTGCTGGACTGATTGCGGCCCCGCAAATGCAGGCGTCGTCGCGCTGGACGGCGCCTGCAATGACTGTTCAGTTAATTGCTGACCAATGTCACAAGCTGGTCGAATCGGCTGTTGGCCACCCAACCCAGCAGACCGAGCAACACTGCTGTTGCACCCGCCGAGTAGGCAAGCCGGTGTTTGATCGTTCTGACATCACTGCGAACTTCGTCCATGTCCCGTCGAAGGTATTTGAGATGGGTTTCCAGCTCGGTAACACGGGGTTCCATATCAACTTCTCCAGTGGTTCTGGCGCTGTTTTTGAAATCGGACTTGTGATTCGCGCGACTTTCTACAAAGGGCCCAACCGGACTTACGGGTATTCTTGCTTCATGACCAGGCATGGAAGCATCCGCCGATTGTTTCAACTGTTTGCTTGCAACCTTTTCCAGCTCTCGAACCGGCAAGAGCCCATGGGGTGTATCCACTCATTACATGCACGTCCTTGTGTGTTGGATTTAAGATCGATACCGCCAGCACACGGTGACCCAATGCTCGAACCGGGTCAATTAAGCCGATTCCGCATGTTTTGTAAGAAAAAATACCGTCGTGTAGGACGTCGAGGCTCGGAGCGCTGAATTTATTACGGGTCTGACGGCTTTTTTGCGTGCGCCAGTGGTCAAGATGTCTCAACCGAACGATTTGGGAGTGATGAAATGAGTGAACGCCGCGCGCTGTTGATTCTGCATGGCAAGCAGGCACTCAACGAGGCGGTACGCACCGCCGTCGAGGACAAGCGCAAGCAAGGCTGGGAGCTGGCCGTGCGTCTGACCTGGGAGGCGGGGGATGCGCAGCGCTGGGTCGAACAAGCCTTGGCTGACGGCTACACGAAAATCATTGCCGGCGGCGGCGATGGCACCTTGCGCGACATCGCCGAAGCGCTCGCTGCACATCCTGGCAAAGCCAGCCTGGTACTCTTGCCCCTGGGCACTGCCAACGATTTTTCCCGCGCCGCTGGCGTGCCACTGGAGCCTGCCGAAGCCCTTGAGCTGCTCGATGTGCCCCCGCGTGCAATCGATCTGGGCGAAGTGGGCGGACAGATTTTTCTCAACATGGCCACGGGTGGTTTTGGCAGCCAGGTCACGGCCAATACTTCCGAGGACCTGAAAAAAGTACTTGGCGGTGCCGCTTACCTATTCACTGGCTTGTCACGATTCAGTGAGCTGCATGCCGCTTATGGCGAACTTCAGGGACCGGATTTTCACTGGCGTGGCGAGTTGTTGGCGCTGGGCATCGGCAATGGCCGGCAAGCCGGCGGTGGGCACGTATTGTGCCCGGAGGCGCTGGCCGATGATGGCTTGCTGGATATCAGCATTCTGCCGGCGCCACAGGAATTGGTGGGCACCTTGAAGACGCTGCTCAGCGATGGTTTCGGAATCGACAACATGTTTGTTCGCACCCGTTTGCCATGGGTCGAAATCAAGGTGGCCGAGGGGCTGTGCATCAATCTTGATGGCGAACCGCTGGAAGGTGACAGCATGCGATTCGAGGCACGTCCCGCAGCGTTGCGTGTGCATTTGCCGGAGCATTCACCATTGTTGAGCAGCGCGGGGTTGGTCAGTCGTCCAGACTGATGATCTGTTCGCGCACGGCGAACAGTACCAGGCCCGCCACGTCATAGATCTGCAGACGCTTCATGATTTGTGAGCGGTGGGTCTCGACAGTCTTGATGCTCAACCCGAGGCCATTGGCGATTTCCCGGGTGGATTTTCCGCGCACGATCAAGCGCAGGATTTCCAGTTGGCGCGCTGTCAGATTGTGCGAGTCGGCAGTCTCCGGCGGCTGCTTCTGATTGCGGGTCAGGGCTTGATTGATCACGGTATGGGCGATGGCCGGACTCAGGTAGCGCTCATTGTTGCGCAAGGCTTCTAGTGCATGTTCGAGTTCGGTGGCCGTGGTGTCCTTGAGCAGGTAGCCGTGGGCACCGGATTCCAGTGCCTGCATGATCAGCGCCGGATCGGTGTGCATCGACAGGATCAGCACCTTGCTCTGCGGGCGCACCCGCTTGAGCCGTTGCAGGGCTTCCAGGCCACCGGTTTCTTTCATGGAGATATCCAGCAACACGATATCCGGATCCAGTTGCTCGACCATCTCGAGCAACTGCGAACCGTCATTGGCCTCGCCAATCACCGCGTAACCGGGAATATCCAGCACCAGAGCGCGCACGCCGGCCCTGATCAGCGAGTGGTCATCCACCAGAAGTAAGTTGCAAGTCAACGCATAACCTTATTCGTACTGGCCCGCTCGAGTGCGCGTGGCGCCCAGGGGAAGAGTGCTTCGATTTGAGTGCCTTTGCCCGGTTCGCTGATAACGTTCAGGGTGCCACCCAGTTGCTCGATTCGTTCGGCCATCCCGGCCATGCCTCGTTGTCCTTCACGACCCGGGTTGGCCGCCGGGGCGAAACCCAGGCCGTCATCGCTGATCAGCAATGTCAGGCCTTTGGGCAGACGTTGCACGCGTATCACCAGGTTTTTCGCCTGTGCGTGACGCAGGATATTGGTAACAGCCTCTTGGGTGATACGGAAGGCGGCAACCGCCATTTCTTCCGGAATGCCATTGAGCCGTTGCTGGCAGTCGAGGCTCCAGTGCACGCTGGTGTTGGCCAATGTCTTGAGCAGGTGCGCCCGCAGGCTGGCTTCAAGTCCCAGGCTGGTCAATTGGCGTGGATTGAGAATGGCTGAAACGTCGCGCACTTTGTTGAGGGTTTCTTCGAGCGTGTCGCACAACGCCGTGCATTGTTCCTGCAGGTCGTCCGGCATGCGTCGCTTGAGCCATTCGCTCTGCAGTTTGGCGGCCGTCAGCAGTTGGCCGATATCATCGTGCAGTTCGCGGCTGAGGCGATGGCGCTCGTTTTCCTGGACTTCCAGCAAGCGGTCAGCGAGTTCCTGTGGCTGGAATTTGATCGATTTGCGTGACAGTCGATATTGCACCCAGACACACGCAGTAGCCGCGATATCGAGCAGCAGCAATCCCAGGCAAAGTGGTGTTGAAAGAGCGTAGGTCAGCAGACTGCCGAGCGTTGCCGCAACACAGAGTATGAGTGTGAACCGGCGAGCATTTTCCCGGGAGGGTGGCCATGTAGTGATTGACTTGAGACTGGCGTACATAACGGATGGAGCCAATGGATGTTCGCTGCGGGCAGACCGGCCGGAGGCTGGCGGATCTCTGTCTGAAAATGCTGTCAATTATGTTATTGATTTCAACGCGGTTCAGTGAATGTGTTGACCGCCAACTTCAGTGCACAGCGACTTATGAAATCACTGTGCCATTAATTTGAAAGCAACTAGTGCGCGGCATAATACCACTTAAGATACCGTTGGTCGCGCTTGCTATATATGTCCATTGGGTCAGGAAATACATGACATTGGACGCAAGTTCCATAATGGAAAAGTCAATTTATTGTGTTCGACAGGATGTCGGTGTTGCCTGAAGTTGTGCGTCTTGACACACAGGCAAACCCTGAGGCCGGCGGAAATTATTCGTGGCTGTCAGAGCTGATTATTTAATTCGATTGTCGTTGGCAGGTATGAACTGTTCAATTACGACATTCAGAGTGTGTACCCAGTCCCTGCTTGGACCCAGTGGGTTGCTCAGGCCCGCCCCGAATAGGGCAATTGGGGCAAACGTTTGCCGGTCAACGGCGGCTGAAGCCGACTTTGGCCGACCTGGAAGGCGAATGCTTCGATCAGTGAAATCTGCTCACTGTCATCAAGACTCAGTTGCCCGGTCTGCTGATCGACCAGTTCAAGCTGCCAGGCCATCAACGTGAAGCAATCCTGCAAGGCTTGCAGGGCCTGTTCGTGAAGGTCGACATGATCCTGATTGAGGTTGAGCAGGCTGTAAATGTGCAGGGAAAATTCGGAAATCGCCTCCAGCGCCAGGGCTTCAGCCCGGCGTGCGAGCTTGAGGAGAGTGCTGAGGATGCACTCGATGGCGTCCTTGTCGTTGCTGATCAGTTGCAGATGGCTGAGGCATTCTTCGGACTTGGCCAGGAGTTGCTCGGCCTCGACAAGGAATTCGGGGAAGCGTTGTACCCACTCTTTGCGGTCCATTGGCATGCTTATCTCCACAACGTCATGTCTGATGAGGGAATGCCGTGTGTGACGACGATCGTGAATCGTCGGGAGATCGCGCCCAGCCGTGCAAGTGCACAGACTGAGAGGTTCCAGGGGGCTTGTTTCCACTGAACTGCGATCGCACACAATAGCCTGACTCCGTTCATGCAATGAGAATGGCGTCACATTAATGGCTATTGGATATTGCGAATATCAGGTTGGGCCTGATTGATACTAGGGGAATCCCTTAGGCGCGGGAACCTAACGTGCAAACCGAGGTCGCGCCGAAGAGAATGTAGCAGATGAAAATCACCGGGCCAGTAAAGCATGATGTTAATGTGACATCAATGCCTGTTCATGGCATTTTTGAGAGGGTCGGGTATGGCAATCAAGAACTGCCATTTGCCGCCGATAACCTCACATAGTGAATTCATCAGAACAAGCCCAGGAGTCATTGATGGCCGGCATTCTCGACACGGTAGACCAACGCACGCAACTGGTGGGTGAGAATCGCCTGGAAATTCTCATGTTTCGGTTGGCCGGGCGGCAGTTGTTCGCAATCAACGTGTTCAAGGTTCAGGAAGTACTGCAGCTGCCAAAACTGACCTTGATGCCGCAGCGTCATCCGTTTGTGTGCGGTGTGGTCAATCTGCGCGGTCAGACCTTGCCAGTCATTGACCTGTCGCAGGCGATCGGTATGCGTCCGTTGGTACCGGGGCCGAACAGCACCATCATCGTTACCGAATACAACCGCTCGGTGCAGGCCTTCCTGGTGGGCGGTGTGGACCGCATCGTCAACATGAACTGGGAAGCCATCCTGCCGCCACCGACCAGCGCCGGGCGTCAGCACTATCTGACCGCGATCAGCAAGGTTGACGATCAACTGGTGGAAATCATCGACGTCGAGAAAGTCCTCGCCGAAATCGTCCCGTACAACGCCAAGGTCTCGCGTGAAAAACTCGATGATCCGGTACTGGAGCGCGCCCGTGGTCGTGAGGTGCTGCTGGTGGACGACTCCAACGTGGCGCTCTCGCAGTTGCGCGACACCCTTGGCCAGCTCGGGGTGAAAATGCACATCGCCAGCGATGGCCTGAAGGCGCTGAACATGCTCAAGGCCTGGGCCGATACCGGGGTGAACATGACCGACAAGCTGCTGATGATCTTCACCGATGCGGAAATGCCGGAGATGGACGGCTATCGTCTGACTACCGAAATTCGTAACGATCCGCGTCTGCGTGGTTTGTACGTGGTACTGCACACTTCGCTGTCTGGCAGCTTCAATGACTCGATGGTGAAGAAGGTCGGCTGCGACAACTTCCTCTCCAAGTTCCAGCCGGACAAATTGGTCGACGTGGTGCGCCAGCGCCTGATGCTCGACGAAGTACCCGCCTGATCATCACCCCCACATGGGATATGCAGTGCGCAAATTCTGGCTTTGATTCGCGGATAAAGCTCGTATAGGGTGGCGTTTTTATTCTCCAGGGAGCTGGCCATGTTGCGTCTGAGCGCGCTTTATCGTTACCCGTTGAAATCCGGCAAGGTCGATGTGCTGCAAAGCGTTGATCTCGACAAGCTGGGGCTTGATGGCGATCGACGCTGGATGCTCGTGGACGAAGCCAGCGGCCGCTTCCTGACCCAGCGCGCCGAAGCGAAGATGAGTCAATTGTCGGCCCTGTGGAATGCACAGGGCGGTCTGACCCTGAGCGCACCTGAACGGTCCTCCATCGACATCGCCTTGCCGGGCGACAACGCCGAACTGCGTGGCGTGACGATCTGGCGTGACACCTTGCGCGTGCCGGATGCCGGTGATGAGGCGGCGCGCTGGGTCAGTGATTTCATCGGCAAGCCGACCCGGCTGGTGCAGGTGCCGCTGGATCGCGCCCGGTCCACTCAGGCGGGCTTCGGCAAAGATGACGATCAGGTCGCGTTCGCTGACGGATTTCCGCTGTTGTTGATCGGCGAGGCCTCTCTGCAGGACCTTTCGCAAAAGGTCGGACGACCATTGGAAATGTTGCGTTTTCGGCCGAATCTGGTGATTGAAAACAGTGCTGCCTATGCAGAAGACAGTTGGAAGCGCATTCGCATCGGTGACGTCGAGTTTCGCGTGGTCAAGTCGTGCGCACGTTGCATCCTCACCACCATCGACCCGCAAACCGGTGAGCGCAGTGCCGATCGCGAGCCGCTGGCCACTTTGCAGAAATACCGTGCCGAAGCTGATGGCGCAATGTTCGGGCAGAATCTGGTCAATGACAGCAATGGCCGACTTGAAGTCGGCATGCCGGTGGAGATTCTCGAGTAATCGGCCACTGAAACGAAAAATGCCCGTGTCCTTGGACACGGGCATTTTTGTTGGTGCAGTGAAACCGTTGCTTTAGCCGCGGTATTCGCACAGGTAAGCGGTGTCGACCGCAACCTTCAGCTGGAACTTGCTGTTGGCCGGGACGTTGAACTGGCTGCCGGCGGCGAAGGTTTCCCAATCGCTGCTGTCGGGCAGTTTGACGGTCAGTGCGCCGGAAACCACGTGCATGATTTCACGCTGAGCGGTGCCGAATTCGTATTCGCCCGGGGCCATGACGCCGATGGTCGCCGGACCCTCAGCGGTGCCAAAGGCGATCGACTTGACGGTGCCGTCGAAGTACTCGTTGACTTTAAACATGGGCGATTCCTCGAAAAGGGTTAGAAATTGGAGGCGGCCAGTATGCACAAGGCTTTTCGCGCCGTCACCTGCCCGGCATCTGTCCGCTGAGTTCTCGAATTGACCCTAGAGTGGCAAGACCAGTGGCAATAACCGCGCGGTGTTGCGCGCATCTTCCAGCGCCCGATGCTGCTGGCCGCTGAACTGCATGCCGGCCAGCTGCAGCGCGCCGTTGAGGCCCAGCGGCCGTTCCAGGCGTCGAGCCTTGGCGAAGCGTTGTTTGAGGTTCATGTGTGGCACTCGGCTCAAGCCGCTGTCGATGTGCAGGCGCTGCCATTCCTGGAGCAATTGCTTGCGGTCGTAATCGCCCCAACTGGCCCAGCCTTCAAGACGTGCCTGATGTTGCGCGAGCCAGCGTTCGAACGCCGGCCAGACTTCAGTCAACGGCTGTGCCGAGTCGATATTGGCCTGAGTGATGTGCGTCAGTTCACGACAGAAAGGCGTCAGCAACGGCCGTCGCGTCGGTTTGACGAAGCGCTGGAAGTGATCCTGCTCGCGCCCGGCGCGATCAACCAGGGTGGCGCCGATCTCGATAATTTCCATTTCGGTGACCGGCCAGCCACCCTCATCGGTGGTGGCTTCCAGATCTATGACCAGCCAGTGGGGCATCGCAGGGTTCCTGATTTCCGCGTTCTGATAACTCAGAGCGTAGTCAAAACCCGCAGGGGTGTGTGGGCGACTACTCGACCTGCAACAGAACCTGACGATTTTTTACCTGATCGCCGACCTTGACCTGCACCCGCGTGAGCACGCCGTCGATGCCGGCCGTGAGCGGATGCTCCATTTTCATTGCCTCCAGCACCACCAGCAACTGACCTTTGCTGACCGCACTGCCTTCGCTGACCAGTACGTCGACGATGGCACCGTCCATCGGCGCTTTCAGAGTGCCTGAACTGGCGCTGGTCTGACTGCCGATCACGGCATGAGTTCGATTATCGAGGCACAAACTGCCGGGATGGCTGAACAACCAGAGGTGCCCGGCATCGAGCCGATAGGCGTGACGCTGGCGTAAACCGTCGATTTCCAGCGTCACTGACTGCGCATCATGGTCGATGAGCTTCAATTCGAGTGTGCGTTCGGCGACCTGCACGTTGAATACGCCGTGTGCCTCAGCGAGCAGTTGCACGGCCCAGGTCTGATCATCAAGATCGAGGCGATAATGCAGCGGCACATTGGCGTTATTGCGCCAGCCGTTAAGTGGCGCACGGTGGTTGCGGGCGCTGGTTTGATAGAAAAGCACCGTTGCGATCGCCAACTGCTCGGCATCCGGAATGTAGCGGTGCAAACAAGGGTGATCACTGAAGTGCCGAGCGATGAAGGCGGTACTGAATTCACCGCTGATGAATTGCGGGTGTTGCAGCAGGCTGGCGAGCAGGCGCTGATTGCTCTGTACGCCCAATAACACCGTGTCCTGTACCGCGCGCAGCAGTTTGCGGCGCGCTTCCTCGCGAGTGGCGCCGAAGGCGATCAGCTTACCGAGCATCGGGTCATAGAACGGGCTGACCGATTGCCCTTCAAGCAAACCATGATCGATTCGCGCACCGTGCTGCAGCGCCGGCTCCCAGGCTTCTACTCGACCGGTTTGCGGGAGGAAGTCGTGGGCGGGATCTTCGGCGTAAAGCCGCACCTCCATGGCATGGCCGGTGAGCTGGACTTGTTCTTGAGTCAGCGGCAACGGCTGTCCCTCGGCAACCAGCAATTGCCAAGCGACCAGATCCAGCCCGGTAATCAGTTCAGTCACCGGGTGCTCGACTTGCAGGCGCGTGTTCATCTCCAGAAAGTAGAACTGTCCGCGCGCATCGAGCAGAAACTCAACGGTGCCGGCGCCGACATAGTTCACTGCACGCCCGGCCTGTAATGCTGCTTCACCCATGGCTTGGCGCAACTCGGCGGTCATCACCGGGCAGGGCGCTTCCTCGATGACTTTCTGATGGCGGCGCTGGATCGAACAGTCGCGTTCGCCGAGGTAGATCAGGTTGCCGTGCCGGTCGCCGAACAGCTGCACTTCGACATGCCGCGGTTCGATCAGCGCCTGTTCAAGAATCAATTCGTCGCTGCCGAAAGCGTTCAATGCTTCGGAGCGCGCGGTACGCAGTTGCGCCGGCAAATCAGCGGCGTTGTGCAGCAGACGCATGCCGCGCCCGCCACCGCCGGCACTGGCCTTGATCATCAGTGGGTAGCCGATACGCTCGGCTTCACGCAGCAGGGTGGCGTCGTCCTGTTCCGCGCCCTGATAGCCGGCAATGCACGGCACGCCGGCTTCGAGCATAGCGATTTTTGAGCGGCGTTTGCTGCCCATCAATTCGATGGCTTCGACGCTGGGGCCGATGAAGATCAGCCCGGCTTGTTCGCAGGCGCGGGCGAACTCGGCGTTTTCCGAGAGAAAACCGTAGCCGGGATGGATCGCGTCGGCGCCGCTGCGGCGAGCGGCGTCGAGGATCGCCGGGATGTTCAGATACGACTGCTGCACCGGCGCCGGGCCGATACGCACGGCTTGATCGGCCATTTGCACGTGCAGGGCATCGGCGTCGGCGTCGCTGAAAACGGCGACGGTGCGGTAACCCAAAGCCTGAGCGGTGCGCTGGATGCGGCAGGCGATTTCACCGCGGTTGGCGATCAGGATTTTGTGGATGGCGGGCATAGTGATCTTCCTGAGTATTTGGCGGTGGGTTGGCTGGCCTCTTCGCGAGCAGGCTCGCTCCCACAGGAATTTGCATCGTTCACAAAACCTGTGGGAGCGAGCCTGCTCGCGAAGCTTTTAGCTGGCCCACCGCGGTTTACGCTTTTGCACAAAAGCCATGGTGCCCTCGATCCCTTCGGCGCCAGTCACCGCTTCGCTGAACCACTGCGCTGCCTCATCGAGCAATTCGCTTGAAGGCTGCCCGGCGCTCGCCAAGAGCAATTTCTTGGTCATCGCATTCGCCTCCGGCGCGCAACACAGCACATGCTGCAACACCTCATCGAGCCGCTCGGCAAGTGCCTGCGCATCCTGCTCGACAAAATGCACCAGCCCCAGACGCCGTGCCTGATGCCCGTCGAAACGTGCGGCGGTCAGTGCCAGTCGACGGGTTTCGGTGAGGCCGATGCGCTGCACCACAAACGGCGCAATCTGCGCCGGCAGCAAGCCGAGACTGGTTTCCGGCAAACCGAATTGCGCCTGATGATCGGCAATCGCGATGTCGCTGACACAGGCCAGCCCGAAACCACCGCCAAGCACCGCGCCTTGCAGCACGCTGATCAGCACTTGCGGCGTGCACTGTGCTTCTTCCAGCAGGGCGCCGAATGCGCGATTCAAATCTCGATAAGCCTCGGCGCCTTGAGCGCGAGCGCTGGCCATGTCCTTGATATCGCCGCCGGCACAGAAATGCCCGCCGGCACCGCTGAGCACCAATGCCCGAACAGCGCGATCATCGCGCACAGCCGCCAGCACCGCGCGCAGTTCGCTGACCATCTGCAGGCTCATCGCATTGCGACTGTCCGGCCGATGCAGGGTGATGTGCAGCACGCCGCCATGCAGTTCCAGCAATAGCGTCTGGCATTGCGGCAGGCTGCTCATTTCTTTTTCCCCGGCAGGATGCCCATCAGTTTGCAGATGATCCCCAACATGATCTCGTCGGCGCCGCCGCCAATCGATACCAGCCGCACATCGCGGTAGGCGCGCGCCACCGGGTTGTCCCACATGAAACCCATGCCGCCCCAATATTGCAGGCAGCTGTCGCTGACTTCACGGCCGAGGCGCCCGGCCTTGAGCTTGGCCATCGACGCCAGCCGCGTGACGTCCTGGCCTTTCACGTATTGCTCGGTGGCCTGATAGACCAGTGCGCGCAGGCATTCGATTTCGGTCTGCAGTTCGGCGAGGCGGAAGTGGATGACCTGATTGTCGATCAGCGCATTGCCGAAGGTTTTGCGCTCCTTGCAGTACTCGATGGTGCTGTCGACGCAGTATTCCAGACCCTTGATCATGTTTGCCGCACCGAACAGGCGTTCTTCCTGGAATTGCAGCATCTGCATCATGAACCCGGCGCCTTCATGACCGATGCGGTTGCGCTGCGGCACACGCACGTTGTCGAAAAATACCTGGGCGGTTTCCGAGCTGCGCATGCCGAGCTTGTCCAGGTGCGAACTGAGGCTGATCCCCGGCGTGTTCATCGGCACCATGATCAGCGACTTGTTGATGTGCGGTTTGTCGTCCGAGGTGTTGGCCAGCAGACAGATGAAATCGGCGCTCGGCGAGTTGGTGATCCACATCTTGCTGCCGTTGATCACATAGTCGTCGCCGTCCTTGCGCGCGGTGGTTTTCAGCCCGGCGACATCGGAGCCGGCACCGACTTCAGAGACGCCGATGCAGCCAACCTGCTCGCCAGTGATCGCCGGGCGCAGGAATTCTTCGCGCAATTCATCGGAGCCGAAGCGGGCGAGGGCCGGCGTGCACATGTCGGTCTGCACGCCGATCGACATCGGAATGCCGCCGCAATGGATGGTGCCGAACTCTTCGGCAGCGACAATCGAATAGCTGTAATCGAGACCCATGCCGCCGAATTTTTCCGGTTTGGAAATCCCCAGCAAGCCGAGGTCGCCGGCCTTGCGGAAAATCTCGTGGATCGGAAAGCGACCGGCCTTTTCCCATTCGTCGACGTGCGGATTGATCTCGTGCTCGACAAATTGGCGGACGGTACGGCGCAGGGCTTCGTGTTCCGGGGTGAAGATCATTGTTATTGTTCTCCGTAGGGTCCGTGGCGGTCAGAAGCGGCTGACGCCGAAGCTGTTGGGTTGTAACGTGCGAATGTCGGCCTCGTGGCAGATGTCCAGCAGGTAACCGAGCAGGGTGCGCGTGTCGCGCGGGTCGATCAGCCCGTCGTCCCACAGGTTGGCGCTGCCATAGAGCGCGGTGGACTGGCTGTCGAGTTTCTGCGCGGTGACCTGTTCGAGCATGTCGAGCATTTTCGGGTCCGGAGTCAGGCCGTCCTTGAGCTGCTTGGCTTCGGTGACGATGCGCAATACCTTGCCGGCCTGCGCACCGCCCATGACCGCCGTGCGACTGTTCGGCCAGGCGAAGATGAAGCGCGGATCGAGACCGCGGCCGCACATCGCATAGTTACCGGCACCGTAAGAACCGCCGACCACGATGGTCAGTTTAGGCACCCGCGCATTGGCCACCGCTTGAATCAGTTTCGAGCCGTGTTTGATCACGCCTTGTTGCTCGGATTCGGTGCCGACCATGAAGCCCGTGGTGTTGTGAAAGAACAGTAGCGGTGTCTGGCTCTGGTCGCACAGTTGAATGAACTGCGCCGCTTTGCTCGCACCGTTGGGCGTGATCGGGCCGTTGTTGCCGATGAAACCGCAGGCGCGGCCCTGAATCTTCAATTGGCCGCAAATGGTTTGCTGATCGAACTCGCCCTTGAATTCGACGAAACACGATTCGTCGGCGATGCGCGCGATGATTTCGCGCACGTCGTAAGGCTTTTTCGGATCGTCGGGGATCAGCCCGAGCAACTCGTCGATGGGGTAGAGCGGCTCTTTGTATTGCGGCTCCGGCAGCCACGGCAGTTGCTCGTTCCACGGCAGCATACGGAGGATTTCACGGACCTGACGCACGCCGTCGGCATCGTTTTCAGCGAGGTATTCAGCCGTGCCGGCGACTTGCGCGTGCATCTCGGCGCCACCGAGTTCTTCATCGGTGGCGACTTCGCCGGTGGCCGCTTTCAGCAGGGGCGGACCGGCGAGAAACAGCTTGGCCTTGCCGCGCACCACCACCACGTAATCCGACAACCCCGGCTGATAAGCGCCACCGGCCGTGGCCGAACCATGTACCACGGTAATCTGCGGCAAACCCATTGCCGACATCCGCGCCTGATTGGCAAAACTGCGCGCGCCTTCGACAAAAATCTCGGCGGCGTAATTGAGATTGGCACCGCCGCTTTCGGCGAGGGTGATCACCGGGAGTTTGTTTTCCTGGGCGATCTGTTGCAGGCGCAGGGATTTTTTCAGGCCGCTGGGCGAGATCGTCCCGCCCTTGATTGCGCTGTTGTTGGCGACCACCATCGCGCGGATGCCGGACACATACCCGATGCCGGCGATCAAGCCGCCACCGGCCGCGCTGCCGTCCTTGTCGTCGTGCAACTTGTAGCCGGCGAGGCTGGCCAGTTCGAGAAACGGCGCGCCGGGATCGAGCAACAGGTTCAGGCGTTCACGGGGCAACAGCTGTCCGCGTTTTTCGAACCTGGCTTTGGCCTCGGCGGCTTTGTTCAGCAGGTTTTTTTCGAGCTGCTGTACGTGTTCGATTGCCGCGAGCATGGCTGCCCGGTTGCGGGCGAAGTCCTCACTGTGCGGGTCGAGCCGGGACTGGATCTGCGGCATGGCTTACTCCTTGTCCTTCAGCACTTCGGGTAAATACGCGCGATGGAAGCCGTTGAACGACTCGCTGTGGCTGGCCTTGTGCAACGGCCATGCACGGCTGCCGAGGCTGGCCGCACCATCGATTCTCAAAGTGCTGCCGCTGATAAACGCGGCGGCCGGGCTCAGCAAAAACACAATCGCCGCACTGACTTCCGACTCGGTGCCGATGCGCTTGAGCGGCACGTGTTCGCGCAGGGTCGGAATCACCGCTTTGAACGCCCCCTCATAAGTGTCCATGCCGCTGGAGGCAATCCAGCCCGGCGCCACTGCGTTGACCCGCACGCCGGCATAACCCCATTCGAACGCAGCGGTCTTGGTGAGGTTGTCCATGCCCGAACGCGCGGCGCCGGAGTGACCCATGCCGGGCATGCCGCCCCACATGTCGGCGAGCATGTTGACGATGTTGCCGCCGTGTTTGCTCATCGACTGATTGAACACTTCCCGCGCCATCAGAAAACCGCCGACCAGGTTGGTGCGCAGCACGGTTTCGAAGCCTTTCTGATTGATCGAAGCCAGGGGCGACGGGAACTGGCCGCCAGCATTGTTGACCAGGCCGTGGATCGGCCCGTGCTCAGCGATCAGCTCCTTGATCAGTTGTTTCACTGCTTCTTCATCGCGGATGTCGCAAGCCTTCCAGTGCGCCCGGCCACCGTCCTCGGTGATTTCGGCGGCGACCTTTTGCAGTTTCTCCGGCTTGCGCCCGACCAGCAGCACATTGGCGCCGAGGGCTGCCAGTTCATGGGCGGTGCAGCGACCAATGCCACTGCCGCCCCCGGTGACGATGATGGTCTGGCCGTGGAACAGTTCGGCGTTGAAAATCGACGCGTAAGCCATGCAAACAATCCTCTAGTCGAGCTGTTCGGCGATGCTCTGCGGCACCGGGATCTGGATTTCCAACAGTTGCTGGGCGAAGGCTTTGCCTTGCGGATCGATGCGCAGACTGGCCACGCCACCGCCGCCAAGGGCGTTTTCCAGAAGGAAGTTGAGGCTGTGGGTGCCAGGCAAATACCAGCGTTCGACCCGGCCGTGGATCGGGTCGAGCACGTGGCTCATCCAGTCGACCACGACGGCCGGGGTCAGCGCTTCGGCGATCCACGGCAGGTATTCGGGTTTGCGCGGCATCACGCCGATGTTGCTGTGATTGCCCTTGTCACCGGAGCGCGCCACGGCCAGTTTCACCAGCGCTACGCTGGCATCGGCGCGGCCCAGTGGTTTGGGCGGTTGCTGGGGCAGGGGCAAGTCCGCGCTGTCGAGTGAGCTGAGCGAGGGCAGGGCGCATGGATAACGTTCACCGGCCATATCGATCTGCACGGTGCAGGCGCTTTTATCGATCAGGAATGAAAACAGACGAATCAGCGGGTACACCGTTGGCCGCCCGCCGACGATGCCGGTCAGCCCCGGCGCCATGCCGGTGGCAGCCTGGGCGATTTCCCGGGAGAACAGCAGCAGTGCCTGTTTGTTCGGGTGGCGCACAGCGAGTTTGATCACCACTTCGCGGCTGTCGTGGCGTTGACCATGAGGGCCGTAGGTGGCTTCGCTACCGAGCAGTTCGATGTTGGTTTCGCTGTAAGGCGCCAAGCCGCGCTGGCTGAACATCTCCGAGGTCTTGTCGATGATCGCCTGACTGACGCGTCGCGCCTTGTCCACCGCATCGATGCCGGCGATCAGGCAACTGGCAGTGCAACGAAAACCATCCGGATAGGTGGCGCTGACCTTGTATTTATCGCTCGGCGGCAGGCCTTTGGCGCCGTGGACGTGCACGGCATGCTTGCCTTGTTGCTGAAGTTTGACCTCGGTGAAATCGCAGACCACATCGGGCAATAGATAGGCCTGGGGATCGCCGATTTCATACAGCATTTGCTCGCCGACGGTCAGCGTAGTGACCAGTCCGCCGCTGCCTTCAGGCTTGCTGACGATGAATTGGCTGTCGGCGCTGACCTCAACGATCGGGAAGCCGATGTGTTCGTAATCCGGCACCTCGCGCCAATCGGTGAAATTGCCGCCGGTGCATTGCGCGCCGCATTCGATGATGTGCCCGGCGAGCGCGGCCTGGGCGAGTTTGTCGTAGTCGTGCCACGACCAGCCGAATTCGTGCACCAGCGCCGCGCTGACCACGGCGCTGTCGACCACGCGCCCGGTGATGACAATGTCAGCGCCCAGGCGCAGCGCTTCGACAATGCCCGGCGCGCCAAGGTAGGCGTTGGTTGACACGCACATCGGCGGCAGCGCGGCGCCGCTGAACATTTCGGTGATGCCGCTGAGCTGTTTGAACCGTGGTTGCAGGTCATCGCCGAGTAAAACGGCGATTTTCAGCGCGACGCCGGCCTTGTCGCACGCCGCTTGCAGGGCGGCGGCGCAGGCTTGCGGATTGATCCCGCCGGCATTGCTGATCACGCGGATGTTCTGCTCGGCCAGTTGTGGCAGCAGTGGTGTCAATACGTCGATGAAGTCGCTGGCAAAACCCGCTTGCGGGTCCTTCATGCGTGCCCCGGCCATGATCGACATCGTGATCTCGGCCAGGTAATCGAACACCAGATAATCAAGCTTGCCGCCGTCCACTAACTGCGCGGCGGCGGTCGAGGTGTCTCCCCAGAATGCACTGGCGCATCCGATGCGAACGGTGGTGGGCATTTTTTATCTCCGACTCAGCAACCTGCGACAGAAGTGTCTGGAGGCTACCAAGCAAGCGCTTGGTTTGTAAACAGTTGAAACTATCTTCTGCCCAAGCGCTTGCTTGGTTGCCGCTGGCGGCTTAAATTGCGCGCAACCCTGCAGTTTCAGGGGGCAACAGACTGATCGACTGTAGGAGAGAACGGGTGGACGAGCAAAAAGCCCTGAGGGTCATGCGCGATTTGGTCGACGAAGGCCAGTTGACCGACCCCGACAGCGCCCGCGGCAAATTGCTGCAAGTGGCCGCTCACCTGTTCCGTAACAAAGGCTACGAACGCACCACGGTGCGCGATCTGGCCGGTGCCGTCGGCATCCAGTCGGGAAGCATTTTTCATCACTTCAAAAGCAAGGATGAAATCCTCCGTGCGGTGATGGAAGAGACCATCCGCTACAACACCGCGTTGATGCGTGCAGCGCTTGCTGACGCGACCGATGTGCGCGAGCGCGTGCTGGCGCTGATTCGCTGCGAATTGCAGTCGATCATGGGCGGCAGCGGTGAAGCCATGGCGGTGCTGGTTTATGAGTGGCGTTCACTGTCCGAAGACGGTCAGGCCAAGGTGCTGGCATTGCGCGATGTTTACGAAGACATCTGGCTGCAAGTGCTGGGTGAGGCCAAAGACGCGGGGTTTATCCGTGGCGACGTATTTATTACCCGACGTTTCCTCACTGGCGCACTGTCGTGGACGACCACCTGGTTCCGTGCCGGCGGCAGTTTGAGCCTCGATCAGTTGGCCGATGAGGCGTTGATTCTGGTCCTTGAAGCGCGTTGAAGCACTTTCTATCCGGCCGGGAAACTGGCTAACTGGGCGAAACCGCCTAGCTTGAATGCATTGATCGGTATTTTTTCGGGGAGTGGGGTGTTTTGAAGTCTTCGCCAATTCGGACGGCCGCGGGGTTGATGCTCGTAGCGCTGGCTGCATTTTTGGTATTGCCCGCTCAGGCAGCGCAATTGGTCCGGGTCGGCGCGGCGCATTTTCCGCCTTACACCGTTCGCCCGGAAAACGGTGCCGACACAGGTCTTCTGCCGCAGTTGGTCGAAGCCCTCAATCGTCTGCAAAGCGACTATCAGTTCGTCCTCGTACCGACCTCGATTCCTCGGCGTTTCGGTGATTTCAAGCAGGGCCGGATCGACATGGCAATTTTCGAGAACCCCGATTGGGGCTGGAAGGAAATTCCCCACACGGATGTCGACATGGGCCTTGAGGATGCGGAGATTTTCGTCGCGCAACGCGAAGACGGTCGGCAGCAGAACTATTTCGCCGACCTCACCGGCAAACGCCTGGCATTGTTCAGCGGTTACCACTACGAGTTCGCCAACTT
This sequence comes from Pseudomonas sp. rhizo66, assembly GCF_031931925.1. NCBI lineage: Bacteria > Pseudomonadati > Pseudomonadota > Gammaproteobacteria > Pseudomonadales > Pseudomonadaceae > Pseudomonas > Pseudomonas sp. rhizo66. Next base: position 150,284 of record NZ_JAUJWZ010000015.1, read on the forward strand.
CAACGCCGACCCCAAATACCTCGCACAGAATTACAACGCGACGCTGACCTATTCCCACGACAGCAACTTGCTGATGGTGCTGCGCCGGCGCGCCGATGTTGCCCTGGTGACACGTTCCTATCTGTTCGATTACCTGTTGCGTAACGAGAAGGTGCGCGACGAATTGCTGGTGTCGCAGCGCATCGATCAGGTCTATCACCATTACGCGATTCTGCGCCCGACCGCGCCGATCACCGGCGCGGCGTTTGGCAAGTTGCTGCAGGGTTTGCGCGACAACGGTGAAATGCTGAAGATTTTCGATCCGTACAAGATTGCCGTGGTGCCGGTGCCTCACCACTGAGGCAGCGATTTCTGGGCAAAGCCTAAATTTTCCTTCCCGGCTCACGTCCCATCGTTGAACTGTCGACGATTATCGTGAGCCCGACCCATGTCCAATCTGAATGACCTGACTGCCCTGGCCTTGCCTTCGGGCAGTCAATTGATCGCTGATGTCAGTGAAAGCCGCCTGAGCCTGAGCCTGGACGGTCAACCGCTGATCCGCTTGCGCCTCGATCGGGAGGCAAAGGGACCGATCCAGATCGATGAACGCTTTGCGCTGCCGCCCGGGCAGGCGTTGTGGGCGGCCTGTTACTGGCTGTTCGCACGGGATCCGGCGTGCCAGCAATTGACTTGGCATCTGGATCAGCCGCCGACCGAAGCCTTGCTCAGTGGCTTGCTGGTGAGCACCGGAGTGGCCGGCGAATATCGCTGCGAGCGCACGCTGTTCTGGCAGTTGCCGCAACCGTGGCTCGGCAACTCCCTGGCGGGCAGCTATCCGCAGCAAATGGTCATCAACGAGGGCAAGCGTCATCCACTGCGTCCGGTCAAACCGCGCGGTGAAGTGTATCGGCGTTTCGATGCGCGTCTTGGTGCGTGGATTTCCCTGCGCACTGTAGAGATCGAAGAAGACCTGTCGCGCTTCAACCGCTGGCAGAACAGCCCGCGCGTTGCCAGTTTCTGGCAAGAAGAGGGCAGCCTCGAGAAACACCGCGAGTACCTGAGCAAACTCGCTGCCGACCCGCACACGCTGACGCTGATTGGCTGTTTCGATGATCAGCCGTTTGCCTATTTCGAAGCCTACTGGGCCAAGGAAGATCGCATCGCGCCGTTCTACGATGCCGACAATTACGACCGCGGCATTCACATGCTGGTCGGCGAAGAAGATCATCGCGGCCCGCACAAAGTGGCGAGCTGGTTATCGGCGCTGGTGCATTACCTGTTTCTCGATGATCCGCGCACTCAGCGGGTGGTTGCCGAGCCTCGGGCCGACAACGCGAAGATGATCGGGCATATGCACAACCAGTGCTTCCACTGCGAGAAAGAGTTCGATTTCCCGCACAAGCGCGCGGCGCTGATGATACTGGGACGTGAGCGGTTTTTTGATCGGTGCAAATTGGCTTGAGGTGATTTAAAGGCAAAAGATCGCAGCCTTCGGCAGCTCATACAGAGGAATGCATTTCCATGTAGGAGCTGCCGAAGGCTGCGATCTTTTTTATCTGTCGACGCGGTCTCAGCGACGACCCACGGCCACCGCCTCTCGACGACTGCCCGACACCTTGCGGCAGTGCACCAGCGCATCGCGAATCATGAAGTTGACCAGCGTTGGCGAAACGCCCAGTTCCTTGGCGATGTCCTTTTGCGGCACGCCGTGCAGCCGGTACATCTCGAACGCATAGCGCGTGCGGTTGGGCAGTTCGGTCAGCGCGTCGGCGATGTTTTCCAGGGTCGAGAAATTGATGTGCGAGGTTTCCGGCGAAGCACCCTGGATGACCACGTTCAGCCCTTCCTCTTCAGGGCCGGAGTACTTCTGCTCAAGCGCCTGTTTGCGGTAATGATCGATGGCGAGGTTGCGCACGATCTGGAACAGATAGCTCAGTTGAGCCTTGATCGACGACGTGATCGGTGGCGCCGATTGCAGGCGGAAAAACGCATCCTGCACCACGTCCTCGGCGCGCGAGCGGCAGCCGGTAATACGGGCTGCAATCTTGACCAGAATCAGTCGATTGTCGACGAATGCCTGAAGTAGCGGTGAATCGCACCTGCTTGTGGATACTTGTTCCGTCATGGAAATCACCTTGCTGCCAAATAGGGTCGTGGGACGCCTTGGGGGAGGGGGGCGTCCTACACATCGAGCGACAAATTATGTTGAATGATAATGATTGTCAATTGAGAAAGAGAAGTAATGCGCTACAAAGGTGCATTCTGAGAACTGCGACACGCCGCCGCACCCCGGCGCTATTGGCGCTCCTGCCCGTCGACTAATTATTTCAAGACGTCATCCGTTCTCATTGGTGAATGGTTCCGGGTATCGAGCCCCGGCCAGACAGCATTCCCAAGCCTTGCGCGGTCGGCACAGACCGCGCCCTGCATGCCCTTCGCGGGGCGTGACGCAGCAACCCGATTCCATTAGCAAGCCGAATTCAGGCAGGAAAACCCATGACCGACGCGTTCGAACTCCCCAGCACCCTGGTCCAAGCCCTCCAGCGCCGCGCGGCCCTGACGCCGGATCGACTGGCCTTGCGTTTTCTCGCCGAAAACCCGGAGCAGGCTGTGGTACTCAGTTATCGCGAGCTGGATCAACGCGCACGCATGATCGCCGCTGCACTGCAGGCTGACGCTGAATTCGGTGATCGCGCGGTGCTGCTGTTCCCAAGTGGCCCGGATTACGTCGCGGCGTTTTTTGGCTGCCTGTACGCAGGGGTGATCGCGGTGCCGGCCTATCCGCCGGAATCCGCGCGCCGTCACCATCAGGAGCGTTTGCTGTCGATCATCGCCGACGCCGAACCGCGTCTGTTGCTGACCAGCGCTGACCTGCGCGACGCCTTGCAGCAGATCGAGGGCGCGCCGCCGTTGTTGTGTGTCGACGCGCTCGACAATTCACTGGCGCAAAACTGGGTTGAACCGAGCCTGCCGCAAGACCACATCGCCTTCCTGCAATACACTTCCGGTTCCACTGCGCTGCCCAAAGGCGTGCAGGTCAGCCATGGCAATCTGGTCGCCAACGAACAGCTGATCCGTCACGGGTTCGGCATCGACGTGAACCCGGACGACGTAATCGTCAGTTGGCTGCCGCTGTATCACGACATGGGTTTGATCGGCGGTCTGCTGCAGCCGATTTTCAGCGGTGTGCCGTGCATCCTGATGTCGCCGGCCTACTTCCTTGCCCGGCCATTGCGCTGGCTGGAAGCGATCAGCGAATACGGCGGCACCATCAGCGGCGGGCCGGACTTCGCCTATCGCTTGTGCAGCGAACGGGTCAGCGAGTCGGCGCTGGAGCGTCTCGACCTGAGCCGCTGGCGCGTGGCCTATTCCGGCTCCGAGCCGATCCGTCTCGACACCCTTGAGCGCTTCGCCGAGAAGTTCGCCGCATGCGGTTTCAGTGAGGGCAGTTTCATGGCCTCGTACGGTCTGGCCGAGGCCACGCTATTCGTCGCCGGCACCCCGCGCGGCACCGGTATTCCGGTGTTGCGCGTGAACGATCAAGCCTTTGCGCAAAACCGCGCCGAACCGGGCGATGGCAGCCCGATCATGAGTTGCGGCATCAGCCAGCCGGAACACGCCGTGCTGATCGTTGAACCGAACACGCTGGTCGAACTTGCCGATAACGCCGTTGGTGAAGTCTGGGCCGCCGGCCCGAGCATCGCCAACGGCTACTGGCGCAACCCTGAAGCCAGCGCCAAGACCTTCGTCCAGCACGCCGGGCGCACCTGGCTACGCACCGGTGACCTTGGCTTCATGCGCGGCGCTGAACTGTTTATCACTGGCCGCCTGAAAGACATGCTCATCGTGCGCGGCCATAACCTCTATCCGCAGGACATCGAGAAAACGATCGAGAACGAAGTGGAAGTGGTGCGCAAGGGCCGCGTCGCGGCGTTCGCGGTCAATCAGGATGGCGAGGAGGGTATCGGCATCGCCGCAGAAATCAGCCGCAGCGTGCAGAAAATCCTTGCGCCGCAGGCGTTGATCAAAGCCATCCGCCAAGCCGTGGCTGAGGCATATCAGGAAGCGCCAAGCGTCGTGGTGTTGCTTAATCCGGGCGCACTGCCCAAAACCTCCAGCGGCAAATTACAGCGTTCGGCGTGCCGCAATCGTCTGGCCGATGGCAGCCTCGACAGCTACGCAGTGTTCCCGTCGAGCACCGCTGAAAGCCAGGACGCAGTCACCAGCGCCTCGGAGCTTGAAGCCTTGATCGCGAAAATCTGGGCCGAACAACTCAACGTCAAACAGGTCAACGCCGACGACCACTTCTTCCTGCTCGGCGGTAACTCGATCGCCGCCACGCAAGTCATCGCCCGGGTTCGCGAAGAACTCAGCCTTGAGCTGAACCTGCGTCTGCTCTTCGAGGCGCCGACCTTGTCCGCGTTTGCGGCTGCCGTGGCCCAACAGCAACAGGATGGCGGCAACGCCCAAGGTGCAATCACCGCACTGTCGCGCAGCGAGCCGCTGCCGCAATCGCTGGCGCAAAACCGTCTGTGGATCACCTGGCAACTCGACCCGCAGAGCAGCGCCTACAACATTCCCGGTGCCCTGCGTCTGCGCGGTGAACTCGACGAAGACGCCTTGCGTGCCAGCTTCCAGCAACTGATCGAGCGCCATGAATCCCTGCGTACACGCTTCTTCGAACGCGACGGCGTGGCCCTGCAACAAGTCGCAGCCGCCGCCGAATTCAACCTGCAACTGATCGACATCAGCGACATGCCGGCCCATGCGCGTGAACTCCGCGCCCAGCAGATCCGCGAAGACGAAGCACACACCCGATTCGATTTGCAAAAAGGCCCGCTGCTGCGGGTGACACTGGTGCGTCTCGATGACGAGGATCACCAACTGTTGGTGACCCTGCATCACATCATCGCCGACGGCTGGTCACTGAACGTATTGATCGACGAATTCTCGCGGTTGTACGCCGCCGCTTCGCAAGGTGCGAGCGCCAACCTCGCGCCGCTGCCAACCCATTACGCCGACTACGGCAGTTGGCAGCGTCAATGGTTGGCGCAAGGCGAGGGCGAGCGACAACTGACGTACTGGAAAGCGCAACTGGGTGACGAGCATCCGACCCTGGAACTGGCCACCGATCACCCGCGTTCGGCGCAAAAAAATCGCAGCGCCGCACGCCACACCGTGCGTCTGGGCGCGAGCGTGAGCGATGCGATCCGCAACACGGCGCAAGCTCACCAATCGACGCCGTTCATGCTGCTGCTCTCGGCGTTTCAGAGCCTGCTGCATCGCTACAGCGGACAGCGCGACATTCGTATCGGTGTACCGAACGCCAACCGTCCACGCCTGGAAACCCAGGGCCTGATCGGCTTCTTTATCAACACGCAAGTGTTGCGCGCGCAGATCGATTCGCGCTTGTCATTCGTTGCGCTGCTGGCCCAGACCCGCGACGCTGCACTCGGTGCCCAGGCGAATCAGGATCTGCCGTTCGAACAGCTCCTCGAAGCCTTCCCGCAAGCCCGCGAATACGGCTTGTTCCAGGTCATGTTCAACCACCAGCAGCGCGATTTGAGTGCGCTCAAGCGTCTGCCGGGGCTGCTCGCCGAAGAGCTGCCGTGGCACAGCCGCGAAGCCAAGTTCGACCTGCAACTGCACAGCGAAGAGGACCGCAACGGGCGTCTGACGCTGTCGTTCGACTACGCCAGCGAACTGTTCGATGCGGCGACCATCGAGCGGCTGGCCGAGCATTTCAGCCACTTGTTGCGCGAGGTCTGCGAACGTCCGGAGCAAGCCATTGGCGATCTGCAACTGCTGACCGCCACTGAGCACGAACAGCAACAACACTGGGGCGTTGCGCCGTGCACCCCGGCGCAACAATGGCTGCCAGAACAGCTCAACGAACAGGCGCGTCTGAACCCGGAACGCACCGCGCTGGTGTGGGACGGCGGCAGTCTCGACTTCGCCGAATTGCACACGCAAGCCAACCGCCTCGCGCATTACCTGCGCGACAAAGGCGTCGGCCCGGATGTTTGCGTGGCCATCGCTGCCGAGCGTTCACCGCAACTGCTGATCGGTCTGTTGGCGATCATCAAGGCGGGCGGTGCTTATGTGCCGCTGGACCCGGATTACCCGGCCGATCGTCTGGCCTACATGCTCAGCGACAGCGGCGTCGAATTGCTCCTGACCCAGACCGAATTGCTCGGTCGCTTGCCGGCCTGCGCCGGTGTCAGCGTCATCGCCATGGACGCCTTGCACCTGGAAAACTGGCCGAGTCAGGCACCGGGTCTGCACCTGCACGGTGACAACCTCGCCTACGTGATTTACACCTCGGGCTCCACCGGCCAACCGAAAGGTGTCGGCAACACCCATGCGGCACTGGCCGAACGTCTGCAATGGATGCAGAATACTTACCGCCTCAATGAAACCGATGTGCTGATGCAAAAGGCGCCGATCAGCTTCGACGTGTCGGTGTGGGAGTGCTTCTGGCCATTGATCACCGGCGCGCGTCTGTTGATCGCCGGCCCCGGCGAACACCGTGATCCGCATCGCATCGCCCAACTGGTTCAGGAATACGGCGTGACCACGCTGCACTTCGTGCCGCCGCTGCTCTCGCTGTTCATCGATGAACCGCTGAGCGCCGAATGCACCAGCCTGCGCCGGGTGTTCTGCGGCGGTGAAGCGCTGCCGGCCGAACTGCGCAACCGCGTACTCGCGCAATTGCCGGCCGTGCAATTGCACAACCGTTATGGCCCGACCGAAACCGCGATCAACGTTACCCACTGGCATTGCAGCGCTGCCGATGGCGAACGCTCGCCGATTGGCCGGCCGCTGGGTAACGTGATTTGCCGTGTGCTCGATGCTGATCTCAATCCAGTGCCGGCCGGTGTGCCGGGTGAACTGTGCATCAGCGGTATCGGTCTGGCCCGGGGTTACCTCGGTCGTCCTGCCCTGACGGCCGAGCGTTTTGTGGTCGATCCGTTGGGCGAGCAGGGCGCTCGTTTGTACCGCACTGGCGACCGCGCGCGCTGGACCGCCGATGGCGTGATCGAATACCTCGGTCGCCTCGATCAGCAGGTCAAGCTGCGTGGCTTCCGCGTCGAACCGGAAGAAATCGAATCGCGTTTGCTCGCGCAGAACGGCGTCGCCCAAGCCGTGGTGCTGGTACGCGAAACCGCTGCCGGTGCACAACTGATCGGCTACTTCACCGCAACCGATGCCAGTGAAGATCACGACGAGCAAATCACTCGCCTGAAAACTGCTCTGGCCGCCGAACTGCCGGAATACATGGTCCCGGCGCAACTCATGCGTCTGGACGCAATGCCCCTCAGCCCGAGCGGCAAACTCGACCGCCGCGCCTTGCCCGAGCCGCAATGGCAAGTGCGTGAACACGTCGAACCGGTGACAGAACTGGAACAGCAGATCGCCGCGATCTGGCGCGAAGTGCTGGGCTTGACTCGGGTCGGCCTGCGCGATGACTTCTTCGCCCTCGGCGGTCATTCCTTGCTGGCCACGCAAATCATCTCGCGCACCCGTCAGGCCTGCGACGTCGAACTGCCGCTGCGTGCATTGTTCGAACACAGCGAACTGGCTGATTTTGCCGAACAGATCCGCCTGATCCAGGCCAGTGGTCGCACCAATAAACAACCGCCAATCGCCAAGGTTGATCGCAGCCAACCGGTGCCGCTGTCGTACTCGCAACAGCGCATGTGGTTCCTCTGGCAGATGGAGCCGGACAGTCCGGCGTACAACGTTGGCGGCATGGCGCGCCTGCGTGGCGTGCTGCATGTCGAGCGTTTCGAGTCAGCGTTGCAAGCGCTGATCCTGCGCCATGAAACCCTGCGCACCACGTTCCCGAGTGTCGACGGCGTCGCCCGTCAGCAGGTGCATGGCGAAACCGGCGTGCGCATGGGCTGGAAGGATTTCTCAAAACTTGCCACCGATGTGCGTGAGCAAAAGGTTCAGCAACTGGCCGATGAAGAGGCGCATCTGCCGTTCGACCTGGAAACCGGTCCGCTGCTGCGCGCCTGCCTTGTGAAAACTGCCGAGCAAGAACATTACTTCGTCCTGACCCTGCACCACATCGTCACTGAAGGCTGGGCGATGGACATCTTCGCCCGCGAACTCAGTGCGCTGTACGAATCGTTTGTCGATGACCGCGATTCGCCGCTTGAGCCGCTGCCGGTGCAGTACCTCGACTACAGCGTCTGGCAGCGCAACTGGCTGGAATCCGGCGAGCGTCAGCGCCAACTCGACTACTGGACGGCGCAACTCGGTCGTGAGCATCCACTGCTGGAATTGCCCGGCGACCGTCCGCGTCCCCCAGTGCAAAGCCATCAGGGCGAACTGTTCCGCTTCGACCTCAGCGATGACCTCGCCGCACGGGTGCGTGCGTTCAATGCGCAAAACGGCCTGACTCTGTTCATGACCATGACTGCGGCGCTGGCCACGTTGCTCTACCGCTACAGCGGCCAGAACGATCTGCGCATCGGTGCGCCGGTGGCCAACCGCATCCGCCCGGAAAGTGAAGGGCTGATCGGTGCATTCCTCAACACTCAGGTGCTGCGTTGCCAGCTCGACGGCATGATGTCGGTCGGTGAGTTGTTCGAGCAGGTGCGTCACACCGTGATCGAGGGCCAGTCGCACCAAGACCTGCCGTTCGATCATCTGGTGGAAGCCTTGCAGCCGCCGCGCAGCGCCGCCTACAACCCGCTGTTCCAGGTGATGTGCAACGTGCAGCGCTGGGAATTCCAGCAGAGCCGCATGCTTGCCGGCATGACCGTCGAGTATCTGGCCAACGATGCGCGGGCGACCAAGTTCGACCTCAACCTGGAAGTCACCGACCTTGATCATCGCCTTGGTTGCTGCCTGACCTACAGCACGGATCTGTTCGATGAACCGACCATTGCCCGCATGGCCAAGCATTGGCGCAACTTGCTGGAAGCGCTGATCGCCGACCCGCAACAACGCCTCAGCGAATTGCCGCTGCTCGACCAACCCGAGCAACAGCGCCTGCTCGACAGCCTCGGCATCGAGCCGGGCGAGCATCGTCTCGATCAGTGCATCCATCACTTGTTCGCCGAACAGGCGCTGGCGCGCAAAGATGCACCTGCGCTGACCTTCGCCGGGCAAACCCTGAGCTACGCCGAACTCGACGCCCGCGCCAATCGGTTGGCCTGGGCCTTGCGTGAGCGCGGTGTCGGCCCGCAAGTGCGTGTCGGTCTGGCACTGGAGCGCTCGCTGGAAATGGTCATCGGCCTGCTGGCGATTCTCAAGGCTGGCGGTGCGTATGTGCCGCTGGACCCGGAGTACCCGCTCGACCGTCTGCATTACATGATCGAAGACAGCCGCATCGGCCTGCTGCTCAGTGATCGCGCGATGTTCAAGGCCCTTGGCGATCTGCCGCGAGATGTGGCGTGCTGGTGCCTGGAAGATGACAGCGCGGCACTCGTCGCTTACCCGTCCACTGAGCTGCCGTTTATCAGTCTGCCGCAGCATCAGGCCTACCTGATTTATACCTCGGGTTCGACCGGTAAACCGAAGGGCGTGGTGGTCTCCCACGGCGAAATCGCCATGCATTGCCAAGCCGTGATCGAGCGTTTCGGCATGCGCCCGGACGACTGCGAGCTGCATTTCTATTCGATCAACTTCGATGCGGCCACCGAGCGTCTGTTGGTGCCGCTGCTCAGTGGCGCGCAGGTTGTATTGCGTGCGCAAGGTCAGTGGGACGCGGAAGAAATCTGCGCCTTGATCCGCACGCATAAAATCAACGTCCTCGGTTTCACCCCGAGCTACGGCAGCCAGTTGGCGCAGTTCCTCTCGACGCAAAACCAGATCTTGCCGGTGCGGATGATCATCACCGGCGGCGAAGCGCTGACCGGTGAACACCTGCAGCGGATTCGCGCGGCGTTCCAACCGGCAATGTTTTTCAACGCTTACGGCCCGACCGAAACCGTGGTCATGCCCCTGGCCAGTCTGGCGCCGGAGGTGCTGGAGGAGGGTGCCGGCAGTGTGCCGATCGGCAGTGTGATCGGCGCGCGCGTGGCGTACATTCTCGACGCCGATCTGGCGCTGGTGCCGCAAGGTGCAACCGGTGAATTGTTCGTTGGCGGTGCCGGTCTGGCCCAGGCTTATCACGACCGTCCAGGCATTACCGCCGAACGTTTTGTCGCTGACCCGTTTGCCATCGATGGCGGGCGCATGTACCGCACTGGCGATCTGGTGCGCCAGCGTGCCGATGGTTTGGTGGAATACCTGGGCCGGATCGACCATCAGGTGAAGATCCGTGGTTTCCGTATCGAACTCGGCGAAATCGAAACCCGTCTGCTCGATCATGACTCGATCCGCGAAGCCGTGGTGCTCGCTCTGGATGCACCAAGCGGCAAACAACTCGTTGGCTATTTAGTCACTGAAGTTGCCGAGCAAAGCGAAGCCAATCAAGCAGAACTGCGCGACGCGCTCAAGGCGCACCTCAAGGCACAATTGCCGGATTACATGGTGCCGACGCACCTGATTCTGCTGGCAAGCATGCCGCTGACCGCCAACGGCAAACTCGACCGCCGCGCCTTGCCGGCGCCGGATCCGGAGCTCAATCGTCAGGACTACGTCGCGCCAAGTAACGAACTGGAACAGACACTGGCGCAGATCTGGTGCGAAGTGCTCAACGTCGAACAGGTTGGCCTCAACGACAACTTCTTTGAGCTGGGCGGCGACTCGATTCTGTCGATTCAAGTGGTCAGCCGTGCGCGTCAGCAGGGCATTCATTTCAGCCCGCGTGATCTGTTCCAGCACCAGACTGTGCAGACACTGGCCGCTGTGGCCAGCCGTAGCGAGCAGGTGACGGCCGAGCAAGGTCTGGTGGTGGGTGAATCGGCCCTGACACCGATTCAGCATTGGTTCTTCGACACCGATATTCCTCAACGCCAGCACTGGAATCAGGCGTTATTGCTGGAGCCGACCGCAACCCTTGAACCGCATCGTCTGGAGCAGGCGCTGCTGGCGGTGATCGAGCAGCATGACGCCTTGCGTCTGCGCTTCAGCGAAGTCAACGGCGCGTGGCAAGCGACGCACCAACCGGTGTCCGATGCGGCGGTGTTGTGGCAGGCGCGGGTTACCTCGATGGACAAGTGCGAGGCGCTGTTTGCCGACGCGCAACGCAGCCTCGATCTGCAAAATGGCCCGCTGGTTCGCGCCTTGCTGGTCGATGGCCCTGAAGGTCAGCAACGTCTGTTTATCGCGATCCATCACTTGGTGGTCGACGGCGTCTCGTGGCGCGTATTGCTCGACGATCTGCAAACCGTGTATCGCCAACTCGACGCCGAACAAGCGGTAAAACTGCCGGCGAAAACCAGTGCCTTCAAGGACTGGGCGGCACGCTTGCAGGCCTACGCCGGCAGCGAATCCCTGCGCGAAGAACTCGACTGGTGGCAGACCCGACTGGCCGGCCCGAGCGCTGATCTGCCTTGCGAAAATCCCCAGGGCGGCCAGCAGAATCGCCACGCGCAAACCGTCAGCGTACGCCTTGATGCCGAGCAAACCCGGCAGCTGCTGCAACAAGCTCCGAGCGCTTATCGCACTCAGGTAAACGACCTGTTGCTGACCGCATTGGCCCGCGTACTCTGTCGCTGGAGCGGTCAACCGTCGGCGCTGATTCAACTGGAAGGCCACGGTCGCGAAACCCTGTTCGACGAGATCGATCTGACCCGCACCGTCGGTTGGTTCACCAGCGCTTACCCACTGCGTCTGACCCCGCACAACATCGAAGAAGCCGCCGGGCAGGGCGCTTCGATCAAGGCGATCAAAGAGCAACTGCGCGCGGTGCCGCACAAAGGCCTCGGCTACGGAGTGCTGCGTTATCTCGCCGATGACCTCAGCCAGCGCAGCATGGCCGCGCTGCCGCAGGCGCCGGTCACCTTCAACTACCTCGGCCAGTTCGACCAGAGCTTCGGCAGCGATGCGCTGTTCCGTCCGCTGGAGGAAGCGGTCGGCGCCGCCCACGATCCGCAGGCGCCGTTGCCCAACGAGTTGAGCATCGACAGTCAGGTTTACGGTGGTGAACTGCTGCTGCGCTGGACCTTCAGCGCCGAGCGGTATGACGCGCAGACCATCAACGATCTGGCCGACGCTTACCTCGGTGAGCTGCAAAGCCTGATCGCCCATTGCCTGCAAGACGAGGCCGGTGGCCTGACGCCGTCGGACTTCCCGCTGGCCAGACTGACTCAGGCACAACTCGATGCCTTGCCGGTGCCCGCCGCACACATCGAAGACGTCTATCCGCTGACGCCGATGCAGGAAGGCATGTTGCTGCATACCTTGCTCGAACCGGGCACCGGTCTGTACTACATGCAGGATCGCTACCGCATCAACAGCGAACTCGACCCGCAGCGTTTCGCTCAGGCCTGGCAAGCGGTGGTCGCCCGTCACGAAGCGCTGCGCGCGTCGTTCTGCTGGAACGTCGGCGAAGACATGCTGCAAGTAATCCATACCCCGGGCCGTACGCCGATCGAGTATCTGGACTGGAGCGCCATCACCGAAGCCGAGCAGGAACCCAAGCTGCAAGCCCTGCTGAAAAGCGAGCGCGAAGCCGGCTTCGATCTGCTCAATCAGGCACCGTTCCACCTGCGCCTGATCAAGGTCGGCGCGGCGCGTTACTGGTTCATGATGAGCAACCACCACATTCTCATCGATGCCTGGTGCCGCTCGTTGCTGATGAACGACTTCTTTGAAATCTACACCGCCCTTGGTGAAGGTCGCGAAGCGCAATTGAGCGTGCCGCCGCGTTACCGCGACTATATCGGTTGGCTGCAACGCCAGAGCCTCGCCGAAGCACGGCAGTGGTGGCAGCAGAACCTGCAAGGGTTTGAGCGCACCACGCCTATTCCGAGCGACCGGCCGTTCCTGCGCGAACATGCCGGTGAAAGCGGCGGCATGATCGTCGGCGACCGCTACACCCGCCTCAATGTCGAGGACGGCGCGCGGCTGCGGGAACTGGCGCAGGCCCATCAACTGACCATCAACACCTTCGCCCAAGCGGCATGGGCGCTGGTACTGCGGCGCATGAGCGGCGATCGTGACGTGCTGTTCGGCGTCACCGTGGCCGGGCGTCCGGTGGACATGCCGGAGATGCAACGCACCGTCGGCCTGTTCATCAACAGCATCGCCCTGCGGGTGAAAATGCCTGAGGACGATCAGCGCAGCAGCGTGCGTGAGTGGCTCAGCGCTTTGCTCGACAGCAACATGCAACTGCGTGAGTACGAATACCTGCCGTTGGTGAACATCCAGGAACAAAGCGAATTGCCGAAAGGCCAGCCACTGTTCGACAGCCTGTTCGTGTTCGAAAACGCTCCGGTGGAAGTCTCGGTACTCGATCGCGCGCAGAGCCTCAATGCGACCTCGGACTCCGGCCGAACCCACACCAACTTCCCGCTGACGGCGGTGTGCTACCCGGGCGATGACCTCGGTCTGCACCTGTCTTATGACCAGCGTTACTTTGACGAATCGACCATCGAGCGCATGCTCGGAGAGTTCAAGCGTCTGCTGCTGGCGCTGGTCGATGGCTTCCATGGCGACATGGCTGATCTGCCGCTGCTGGGCGTCGAGGAACAGGACTTCCTGCTCCACGGTTGCAACCAGAGTGCCCACGATTATCCGCTGGAGCAGAGCTACGTCGCGCTGTTTGAAGCGCAGGTTGCCGCGCATCCGCAGCGTATCGCCGCCAGTTGCCTGGATCAGCAGCAGAGCTATGCCGAGTTGAACCAGAATGCCAACCGCCTCGGTCATGCACTGGTCGCCGCCGGTGTGCAGATGGATCAACCGGTGGCCTTGCTCGGCGAACGTAACCTTGACCTGCTCGGCATGATCATCGGCAGCTTCAAGGCTGGCGCGGGTTATCTGCCACTGGATCCGGGTCTGCCGAGTCAGCGTCTGCAACGCATCATCGAACTGAGCCACACGCCGGTGCTGGTCTGCAGCGCAGCGTGCCACGCACAGGCGCAGACCTTGCTGGATGAATTCAGCTGCGCCAATCGCCCACGCTTGCTGGTGTGGGAAGAGATTCAGGCGGCGGCGATATCGGCGCAGGACCTGGGCATTTACAGCGGCCCGGACAACCTCGCTTACGTGATTTACACCTCGGGCTCCACCGGCCTGCCGAAAGGCGTGATGGTCGAGCAGCGCGGCATGCTCAATAACCAGTTGAGCAAGGTGCCGTATCTGAACCTCAGCGAGGCCGACGTGATTGCGCAGACCGCTTCGCAAAGCTTCGATATCTCGGTCTGGCAGTTCCTTGCCGCGCCGCTGTTCGGTGCGCGGGTGGACATCGTGCCGAATACCATCGCCCACGATCCGCAGGGGTTGCTGGTGCATGTGCAGGCCCAGGGCATCACTGTGCTGGAGAGTGTGCCGTCGCTGATTCAGGGCATGCTCGCCTCGGAGCGCCTGAGCCTTGATGGCTTGCGCTGGATGTTGCCGACCGGTGAAGCCATGCCGCCGGAACTGGCGCACCAATGGCTGCTGCGTTACCCGGACATTGGTCTGGTCAACGCCTATGGCCCGGCGGAATGCTCGGATGACGTGGCGTTTTTCCGTGTCGACATGGCTTCAACGCGCGGCAGTTACTTGCCGATCGGCACGCCGACCGACAACAACTTGCTGTACCTGGTCGATGGCGCGCTGGAACTGGTGCCGTTGGGCGCGGTGGGTGAGTTGTGTGTAGCGGGCACGGGTGTCGGTCGCGGTTATGTCAGCGATCCGCTGCGCACCGCGCCGGTGTTTGTGCCGAACCCGTTCGGTGCGCCGGGCGAGCGTCTGTATCGCACCGGTGACCTGGCGCGACGTCGCAGTGACGGCGTGCTGGAATACGTTGGCCGGGTTGACCATCAGGTGAAGATCCGTGGTTATCGCATCGAGCTGGGTGAAATCGAGGCGCGTCTGCATGAGCAACCAGAAGTGCGCGACGGCGCGGTCGGCGTGCAGGAAGGCGTCAACGGTAAACACTTGGTGGGTTATCTGGTCGCGGCAGACTCCGCGCTGAATCCGAGCGAACGCCTGGAGCGGATCAAGCAGCGCCTGCGTGCCGAACTGCCGGAGTACATGGTGCCGCTGCACTGGCTGTGGCTTGAGCAGATGCCGCTGAATGCCAACGGCAAACTCGATCGCAAAGCCTTGCCGGCGCTGGAGATCGGGCAGTTGCAGAGCGAGGATTATCTGGCGCCGCGCAATGATCTTGAGCAGACGTTGGCTGACATTTGGGCCGAAGTGTTGAAGGTCGAACAGGTCGGTGTGCGCGACAACTTCTTCGAGTTGGGCGGGCATTCGTTGCTGGCCACGCAGATCGCCTCGCGCGTGCAGAAAACCCTGCAACGGGATGTGCCGCTGCGGGCGATGTTCGAGTGCAGCACGGTGGCGGAACTGGCCGAGTACATTGATGGACTGGCGGCGAGTGATATCACCGAGGAGAAGGTTGATCGGTTGAATGATCTGATGGCGGAGCTGGAGGGCCTTTGATTCTCTAGTGCCCGTACCGGCCTCATCGCTGGCAAGTCGCATCGTCGCACCGCAGCTCCCACAGTTTCGGCGCTTTACACAAACTTTGTGAACGACGTTGATCCCTGTGGGAGCTGGCTTGCCAGCGATGGCGTCAGTGCGTTCAACACCATTCAACCGGCACACCCGCGTACATTTCCAGGGTTGACGATCAGCAACCGGCAGCTCAGTCTGCCGGTTCTCTTTTTTGTCGCGGGGGTGGTCGATGCCTTTTTTTACGGTGGACGGACAAGCGCTGCATTACATTGATCAAGGCACCGGTCCGGCGGTACTGCTGGCCGGGAGTTATCTATGGGATCAGGCCATGTGGGCGCCGCAGATCGCCGCGCTGTCGCCGCACTATCGGGTGATTGCGCTGGATCTGTGGGGCCACGGTGAGTCGGGACGGTTGCCTGAAGGCACGACATCCCTGGACGACATCGCCCGTCAGGCGCAGGCTCTGCTCGATCATCTGGATATCGACCGCGTCACCCTGATTGGCCTGTCGGTCGGCGGCATGTGGGGCGTGCGTCTGGCGTTGTCGGCACCGCAACGGATCAACGGTCTGGTATTGATGGACACCTACGTTGGCGTCGAACCTGAACCCACCCGTCAGTATTACTTCTCGCTGTTCAAGCAAATTGAGGAAACCGGCGAAATCTCCGAGCAACTACTGGATATCGTCGTGCCGATTTTCTTCCGTCCGGGGATCGATCCGCAGTCGGCGCTGTATCAGGATTTCCGCGCGAAACTGGCGGCGTACTCCTCGGATCGACTGCGCGAAAGCATCGTACCGATGGGGCGTATAACCTTTGGGCGTGACGACTTGTTGCCACGGCTGGGCGAGTTCAACGCAGCGACCACGCTGGTGCTGTGTGGCGATCAGGACAAACCACGTCCACCGTCGGAAGCCCAGGAAATGGCTGAGTTGATCGGTTGCCCGTGGGTGTTGGTGCCGGAAGCGGGGCATATCTCCAATCTGGAGAATCCCGAGTTTGTCACTGAAGCGTTGCTCGCCTTTTTGGCTGAGCGGCATTGAAAGGATCGCAGCCTGCGGCAGCTCCTACAGAAAGCGCGTTCCCATGTAGGAGCTGCCGCAGGCTGCGATCTTTTGATCTTGCTTATTTAGGCCCGAGAATCTTCGCCAACTTGTCCGGCGAAGGCGCGCCTTGCTGCTGTTGCAGTTCGCCCTTGTCATCCATGTAGAAAATCGCCGGCGTGGCTTGCAAGTCGAGGTCTTCCATCAACTGCATGTTCGCCGCCAGTTTGGTCTGCACGGCCACCGGAATGTCTTTCAAGGCTTTGAGCGAGCTGCCCTTGCCAGCCTTTTCGTGATCTTCCAGGGCCTTGGCCGGATCTTTCGCGGCCAGCAATGCCGCCGATTTGCCCGGGCTGTCCTCGCGGATGATGCCGACCATGATGTGCCGCAGTTGCACCTTGCCGGCCTTGACCCATGGCCGTGCCTGTTCCCAGAACATGTTGCAGTACGGGCAGTTCGGATCGCTGAACAGGTACACGGTGCGCGGTGCATCCTTGTTGCCGTCCTGAATCCAGTTGCTCGCTTCGAATTTGGCCCAGACTTCTTTGGCCATCGGCGCGTAAACCAGTTTTTGCAGTGGCTCGCTGCTCAGGTCCTTGCCATCGGCGTCGTACAGATTACCCAACAGAACATGCTTGCCATCCGGGGTCAGGTACAACGCCATGCCGCGATTCTGATACTGCGCCGCATACCCGCGCAGGCCATCGGGGGCGTCGAACTGGCCGACGATTTTTGCGCCTTTGGCTTCGATCTGTTTGATCGCCGCAGGCAATTCTTCAGCAGCCTGCACCGACGGCAAGTGCAGCAGGGCGGTACCCAGAGTCAGCGTCAGCAGGTGGCGGAGGCGGGGCATGGCAATTTCCTTGCAGAGGTGGCCGGTGCAGTGGCCGGGTTCGAATTCGGGATC
This sequence comes from Pseudomonas sp. rhizo66, assembly GCF_031931925.1. Classification (NCBI taxonomy): domain Bacteria; kingdom Pseudomonadati; phylum Pseudomonadota; class Gammaproteobacteria; order Pseudomonadales; family Pseudomonadaceae; genus Pseudomonas; species Pseudomonas sp. rhizo66. The sequence goes on from NZ_JAUJWZ010000015.1 coordinate 167,722, forward strand.
GGAGTGGCGAAGTTTTCCAGCGCACGCGCCAGGCTGGCGTTGGACAGCTCGCCCAGGTGGCTGGTCAGTAGGCGACCGTCAGGGCTATAGAACAGCGTAGTCGGCAAGGCCATGGAGCCGACGGCCTGACCGAGGCGGCCGCTGCGGTCAAACAGCACGTTGTTGAGGCTCAGGCCCTGGGTTTCGAGAAACGTCGCCACGCTTTGCATGCTTTCGGCCTGATTGACGAACAGGAAGGTCAGGTCCGGGCGTTGCATCTGGGCGTTTTCCAGCACCGGCATCTCGCGGCGGCACGGTGGGCACCAGGTCGCCCACAGGTTGATCACCAGCGGGCCGCCCTGATAGTCACGGAGCTGGATGGTTTCCCCGGCCGCATTGCGCAGGGTAATGTCCGGCAGTCGCGTGCCTTGTTCGTAGAGGTTCAATGACAGTGTCGCCAACAACCAGAACGCCACGCCGCTGGCCACGCCAAAGCCCAGCGGGCGACGCAGGCCCGGACGACGCCAGCCGCGATACAGCGCTGCGAGCAACAGCACGATCACCCCCGGCCAGGCGAGGAAACCACCGTCACGCAAGTCGATGATCTGCCACAGGTCATTACGATAGTGCGACCAGTACAGCAGCACAAAGGCAACTCGTGCCGCGAGCATGCCCAGCAGAAACAGGCTGAACAATGCCGACTCGGGGTTATCGCCACCCCGCTTGGCCACTCGCCAGCCGACAAAAGTCGCCAGCGCCAGGGCACTGATCAGCAGCAGATGGTTGAGCGCGATGGCAAAGGTACCGAGGGTTAGCGTCAGCATTAGTTGGCGTCCCGGGTGGTGGCCCAGCGTTGCAGGAACGTCTCGGCATCGACTTCGCCGGTGATGCGCTGGCTGCGGCGCTCTTCGCCATCAGCACCGATCCAGATGAAAGTTGGCGGCCCCGGTACTTTGTAGCGGCTCAGCAGTTCGCGGCTGGCGGCATTGTCAGCGGTGACATCGAGGCGCAGCAGGCGCACGTCACTCAGTGCTTGCATGACCTTGTCTTTGCCGAACACTTGCTTCTCCATGACCTTGCACGACACGCACCAGTCCGCGTAGTAATCGAGCAACACCCACTGGCCTTGAGCCTTGGCGGCATCGAGTTCGCGCTGCAGTGCAGCCGGTTCCTTGATCGTGGTGAATGCGTCGTGAGCCGATGGCGCCGCTGTGCTGGCGTGGCCGGCACTGTAGACCTGCAACGGTTGATACGGATCATCGCTGCCGCCCGCCGCACCAATCACCAGCAAACTGCCCCACAGCCCAAGCAACAACGAGCTGGCGCCGAACAACTGGGCAACGCGGCCAAAACCTTCGGACTGTTTCCAGGCACAGAACGCAGCGATCAACAGCAGTGCACCGCACAGGCCCAGCCACAACGACGTATCCAGTACCGGGCGCAGCATCAGCAGCGCGGTGGCGAGGAAGAGGAAACCGAACACGCCTTTGAGCAGATTCATCCACGCGCCCGGTTTGGGCAGGAAGCGATTGCCCACGGTCACCAGCAACAGCAGCGGCACACCGATGCCGATGCCCAGCGAAAACAGAATCAAGCCACCGTGCAGCGCGTTGCCGGTCTGCGCGATATACAGCAATGCACCGGCCAGCGGCGCGGTCATGCACGGCCCGACCAGCAGGCCGGACAAGGCACCGAGCGCCCCGGCGCCGATCAGGCTGCCGCCACTGCGGCTGCGCGAGGCGTGCTCAAGACGATCACGTAGAGCCACCGGCAGTTGCAGTTCGAAGAAGCCGAACATCGGCAAGGCCAGCACCACGAAGACCGCGGCGAACGTGCCGAGCAGCCACGGATTCTGCAACCATGCCTGCAGGTTTGCGCCGAGCAGCGCAGCAATGACCCCCATCGCCGCATACACCAACGCCATGCAGATCACATAACTGCCGGCCAACGCGAAACCGCGACGCGGAGTGGCGCCACTGCCAACGACCATGCCGGCCAGAATCGGCAGCATCGGCAACGTGCAAGGTGTGAACGCCAGCAACAGACCGAGACCAAAAAATACCAGTAGGCTCCAGCCCAACGCGCGTTGTTGCAGGCTGCTGGCCAATGCCTGATCCGGCGCTTCAGCGCTGGCGGCCACCGCCGCTTTGCCACCCAGATCAATGACCCGGGTTTGCGGTGGATAGCACAGACCGGCATCGGCACAGCCCTGATAGCTGACCTTGATCTGGCCTGTGGCTGCCGCCGGGATTTTCACTTCCAGCCCTTGGCGATAGACCGGTTGCTCGCCGAAAAACTCGTCGCTGTGGGATTCGCCTTCAGGCAGCGCGGGCTGTTGCTCTGCGCTCAGCCCTTCGAATTTCAGGCGTTTCTGATACAGGTAATAGCCGTCGGTGATTTGCCAGAACAGCTGGGTCTCACCGGATTCCAGGCGTTCGGAGGTGAGCACGAATGCCTGGTCGACCGGCAGAAAGTCCGGTTTTGTCTCAAATGGATTGTTTCCAGCCTGGGCCAGACTTGAAATCAGCAGTGCAAACAATAGAAAAAAATGACGCATGGAGAAGCCTTGTCCCTGTGCAAGTGAGGTGCACAATGGGCGGCGGCGATTAACCGATGATTAACCGCCACGCCCTTGTTGCTGTGACGTTCGGGGCATAATGTCAGCTTAATCGGCCAACTGCCTAATCGGCTTTTTTCTACGGGACTCACCATGCACGTACTGGTTTGCGAAGACGATGAGCTGATCGCCAGCGGCATTGTTGCCGGTCTTACGGCTCAGGGATTGACCGTTGAGCACGTCAACACCGCATCGAAAGCGCGGGCGATGCTCAAGGTTGCCGAATTTGACGTGATGGTGCTAGATCTCGGCCTGCCCGACGAAGATGGCCTCAAGTTGCTACAACAACTGCGTCAAAGCGGCCTGGAAATTCCGGTGCTGATTCTGACCGCGCGCGACTCGGTCACCGACCGCGTTGACGGCTTGCAGGCCGGGGCTGACGATTACCTGCTCAAACCGTTCGATCTGCGCGAGCTGTTCGCCCGTCTGCAAACCCTGTTGCGCCGGGTCGCCGGGCGCAGTGTCAACCTGATCGAGCACGGCGCATTGACATACGACCCGAGCAGCCGCGAAACCATGTTGGCCGGGCAACCGGTGGACCTGTCGCGCCGGGAGCAATCGCTGTTGCAGGCGCTGCTGCACAATCGTGGCCGGGTGCTGTCCACCGAGCAATTGAAGGACAGTGTCTACGGCTTCAACGATGAACTGGAAAGCAACGCGCTGAATGTGCACATCCATCACCTGCGCAGCAAACTGGGCAAAGGCATCGTCGAAACCGTGCGCGGCCTGGGCTATCGCCTCGGCCCGGCCGACGGCGGAGATCGAGACAAGTGATGAGCCTGCGACTGCGCCTGAGCCTGACCCTCGGCGCTGCGTTTGCGCTGATCTGGGCGCTGGCGGCGGCCTGGATGCTCAGTGACCTGCGCAATCAGATGATGTTTTCCCTCGACCAGCGTCTGGTGGCGTCGGCGCGCATGGTCGCCGGGCTGCTGGAACAGCTGCCGACGCTGCCGAGCAAAGGCGAGGGCACGCATTTCAGTGCCGAACAACTGAATATCCCCGGCGGCATGGCCTGTCAGGTCAGTTCGTTGCGCGGAGAAATTCTCGCGCGCAGTCATAACAACCCCGAACAAGCACTGGAAGCCGAAAAAATGGGCTTCCATGACCAGATGATCGACGGTGCACCATGGCGCAGTTTCACCCTGGCCCGGGGCGATGTGCGCATTACCACGGCCGACCGGCAGATCGAACGCGAAGCCCTGAACATGTCGATCCTGCTGGCGGCGTCGGTGCCGGTGGGTGTGGCGTTGCTGGGTTGTCTGTGCCTGTTGTGGCTAGGCATCGGTCAGGGGCTGGCGCCGCTCAACCGTCTGCGTGAGGCGCTGATGCGGCGCAATGCCGACTCGCTTGAACCGCTGCAGATCCAGACCTTCCCCAGCGAATTGAAGCCGCTGCTCGAAACGCAGAACCAGTTGTTCCAGCGCATCGGCAAGACCATCGAGCGTGAGCGGCGCCTGACCGGTGATGCGGCGCATGAACTGCGCAGCCCGCTGACGGCAATCAAGACCCACCTGCAAGTTGCGCGCATGACCGATGGCAGCGCCCGCGATCAGTCGCTGGCGCGGGCCGAGGAGGGCGCCGATCGCTTGCATCGCACCCTTGAGCAATTGTTGTTGCTGGCGCGGGTCGAGGGCAGTCTGTCGTTCGACGACGGTTCGCAGTGCAGCGCCGAGCAAGTGGCACGCCTGGCGATCCAGGACGCCACGGGTGGCGAGCGCCTGCGGATCAAACTGCAACTGCCGGCCGGGCTTTCTGCAGCGCCGCTGCACATGCCGTCGGTGCTGTCGATTGCGGCGCTGCGCAACTTGCTCGACAACGCATTGCGCCACACCCCCGAGGACTGTGCGGTTGAGCTGAGCTTGGAAACCATTGGCAACCGCGTACGTTTTGTCGTGCGTGATCATGGCCCGGGAATTGCGCCGGAGGATCTGCAGCACCTGACCCAACGCTTCTGGCGCAACGGCCAAAGCACCGGGTGCGGCCTCGGTCTGGCGATTGTCCAGGCGATCGTTCAGCGCTGCGACTGCGCCCTGCATTTCGACAGCCGCCCGGATGGCCTGCGCGTCGAACTGACGATGCCGCTGCAACCTGTCTGATTCCAGCACAGCCTGTGTAGGAGTTGCCGAAGGCTGCGATCTTTTGATTTTGTTTTTTAAGATCAAGATCAAAAGATCGCAGCCTTCGGCAGCTCCTACAGGAAATCGCGCCAGACACATCAAATGTAACTTCTCGACGTTCGCTATCCGGCAGGGCTAGGGGTAAGGTCAACGCAGCTTTGACTCAATGGATTGAGGGAACTGCGCCATGGAAGCACCCATCTGCATTCGTCCGGCCACACTGGCCGACGCCGGCATCATCAGCCGCATCATCGAACGTTCGATCCGCATCGGTTGTGCACTCGACCACCGCAACGATCCGCCACGGGTCAGCACCTGGATCGCTCAGCAATCCGCCGACTTCATCAGCGCCCGGCTCGCCGATCCCCACTTCTATTTATGCATGGCTTTACTGGCGGGCAAACCAGTCGGTGCCGGCATGGCGCAGGCCAGCGGCGACATTTCCCTGTGTTACGTGCAGCCGGAGTCTTTTCGTCGCGGCGTCGGCCGGGCACTGATGCACGATCTGGAGGGTTGGTTGCGGGTTCGCGGAGTGCTTCACGCGAACCTCAACAGTACGCGCACCGGCCGCGCTTTTTACCGCCGTCTGGACTATCGCGAGTCTGCGCCGCCCTTTGAATACCAAGGTGTGCAGACACTGCCCATGCACAAGTTGCTGGCTGCGCCGGTCTGACAACTCGATCACAGGCTAAATCCTCAGGACCCTTAAGCGTTTCCAGAACAGGAAAACCTGCAAGTGCGCCCCGTGATCGGAATGCGCACCTGTCCGGTGTGCTGTTTTGGTCACTATCCATAGCGTATTGAGGGGTCGAGAGATGTCAGTCGCCACCAGCCTTATCGAAGAGTCGTCGGCTCGGGTCACTTCGGCGCCGGCCGAAACGTTGTACCAGTTCAATGAATCGCCATTGCTGGCCCGGCAGGCCCAACAGGAATCCAACGCCCGCAGCTACCCACGGCGCATTCCGCTGGCCCTGAAACGCGCCAAAGGCCTGTATGTCGAAGACGTCGAAGGGCGCACCTTCATTGACTGTCTGGCCGGTGCCGGCACGTTGGCGCTGGGGCATAACCACCCGGTGGTGATCGAAGCGATCCAGCAGGTGTTGGCCGATGAGTTACCGCTGCACACCCTCGACCTGACCACGCCGGTCAAGGATCAGTTCGTCCAGGATCTGTTCGGCCTGCTGCCACCCGCCCTGGCGGTGGAGGCGAAAATCCAGTTCTGCGGCCCGACCGGTACCGATGCCGTGGAAGCGGCGTTGAAGCTGGTGCGCACGGCGACCGGGCGCAGCACCGTGTTGTCGTTTTCCGGCGGTTACCACGGCATGAGCCAGGGCGCGCTCAGCCTGATGGGCAGCCTGGGACCGAAAAAGCCGCTGGGTGCGTTGCTCAGCAATGGCGTGCAGTTCATGCCGTTCCCGTATGACTACCGTTGCCCGTTCGGTCTCGGCGGTGCGGCGGGGGTGAAAGCCAACCTTTGCTACCTGGATAACCTGCTCAACGACCCCGAGGCCGGCGTGCAATTGCCCGCAGCGGTGATCGTCGAAGCGGTGCAGGGCGAGGGCGGCGTGATTCCGGCGGACATCGAGTGGCTACGCGGCTTGCGCCGGATCACCGAGAAGGCCGGTGTGGCGCTGATCGTCGATGAGATCCAGAGCGGTTTCGCCCGCACCGGCAAAATGTTTGCCTTCGAACACGCCGGCATCACCCCGGATGTGGTGGTGTTGTCCAAAGCCATCGGCGGCAGCCTGCCGTTGGCCGTGGTGGTTTATCGCGACTGGCTCGACACCTGGCAGCCGGGCGCGCATGCCGGCACCTTCCGTGGCAATCAGATGGCCATGGCGGCGGGGTCTGCGGTAATGCGTTATCTGGTTGAACACAAGGTCTGCGAACACGCCGCTGCCATGGGTGAACGCCTGAGCGAACACCTGCGCATCCTGCAACGGGACTTCCCGCAACTGGGCGATATTCGCGGTCGTGGCCTGATGCTCGGGGTTGAACTGGTCGAGCCGAACGGCACGCCGGATGCGCTTGGTCATCCGCCGGCGTTTGCGCGACTGGCGCCGCTGGTCCAGCGCGAATGCCTCAAGCGCGGGCTGATTCTGGAGTTGGGTGGTCGGCATGGCGCGGTGGTGCGTTTCCTGCCGCCACTGGTCATCACTGCCGCCGAAATCGATCGTGTGGCGGAAATCTTTGGCCGTGCTTTGGCCGCTGCCAGCGCTGCGCTGTAAATTTTTCGCCGCGCCAAACGTTCTTTCTACATACCCGGCTGCACCCCGCGTGCAGCCCACCCTTACAACGATGGAGAACCAGCATGACGTCAGTATTCGACCGCGAGGACATCCTCTTTCAGGTCGTGGTCAACCACGAAGAGCAATACTCGATCTGGCCGGACTACAAAGCCGTGCCGCAAGGCTGGCGCACCGTGGGCAAGAGCGGCCTGAAAAAGGAATGCCTGGCCTACATCGAAGAAGTCTGGACCGACATGCGTCCGCTGAGCCTGCGTCAGAAGATGGAAGCCCAGGCCGCCGCGCAATAAGCGGCCGGGCAAATACAAACCCGCTGGACTGGTGACAGTCAGCGGGTTTTTTCATGCCAGCAAAAAAGATCGCAGCCTTCGGCGGCTCCTACAGTGCAGCATTTACATCCTGTAGGAGCTGCCGAAGGCTGCGATCTTTTGATCTTCAGCCCTTCAAGCCCTTGAGCAGCAAATCCACATTGCCTTCCAGCTCCGTCACCGGATCCGCCGCATCGGTACTCAACACCACCAGACGACTGCCTGACTCGGCAATTGCCGCTTTCACCGGCTCCGATGGCTGACGATGATGCAGCACCACCGCCACATCATTGTCCTTGAGCGTCGCCGTCAGTTGTTTCAGATCCTCCGGCGTCCACTCCGCATCAGGGCGTGGGTCCTGGCCAATCAGCTCCAGATTCAGACTGCCGATCAGATAACCAAAGTGATCGCTCAAACTCATCACGCTCAGATTGTCGGCACTGGCCAACCGCGCCTCGCTGTCGGCGCTGAGTTTCAACAAGCGCTGCTTCAGCGTCGCCAGGTTCGCCTCGATCACAGGTTTGGCGCCCGGTGCCAGGCGCACCAGATCCGCCGCCATCACATCCGCCATGCGCCCCATGTTGTTGCTCGCCAGCCATGGCTGGCTGTTCAGACCATCAATCTGCAGATCCGGTTGCACGGCAATGCCCGGCAGGGCGCCGTCGACCGGGCGCGCCGCGTCGACTTCAACGATGCGGATATTGCTGCGGCGGGCGATCGGGTACAGCGGATCATCGGCCCACAGCGAGCGCACGCCAATCACCGCATCGGCGCCCGTTGCCAACTTGCTCAGCGCCGGGGCACCGCGACCGGTGAAATAAGCGCTCTGTCGGCTGCCCGGCAAGTTCGCCGGTGCCGCACGCTCGAGCTGGACGTCAGTGCCTTTGAGCAGTACTTCGCCCAAGCCATAAGTGATTGGCAACGAGGCCAGCACTCGCAGCGGTTTAGCGTTTTCGGCGGCCATCACCGGCATGCAGACCACGCCGCACAGGGTCATGGCCAAGGTCAGTTTGCGCAGTGAAAAAGTCATTTATCCAAGATTCCCTTTCAGACTCGGGACAACCCCGCGCGCAATGGCAGCGAGGGCGAAGGCAATGCCGGCGACCAGAATGATCGCGGCGCCGGATGGAATCGGCAGGTCAAACACGATTGGCGCAAGGATCCCGCACAGCGTGCTGACGGTGGCAATCAGCACCGAGCACCAGAAAAAGCCCTTGAGCGACTGGCTGAGCAAACGTGCCGCTGCCGCTGGAATCACCAGCAGCGCGCCGACCAGAATCGCACCAATGACTTTCACCGCCGCCACGGTGATCAACGTCACCAGAATCACGAACAGATAATCCAGGGTCTTCACCGCCACCCCGCGCACCGCCGCCAGTTGCGGGTTGAAACTGGCGAGCATGATGCGGTTGTACAGCGGCAAGGCCAGGGCCATGACCAGTGAACCGACGATGGCCAATACCGCCAGATCGTTGCCATTGACGGTCAGCACTGAACCGAACAACACGTTCTCGAGAATGTGCACATTGATCTTGCCCGCGAGAATCAGCAGCAGACTCGCACCCAGTGCCAGCGACACCGAGAGGAACACGCCGATCAAGGTATCCGGCGCCAGGCCGGTGCGGTTGCGCAGGTAGTTAAGCAGGATGCCGAACAGCAGACAGTAGCCGAACAGGCTGCCATACGGCCCGGTGTAAGGTTCGCCGAGCAGAATGCCGATGGCCACGCCGGTCAGCGCCGCGTGGCCCACCGCTTCGGAGAAGAACGCGAAGCGCTTGACCACCACCAGCGTGCCGAGGCCGCCTAGCACCGGACCGATCAACAAGCCGGCAAGCAACGCATTGACCACGAAACCGTAGGCCAGCGCTTCCGGCAGATACCCGGACGAGGCCCAGCCTTGAACCATCAAACGAAAGGCTTCGTAACTCATCAGGCAGCGCTCCGTGGATGGGTCGAGAACAGCGTCAGCAGGCGTTCCGGAGTCAGCGCCTCTTGCGGTGAGGCATCGAACAGCACGCGGCGGTTAAGACCGGTGACGCGGCTGGCCAGACGCCCGACTGCTTCCAGATCGTGCTCGATCCACAGCACGGTGATGCCCGCTGCACGCCAGTCGCCAAGCAGTCGTTCAAAGACTTGAATCCCGGCTTCATCGAGGGCCGACATCGGTTCATCCAGCACCAGCAGTTGCGGCGCCGGAATCAAGCCCTGGGCGAGCAGCACCCGCTGCCGCTCACCGCCGGACAGCGCGCCCATGCGGCGTTTGCGTTTGTCCTGCATGCCGACGCGTTCCAGTGCTTCACCAATGGCGCCGGCATAACGCTTGCTCAAGCCGAGAAACGCCGGGCGTCGCTGGCACATGGCGGCCATGAAATCGTCGACGGTCATCGGCAGGCCGCGATCGAATTCCAGTGCCTGCGGTACATAACCGATGGTGCCGGGTTCGCCGGGCCATTGCAGGCTGAGCTGGCCCTGATGCGGCATTTGCCCGAGCAGGGTCTTGATCAGCGAACTCTTGCCGCCGCCGTTGGGGCCGACCAGGGCGTGCACGCTGCCGGGCTGCACCTGGAAGGTGACGTTGTCGAGGATTGTCGTGCGACCGAGCGTCAGAGAGACTTCCGCAAAATCCAGAGTCGGTCCCAATCCTTGTGGGAGCGAGCCTGCTCGCGAATGCGGTGTGTCATTCGGTAAAGATGTTGGCTGGCCCAGCGTCGCTCCCACAGGGGATTCGGTGTTTTCGCAGGAAAGGTTTTCTCTGGAAGTCATGCGCCAGACTCCTGAATCGCCCGCACCACGGTGTTGAGGTTGCCGGTCATTTCCTTTTCGTACTTGTCGGCGGTGTATTCGCCGTAGGAAATGTGCGACAGCGGATACAGCTTGACGCCGGACTCACGCTGAATGGTCTCGACATAAGTGGACGGGAAATCCATCTCCGAGAAGATCACTTTCACGTCCAGTTCACGCAGTTGGTCGATGGTCTTCTTCAACTGGCTTGGACTCGGTTCGATACCATGGGCCGGTTCGACCACAGCGGTCACTTCCAGGCCGAACTCACGCAGCAAATAGTCGTAAGCGGCGTGCACCGTGGCCACGCGCAGTTCGGCGTTCGGCGCTTGAGTCAGCTTGGCCAGGGCATCGGCGCGCATCTGCCGCAGGCGTTTGCCGTAGGCGCGGGCGTTCTGGGTGTAGGTCTTGGCGTTGTCCGGATCGAGTTTGCCCAGCTCGCGGGCAATGTTGTTGACCTGAGCGATGGAAGCGCTGATCGACAGGAACGTATGCGGGTTCACCACTTTGCCGGCACCGCGCGCGGCAACCCCGGTGGCGGCGAGCAACGGCACGTTTTCGTTGGCTTCGATGGTCTTGATGTTCGGCGTTTCGCTGGCGGCGATCATGCGATCGGCAAAGTCGTCATGGCCGACGCCGTTGAGCACGATCACATCCAGCCCGCTGATGCGTTTGATGTCCTCGGCCCGTGGCTCGTAGGCATGCGGATTGAAGCCGGCCGGGATCAGCGGCACCACCTCGGCCTTGTCGCCGACGATGTTCGCCACATAGCTGTAGTAAGGGTGCAGGGTGATGCCGATGCGCAGGCGTTTGCCCTGATCGGCGCTGGCCAGTGGACTCAGCAGGCAGGCACACAGGCCCACGAGAAACAAACGTAACAACGGACGGCGAGGCGATGAAATAGACATGGGCAAGCGGTCTTCTCTCGGAGGAGGGCGAGGAATCAATGGCGATGTTCGCGGGTAACCCCGGCATCGTATTGCGCGACGATCTGTTTCCAGCCAGCAGCGGACAGTGCTGCCGCACTGAGTTGCGCTGGGGCTCGAGCGGCGGCATCACGATTGAGCCAGATGTCTGGCGCAGCCTTGTCGTCGGCACTCAGCAGCATCACAAACGAACCAGCGACGGTCGGATTCTGGCTCTGACCGACATACGCGGTGTCCGCGAGCAATTGCCAGGCATGACCACCCCGGCTGATCGAACTTGCGTCCTGGGCAAACGGCGCAAACCCTTCGTCGGCCAGGTTCTGCGGTGTCGGCAAGGCTTGCTGTTCTTCGCGCAGCAAGCGGATTTCATCGAGGGTCACCCGCAGGTCGGCATAGATGCCTTGCTCGGCAGCACTGAGGTCGCGGCGTGCGTCGAGCTGGTTGGTCGCCACTGGCTCTGGCTCATGGGAAACCCCGCGCCACGCGACCACGGCACCTGCGACCGCCAGAATCAACAGGCATAACAGCAGCACATTGAGGGTTTCATGACCGGCACCTGCCGGACGTACGATTTGTCGGGTCGGCGTACTCATGGGGCTTCGATATCCGCTTGATCGATTTCCACCACGTGACCCGGACCTGCGTCGAACAGCACGTAAAACTCACTGCCGGGTTTCTTGAACGTCAGTGTGGAATCGGCGCCGAGCTTGCCCGGCACCAGAATGGTTTCGTCGTAACCGATCACATCAAGGGTCACCCCCGGCGCGCCGCTGCCGTCGGAGAACCCGCCGGTGCATTTGATCTGTTCGGCGTCGATGGCTTTGCATTCACACATCGGGTTGTGAGCCAGCGCACTGGCACTGAAACCGGCGCACAGCACCAGCAGTGCAACCTTCAGGCACAGGCGGGAAGGGCGTTGAGAGCACGTCATGGTTTGACTCCTTGTTTATTCAGCCAGGCGAAGGTGGCGGGGGAGGCCTGACTCAGAGGGATCGAAGCCTGATGCATGCTGCCGTCCCAGCCTTCCATGGTGATCCACAGTTCGGCGTCGGGTCTGGTCTTCTCCGGGAACGGCATTTGCGTGCCCATGCGGTAAGGCGTGCCGAAGAAAATGCTGCCGGCGGCGCGCAGGCTGCGTGGCTTGCCGATGCGCAGATAGGTAGCTTTGACCTGTTCGACGCAGGCATCGCACAGGGCGGCGCTGAAGTCCTTCATGTAGCCGGCCGGGCCGGTGAGCACCGGCGCCTCGTTGCGCAATTCGGCCAGGCGCAGGCTCCATGGGCCGACCTGGATAGTGCCGATTTCGTGCTGACCCAGGCCGCTGTCACCGCGAAACAGCGAGGCGTCGGCGAAGTACTTGGGCATGAAACCCAGCGGAATCAACAGCAGCAGGACGTTGATGTGGAAGCGCCATTTATGCCAGAGACGCGCGAGTCGAGAGGGTTGAGCCTTGGTAGTGGATTTGCTCACAGGCTGGCCTCCGAGGTTTCACGGCTCATGGCCGGTTGTGCCTTGAGGCGGGTTTTCTTGTCTTCGCGCTTCAATGCATTGGCGGTGGCCAGTGCAGTGCGTTTGGTCCAGATCAACAAGCCGCTGAGGATCATCATGCTCAGTATCAAACCGAAGAAGAACCAGATCAGCTTGATCCAGACGCCGCCGAAATCGCCGGTGTGCAGTGGCCGCATGGACTCGGTGACGAACTCCAGCGACGAGCGATCGGACAGCAATCGTGACGCGGCGATGTCGCCGTTGTACGGGTTGAGCGTGGCGGTCTGGAACATCAGCGGATACCAGCCGCGCCCACCGACGCTCATGTGGCTGTAGGCATTGCCCGGCAGGCTGACGAAACTGGCTTCCAGCCCCGGAATCTTCTCTTGCGCAAGCTCGACGGCACGGTCCAGGCTGATCCGTGGTGGTGGCGTGCCGGCGGCAGAAATCGGCACGCTTTCGCGGGACATGGCCGGAATGATCGGCTCGCTGGAAATGGCGATCTGGTTGTCGAACAGGATTGCCCGAATCAGAAACCAGATCCCGGTGATGGAAATCACCGCAATGAACCAGATTGACCAGATACCGCACAAGCGGTGGAAGTCACCCCAGAAAATCCGCGCGCCATGGCGCACGCGCAGGGTCGGACGCAGAAAACCTTTCCAGAAGCGCTTGTAAACCACCAGGCCGGTGATCAGTGACACCAGCATCGGCACGCCGAGAAACGACACCAGATACCAGCCCCAACTGAAACCGTTGGTGAACGGCACCAGCCACCAGCCGTGCAGGGCGCGGGTGAAAGCCTTGAAATCGAAAGTCGGCGCAGGGCCCTGAATCACCCCGGTGTAAGGGTTGACGTAGACCGTCTGCGAACGGCCGTCCGGATAACTGACCGCAACGTCCAGGGCGAAGTGTGATTCGTCGGGGCGACTGATGCTTTCAACGAGGGTCTGCGGTTCGGCTTGCTTGATCGCCGCCATGATCTGGTCATAGCTGAGCAACGGCGCATCGTCCGCTGGCTGGCTGGCACGCATTTGCGGGTTGGCCAGCCAGACGATTTCCTGGCTGACCACCGCCAGGGTGCCGGTGACACAGACGATCAGGACAAAGAACCAGATCGGTAAGGCTAGCCAGCTATGAACGAGGAACCACAGTTTGGAGCGGGATTTCTTCGACATGATTGCGCGTCTTGATAGCGATGAAAGGGCGCGTGGCTACGGGCTTCGCAGCACGGCAGACCCCGAAAGGCCGAACGTGGCTTTTGCCTACGCGAACGGCCTGCATCTCTATAGGACGGATGAGCGAGGTAAATCCCGAAAGGTGATATGAAAGCAAATGTTTCCCAATTCCCCGATCAGCACAAATCCCTTGTGGGAGCGAGTCTGCTCGCGAAAGCGCTGGTTCAGTCACTTCACCCGTTGTCTGATCCATCGCATTCGCGAGCAGGCCAGTCCAGGCCATGAAATGCTCAACCCTGTTGAAACATTTCCATCGCCCGCTGCTTGATCTGCTCTTCAGTCAGATCCTCCTTGCGCGAGGCAAGAAACCACAGATGCCCATACGGATCCTTCAATGTCCCGCTGCGATCCCCGTAAAACTGATCCTTGACCTCGGACACCGTCGTCGCCCCGGCCTCCAGCGCCCGTTGAAACGATTTGTCGACATCGGTCACATACAAATGCAAACCAACCGACACGGCTTTGTCGGGACTGCTTAGAGGCCCTTGATCACAGGGTGAGCCGAGCATGATCGCGCTGTCGCCGATGCGCAGTTCGGCGTGGCCGATGCCGCCGTCGGGCATGGCCAGGCGCATGACTTCGGTGGCGCCGAAGGCTTTTTTATAGAAATCGATGGCCTCGGCGGCTTTGTGAATGCCGAGATACGGGGTAATGCTGTGATACCCCTCGGGAATGGGTTTGACGCTCATGACGTTCTCCCTGAATTGTTGTTCTGTGGGACAGGACTCCACCGGTTTTGTGGAAGATTCACTATAGAACTGTCCTTGCCGAGCAGATTTCTGCCCGACGAGCAGTCAATTTTTGGGAAAGTGCGGCCCCGGGCCCTGTTCGCCCAGCACATCCCCCTGATTGCGCAGCGGGCAGGCTTCCATCGACAAACAGCCGCAACCAATGCAGCCATTGAGCCGGTCACGCAGCAGCGTCAATTGCTCGATCCGTTCATCCAGCTCACGGCGCCATTGCTGCGAGAGGATTTTCCAGTCGGCCGCAGTGGGCGCCCGATCATCCGGGAGAGTTTTCAGCGCCTCACCAATTTCCGCCAACGGAATCCCCAGTCGCTGCGCGACTTTGATCAACGCCACCCGGCGCAGTACTTCGCGCGGATAGCGCCGCTGGTTGCCAGCATTGCGCTGGCTCTTGATCAAGCCTTTGGCTTCATAAAAGTGCAGGGCAGTGACGGCGACACCGCTGCGCGCCGCGACTTCGCCGACCGTTAACTGCTTGTGCACATTTTCTTTGCTGATCATCTGCAGATAGCTCTTGACCTTGACTTAACTAGAGGTTTTACCCTGCAGGCCTTCGAGTCGCAAGGCTCGTCTTACGATGAGTGGGGGCTTTCCATGAATAACCGCAGTTTTACCCAATTGATCGAATTTGAAATCGAACCACGCCAACAACCGGCGCTGGTGACTGCTCTAGCGAGGCAAACCGAGCGTCTGGCTCAGCGCTACGACGGTTTTGTCAGCGCCAGTGTGCAGGCCAGTGATGACGGCCGGCGCGTGCTGGGTTTTCTCCAATGGCGTTCCCGCGAGGCGGGGGAGGCGGCGTTTCGCAGCTTCGAAAGCGGCGAGCAGGACTTCTGGCAACTGATTCACACCCATCAGGCGAAAACCATCACCTTTAATTCGTTTCAGGTGCTGAGCAGCATCGCCCGCAGCCACGACGATGCGCTGCACTGCCACCTGGTCGGCTAGATCGACAACTGGATCAAGCGATCGCCCTGCAGATTCTCGGTAAGTCGCCGCTTGTTCACCGCCAGTTCGCCGATCTTGATCAAACGCGTGCGCGTAACGTTGCGGCTCAGGCCGAGCAGCGCCGCAGTGTGTACCTGGTTGTAATGGCAAAAGCGATACGCCGCGCGCAGCAGGGCGTCTTCGACTTTTTCTTGCAACGCGCCGGCCTGTTGCGCGAACAGTTTTTCAAAGGCCTGTGCGAGCAACGCTTCCGGTGAGTCATCGGCGCTGCTGTGATGACCGTCCGGGCGATCGATGCGCAGGTTCGACAGGCGCAAATCATCGCGTTCGATCACGCCGTTGCGGCAGATCAGCAGGGTGTGATGGATGACGTTTTCCAGTTCACGAATGTTGCCCGGCCAACTGTAGGCACGCAGTTTCTGCTCGGCGCCGGGGCTGATGCTGACCCGGCCATAACCGAGGCGCTGGCTGTAGGTCTCGATGAAATGGCGGGTCAGCGGCAGGATATCGCCGGGCCGCTCGCGCAACGGGTTCAGTTGCAGATTGACCACGTTGAGGCGGTAATACAGATCCTCGCGAAAATGGCCGGCATTGATGGCTTTTTCCAGCTGCACGTTGGTCGCTGCCAGCACCCGTACATCGATGGCAATGCTTTTGCGCGAGCCGAGCCGCACCACTTCGCGCTCCTGCAAAACCCGCAACAACTTCACCTGAATCGCCATCGGCAGATCGCCGATCTCATCGAGAAACAACGTGCCGCCATCCGCTTCCTCGAACCACCCGGCCTTGGCGTTCAGCGCGCCGGTGAACGCACCTTTTTCATGACCGAACAATTCCGCTTCCACCAGCGACTCGGAAAACGCCCCGCAATTGACCGCAATAAACGGCCGATGCCGGCGGTTGCTGAGGTTATGAATATGCCGCGCCACCAGCTCTTTGCCAGTGCCGGTCTCGCCGATGATCAGCACACTGGCTTCACTCGGCGCGACCTGTTGCAAATGCGCGAGCAGGGCCTGGGACTTCGGGTCTTCGAACACTTGCGCGGTGGCGCGGATCGACGTGGCGAGCGTGGGTGAGGGCGGTAGGGTCAGCAGTTGCATGGGCTCGTCCTTCTTTTTAGTTCAAATGCAAGCAGGTCAGGAATAGAAAGTCGGCACCGGCAGCGACTGATTCAGCGCCCAGTCGCCCAACTCATGGAGTTTGTAGTCAAGCGGGTCGTGCAGGGTTTGCGTGCGCAGGTTGCGCCAGTGGCGGTCGCAAGATGCCCAAGTCCGCGTATTCCTCGATCCGCTCAGGCGATTTTCAGCAGTTCGGTACGGGACGGACGTCAGGTGCCGCCGGAGAGGGCGACGACTTTCAGGGGGCGCGACATGATCAGTTCTTTTTTCAACAGTTGCTCAGCGAGCAGTGAGTAAGTCATCGGGTCAGAGCAAGTGCTGTACCCATTCCTGAAAGCCCCGGTTTGCAGGGGTTGAGCGTTAGCTTGGTGGTCGCCGCTGTGAGTGACAGGGCGCTTTGTTGAATCAGTATCGGCTGAGTAACAGTGGCTGGAGCAACAGTGCTCACCGCATGGATGGAGTTATAAACGCAGTTTTTTATTCCGTAAAAGAACGTTAATTGATATTTATAGATCGTTGGGAGATATGCGGCAGCTTGTGTCGAATTCCTGATAGCCACTATTGAGAGCGTTGATTTTTGCGCGAGCGAGCCGGGGCGTAGCCTTTGTCCATCGACTCCCCATTGCTCGCCAGGACGCTCCCATGAATCGTTTACTGACTGTCTCTCTGTTGCTCGCTGTCTCCGTACTCGCCGGTTGTGCCGGACACGTTTCGCCGGAACTGCGCCCTTATACCGATGAAGAATCCCGCGAATTGGCGATGGAAGCACTGAACCGCAGCGGCTTGTCCTTCGACGAATACCACGCTAAAAAAGCGCAATTGCTCGGTCAGTCGCAGTTCGACAAGAAAGCGGAAATGAGTGCTGAACGTGCCGTACAGCTGCACGGTCGCCCAAGCTGAAAACAAACTGTACTGGTAGAAGTTTTACCCAACTGTCCGTGGGTTTGCCGGGCTGCGTGGGATAGGGTCAACACCTGAATGACCCGGATGGACTGCCTGCCATGAACCTCTCGCTTGATCTGCTGTTGGGCTTTGCCCTGTTTGCCCTTGTCACCTCGATTACGCCGGGGCCGAACAACACCATGTTGCTGGCATCGGGGGTGAATTTCGGCTTTAACCGCACCATCCCGCATATGCTCGGGATTACCTGCGGCTTCTTTGTTCTGGTTGTGGCCGTGGGCTTTGGCCTTGGTGCGGTGTTTCAGACCTATCCGATTCTTTATACGGTTCTGCGCTATGTCGGCGCGGCGTATCTGTTGTATCTGGCGTGGAAAATCGCGCACTCGGGACCTGTCGGTGACAGTGCCGAAGGCGAGGCGAAGCCGATCAGCTACCTCGGCGCTGCCGCGTTTCAGTGGGTCAACCCCAAAGCGTGGATCATGGCCATCGGCGCCATCAGCACTTACACGCCGATGCAGGGCTATTTCAGCAATGTCGTGGTGATTGCCGCGGTATTCGCCATCATCAACCTGCCGAGCGTCGGCGTCTGGGCAGCCTGCGGTACGTTGTTGCGTAATGTGCTGAAGGATCCGCGCTGGTTACGCGTGTTCAACTGGGGCATGGCGGCGCTGCTGGTGATTTCGCTGTACCCGTTACTTCTCGAAAGCTTTACCTGACGCATCGCTTCAACCGCAGGCCGGATGCCTGTTAAGCTCGACTTCAGGAGCGTTCCTACGCACTTTTAAATGAAGTTGTTCTTCTTTAACGGCATCCGATCAGGTATTGATGGCGCTCTCGAACCGACGCGCAGCTCACAAGGCTGCGCCGTACCGTTTGCAGACACGAGCCTCCTGATCCCGGAACACGCTCTGCGAGTCTTTTATGAACACACGTCCGTTGTATTTCGATTACGCCGCCACCACCCCGGTTGACGAGCGGGTCATCCAGGTGATGATCGAGTGTCTGGGCTTTCACGGTAACTTTGGCAACCCGGCTTCCAGCTCCCACGCGTTCGGCCAGCAGGCCCGGCAGACGGTCGAGCAGGCCCGCCGACAGGTCGCCGAACTGGTCGGCGCCCAGGCTGAGCAGATTGTCTGGACCTCCGGCGCCACCGAGTCCAATAACCTCGCCCTCAAAGGCGTGGCGCAGGCGCGCGGGGTTTCCGGCGGCCACATCATTACCAGTCAGATCGAACACAAAGCCATCCTCGATAGCGCCCGCCAATTGCAGGACGCCGGCATCGCCGTGACCTATCTGGTGCCGGATTCCAACGGCCTGATCACGCCGCAAGCGGTCAGTGAAGCCATGCGTGATGACACTTTTCTAGTGTCGCTGATGCTGGTCAACAACGAGCTGGGCACCGTCAACGATGTTCAAGCGATTGGTGCCGTGGTGCGCAGTCGCGAGGCGTTGTTCCATGTCGATGCGGCGCAGGGGGCCGGCAAGGTTGCGATCGATCTGGCGCAATGGCCAGTGGATCTGATGTCGTTTTCCGCGCACAAACTTTACGGCCCCAAAGGCATCGGCGCGTTGTATGTCGGCCCACGGGCGCAGCAGCGGTTGCAGGCGCAGATTCACGGCGGCGGACACGAAGGTGGCTTGCGCTCCGGGACATTGGCGACGCACCAGATTGCCGGGATGGGCGCAGCGTTTGCTTTGGCCGCCGAGGCATTCGATGCCGAGAAAAAAACCATCGTCGCACTGCGCGAACGCTTGCTCGAACAACTGCTCAGCTTGCCGGGCGTGCGCTTGAACGGCTGCGCCACTCAACGTATTGCGCACACCTTGAGCCTGACCTTCGGCGAAGGCGAATTCAACAGCGCGGCATTGAGCCATTCGATCGCGTTTTCCGCGACCTCGGCCTGTAACTCGGCCAGTAACACGCCATCCCACGTGCTGTTGGCGCTGGGGCATGACGCGCATCTGGCCGGTCGCACCATTCGCCTGAGCCTCGGCCGTTTCACCACCGTCGAAGATGTCGACAAGGCCGTTCAACTGATCAAGACCGCCTGCGCCAGTGCTCCGGCATTCTGGGCGACAGGGCTTTAAACCAGCCGACTCACGGCTACGAACAATAACGATGAAGTGATTAGCAGGAGACATGATGAGTACCCAGACCTCGACCGAAGGATCGGTGCCCCAGCGCCTGGCGCACACCCGTGAACTGATGCGCCGCGAAGGCATTCATGCGCTGTTGGTGCCGTCCGCCGACCCGCATTTGTCGGAATACCTGCCGGGTTACTGGCAGGGTCGGCAGTGGTTGTCGGGCTTCCATGGTTCGGTCGGGACGCTGATCGTCACCGCTGATTTCGCCGGTGTCTGGGCCGACAGCCGTTATTGGGAGCAAGCGACCAAGGAACTCAAGGGCAGTGGCATCGAACTGGTCAAACTGCAACCGGGTCAGCCGAGCCCGCTGGACTGGCTGGCCGAGCAGACACCGGAAGGTGGTGTGGTCGCGGTTGACGGTGCGGTGATGGCCGTGGCATCGGCGCGTACCCTGAGCAGCAAGCTCGAAGCACGCGGCGCGCGCCTGCGTACCGACATCGATCTGCTGCAGGAAGTCTGGCGCGATCGCCCGAGCCTGCCGAATGCTCCGATCTATCAGCATCTGCCACCGCAGGCGACAGTCAGCCGTGGCGAGAAACTGGCCAAACTGCGCGAAACCCTGCAAGAGCGCGGTGCCGACTGGCATTTCATCGCCACCCTCGACGACATTGCCTGGCTGTTCAACCTGCGCGGCGGCGATGTGTCGTTCAACCCTGTGTTTGTTTCGTTTGCCTTGATCGATCAGCAGCAGGCAACATTGTTCGTGGCGCTGAGCAAGGTTGACGCGGATTTGCGTGCGGTGCTGGAGAAGGATGGCGTGACGCTGCGTGATTACCGCGAAGTCGCTGATGCCCTGCGTGCCGTGCCGAGTGGCGCAAGTCTGTTGGTGGATCCGGCGCGAGTGACCAGCGGTTTGCTGGATAACCTCGACAGCACTGTGAAACTGGTCGAAGGCCTGAACCCGACCACATTGGCCAAGTCGCAGAAAAGCGAAGCGGACGCCGAACATATTCGCCAAGCGATGGAGCAGGACGGTGCGGCGCTTTGCGAATTCTTCGCCTGGCTGGAATCGGCTTGGGGGCGCGAGCGCATTACCGAGTTGACCATCGACGAAAAGCTCACCGCAGCCCGCGAACGTCGTCCGGATTATGTCTCGCTGAGTTTCAACACCATTGCCGCGTTCAACGCCAACGGTGCGATGCCGCATTACCACGCCACCGAAGAAGAGCACGCGGTGATCGAAGGCGACGGTTTGCTGCTGATCGACTCCGGCGGTCAATACCTGGGTGGCACGACGGATATCACGCGGATGGTGCCGGTCGGTACGCCGAGCGAAGAGCAGAAACGCGATTGCACGCGCGTGCTCAAGGGCGTGATTGCCCTGTCGCGCGCGCAGTTCCCGAAAGGCATTCTATCGCCGCTGCTGGACGCCATTGCCCGTGCGCCGATCTGGGCCGATAGCGTCGATTACGGCCACGGCACCGGTCACGGCGTTGGCTACTTCCTTAACGTCCATGAAGGCCCGCAAGTGATTGCCTATCAGGCAGCGCCTGCGCCGCAGACGGCCATGCAGCCGGGGATGATCACTTCGATCGAGCCGGGCACTTACCGTCCGGGCCGTTGGGGTGTGCGCATCGAGAACCTGGCGATGAACCGCGAGGCGGGCAGCAGCGAATTCGGAGAATTCCTCAAGTTTGAGACCTTGACGCTGTGCCCGATCGACACGCGTTGCCTGCTACCGGATCTGCTCACCGAGGAAGAGAAGCAGTGGTTCAACGCCTACCATGCGCAAGTGCGTGAGCGGTTGAGCCCGTTGCTTGAGGGCGCGGCGCTGGAATGGCTGAACACCCGCACCGCCGCCATCTGACCGGTTGCAATTCAGGCGCTGTTACCAGCGCCTGAATGATCGCTTAGCGCTGGCGCAGGGCTTCTTCAACGAAATCGAGTCGGTCTTGTCCGAAGAACAGTTGCTTGCCGATAAACATGCTGGGTGCGCCAAACACGCCGCGTTTAACCGCGGTTTCGGTATTGTCTTTGAGTACGGCTTTGACTGACTCATCGTTGCTCAGTGCTAGCACTTCAAGCTGATCGAAGCCGTGGTCGCTCAGCACGGCAGCGACTGTCTCCGGCTCGTCGAGACTACGTCCTTCCACCCACAGCGCCGTGAACAGGCAATCGATAAAGGCCTGAAAGCGTTCTGGTTGACGCAATTGGATCCCAGTGACCGCACGCATCAGCATCAGTGTGTTGATCGGGAAATGCGGATTGAATCTCAGCGGCACCCCGTAGCGTTTCGCGTAGCGATCCAGATCCTCGAACATATACCGACCCTTCGCCGGAATCATCGCCGGAGATGCGTTGCCGGTTGCCTTGAATACGCCACCGAGCAGCATCGGGATGTAAATCAGCTCACTGCTGGTCTCGGCACAAATCTTCGGCAATTGGGTGTAGGCCAGATAGGTGGCAGGGCTGCCGAGGTCGAAATAGAACTCCACGCTTTTAGTCATTTTCGCGTCTCTGTCGTTATTGTTATGGCGGGGGCTTACCAGCGTTCGTTCCACGGGCGCAGGTCCAGTTCGAAGGTCCAGGCATCCCGTGGCTGACTGTGCAGATACCAGTAGTTTTCGGCAATGTGCTCGGGGTTGAGGATGCCGTCCTGATCTTTGGTCGCGTACTTCTCGGGGAAACTGTTGCGAATGAAATCGGTGTCGATCGCACCATCGACTACCACGTGGGCGACATGAATGTTCATCGGCCCAAGTTCCCGCGCCATGCTTTGCGCCAGGGCGCGGATGCCGTGTTTGGCACCAGCGAAAGCGGCGAAGCCGGAAGCGCCGCGAAGTCCGGCAGTGGCGCCGGTGAATAGAATCGTGCCGCGCTGGCGCGTGACCATGCGTTTGGCCACTTCGCGGGCATTGAGAAAACCAGAGAAACAGGCCATCTCCCAGATCTTGAAATATTTGCGCGCGGTTTCTTCGAGGATGCTGCACGGCACATTTGCGCCGATGTTGAACACAAAAGCTTCGATCGGACCGAGTCGAGTCTCGATGTCTTCAATCAGGGCGATGACCTCTTCTTCCTTGCGCGCATCGCAGGCAAAGCCGTGGGCCTCTCCGCCTTCAGCTTTGATTGAATCCACCAGCGGTTGCAGTTTGTCGGCGCTGCGCCGGGTGACGCAGGCGATGAATCCCTCTTTGGCGAAACGCTTGGCAATCGCTCCGCCCGTGGCATCGCCAGCACCGACCACCAACACGACCTTCTTGTTATTCATGGGTAGATCCCTTTATTAAACGATCGTTAAGTGAACGAACGTTATGCTAGGATCCAGACCACGTCAAGGCAGTCGATTCGAGGGCAAACACATGCGTTATTCCGCCAGCCACAAACTGGAAACCCGGGAAAAGTTATTGCAGAGCAGCGCGCTGTCGGCCAAGCGTTCGGGGTTTTCCACGGTGGGCGTCGATGGCTTGATGAAGGCTATCGGATTGAGCGGAGCGGCGTTCTACAGCCACTTCTCGTCGAAAGATGCATTGTTCACTGCCATCGTCGAGCGCGAGTTGGGCCAAAGCCTTGAGCGACTGGGGGGCGAGGGCGCGCCGGATCGTGAGCGACTGGAGCGCTGTCTCAAGCACTATCTGAGCTTGGCTCACGTTGAGCAACCTGAGGCCGGTTGCGCGTTGCCGGCGCTGGGTGCAGAAATTGCCCGATCGGATGTTCAGGTACGCGAACAGGCCGAGTTATGGATTTGTCGGCTGCAAGAGCGCTGGGCACAGATACTTGAGAGCGAGACCCTGGCGTGGTCAGTGTTGTCGCAATGCGTCGGGGCATTGGTGGTGGCGCGTATGTTGGTCACGCCGGACGTCCAGCAAGCGGTGCTGAAGTCCAGCCATGAAGAGATTGGCCGGCAGATCGCCGGGCCACGCTGATCTATTTGCAGATGACAATCATGCTGCGACTGGTGTAACCCGCAGGATTGAGACCGAACGGGTAATCGCCGGGCTCTTCCACGGTGTCACCGGATTTGGCGATGACCTTGTAGCCTTTCGGCAAACAAGCACTGGCGGCGCTGGCGTAGCACTTGTCCCAGGAGGACGATAGCCCTGAGCAGTTGATGTGCAGCCCTTTTTTTCCGCGTTTTACCTTGGTTTCCGAAGTCGCCGCACAACCCGCAATAGCCAGTATGGCGATCAGTATCAAAATTCGTTTCATTACCGTCCTTATAGCGGCCACGAGTCTAACGCTCGGGTTTGCCTGTGTTCGCTTGCGCTCTAAGCGTTTTGAAATCCCTGTCCGAAAAAATCCATGTCTGGCATTGGGTTACGGGTCTAAACATGGCCTAAATGCGCGCCAATTGCCAGACCTTCGTCAAAACCTCTTTCAATCAGCCGCGATTGCGGGGTTCGCGCCGCTACCCATGGTCATGGTTGCGCCTACGGACGCCAGAATAATGCACAGGATCGCCATCCATTGTGACAGCGTGAGGAATTCATGCAGAAACAACAGGCCAGACAAGGCCCCGAAAGCCGGTTCGATACTCATCAGTGTGCCGAATGTACGTGCCGGCATGCGGGTGAGGGCGACCATTTCCAGTGTGTAGGGCAGGGCGGTAGACAGAATGGCGACGCCAATGGCAATCGGAATCAGGGAGGGGGTCAAAAGCGCTGCGCCGGCATGCACGATGCCAATAGGGGCCACGAACAATGCCGCGATCATTACGCCTAGTGCTGCGGTCGTCACACCGTTATCGGCCCCGGCCTTCTGGCCGAACAGTATATATAGCGCCCAGCAGACACCAGCTCCCAGTGCATACCCAGCGCCGACCAGATCGATTCCGGCGCTGGTGGCGCCTGTTGGAATCAGCAACATCAATCCCGCGGCGGCGAGGGCGATCCAGAGAAAGTCGATGGCGCGGCGGGAGGCATAAATGGCTACAGCCAATGGCCCGGTAAATTCGAGGGCAACGGCGATCCCCAGCGGCACAGTGCGCAATGACATATAGAAGAGGAAGTTCATGCCGCCCAGTGCCATGCCGTAAACGATGACCGTGCGCAGGGATTTGGCGGTCAGCCTGGCGCGCCAGGGACGAAGTATCAACAGCATGATCACACTGGCGAAGATTAGACGCAGCGTTGTGGTTCCCTGAGCGCCAACGATGGGGAACATGCTTTTGGCCAGTGAGGCGCCTGACTGGATCGATGCCATGGCTATTAATAGCAGGCCAACCGGAAACAGCATTGAGGCGAGGGAACGTGGCTGGTCATTCATTGCGTGGCATCGTCCAAGGTAAGAACAGCAGGGTTTTATTTTGATATTGGGCAATATACTGCGCATTCGTTGCGGTTACGTCTATATAGAAGGGGCTTTTTGCGTGATTCGATAG